>CAZTKP010000047.1:0-17112 GCA_964614215.1 uncultured Spirochaetales bacterium | reverse complement strand
TTCATGCTCACGTAATGAGGCTTGTTCCATTTTTTCTTAAGATACTCTATGAGCTTTTTATTTGTTTTGTAATACTGAGTACTTTTGTTTCTTGCAAGATTAATGAGCTGCTGACTTTTTCTGTATACTTTACTTCTGTTCTTTGATGCCAGAACACCCATATCCCTTGCTGTATTCTTATAGGTGTTGTCAGTAGGCAGATAACTTTTGTAAAGTTTGTATCCATCGTTGTGCAGGATTATTGCCTGAACAGAGTTCTTTTCCGCAGAAACAGATAAAACCAGACCCAGGATCAGGATAAAAAACACAGATTTTTTCATTTCCACTCCCTATAAATAAAAAAGCTACATTACTATAACTTATAGAATCATATTAATCAAAAAGTGCAGTTAAATTATTTTTCCTTAAGTAGTTTCCAGTTTCTCAATTTGGAAATATCTTTATCAACTTCATATTTTTCATGGTATTTAAATTCGTATTTTCCCTGTTTTTCGTTTCTCCACTGAGTGTCGTAGACAGTAAACGGGAGTTTTTCTTCAGGAATTTCAACTTTGTTTCCCGTGTAAGGGTTTTCCCCGGCAATAATATCTTTCATCGCCAAAGCGGGAACATCGAGTGAGGTCATGAAATCATCGGATATTTTAATTTCACCATGTTCATTGAAATCTTTGATCATAAGCAGGTTGTTGAAATAAGCAGGGTGAGCTTTTTTTCTTGCACCGGAAATTTTCTGTCTGTCATAGAAGGGATTATATACATCTCTTCCATGGTCTGAAACAAGAATGATCCTTGTGTTGTCGTAAACACCGTTATCTTTCATCCATTTGATCCATTCGTTCACAAGTCTTAATGCAGCAGTATCCGTATAAAGGTGTTTAAGAGAATTGGTGCTTTTGCCAAACTTTATCTGAATGCTCTTTGGATAACTGACTTTACCTGTCGGTTCATATTCAAAATTCGCATTTATGGAATGAGGTTCATGAGTAAGATTGTTGGAAAGATAGAAAAACCGGTTCTTTGAAGTATCAGATACCTTTGAGAACTCGGGGAGAAAATCAAGAACAGCGTAATATTTTAAGCAGGTGTGCCTTCTCCACTGGCTTTTCTGATGAAAAGAGACGTATCTGCTGCTGTCTGATCTGTAATCTGGGTTTTCATCGCCAGTTTCGATCTGCCACTTGCCTTCATCGTATATCCATTTTCGTAAAAAAACAGGAGCGGCTCTGAAAAGGCCGAAAACAAGAAGCTGTTTTCTCAAAGTATTATCTTCCTGCATAGATTCAACTTTGCTTTTTGCTAGCCATTCGTTCCTGATCTTTTTAAGGTCCAGATCATGAAATCTGGAGTTGCCTATGTTTTTAGGGTCTTTTTCCTTAAACCATCTTTTCACATCAGCATAGACATCAACTTCATATCCTGCTTTATCAAAGTTGTAAGGCATTATCCTTGCACTTTCATCAAGTTTATCCATTAGGGGAACGTCAGTTCTTGTAGAATTGACATTTTTAATGTAATAGTCCCATCCTCCCATAATTGCAGGAACACCTCCTATTGTGTAGCTCGCAGGAGAAAGAGAGTTGGGATACCAGGTGAAACCGTCAAGATCTTTTTTAAGTTCCGGAATAAATTTAAGAGCCTGAGGGACATATCCGCCTATAAATCTGTCAAGCATAAGAACAACAACGTTTTTCCCGGTTTTTGAAAAGGTAAAAAGGGTCTCGCTATCATTAGTTTTTTCTTCAGAGCTGTCTCTTTTTCCGGCAAAGCCACATGAGTCAAATACTGAAAGTATAATAAGAGAGAAAATCGCAACAGTCATTACAGGCGTTAAAAAATTCAGTTTGTTTTTTATCACAAGAAATGCTGAAACTGTTAAGATCAGCAGGAGTGTTAACGTATTAACTGTAATATAAATTCCGGAATTAACAATATCGTCCTTAAATATAAAGTGACTCATATCCCCGTAACTGCCTGGAAAAATAAAGATGTTGACGAGACTCAGCATGGAGATAGATAAGGTCACAAATGTAAATAACGTTTTCCATTTTGAAGGCAGAACATTGTAAATAACTTTGAGAAAAACAAAAGAAATAATAGAAAAAACAATAAGGTAGCTAAGATAGTAAAAAAGGGAATCATCGAAATCGGATGCAGAGCCGGAAGAGAGGACCGTAAGGGGAGCTGATATGAAAATTCCGATCAATAAAACTAAAGCTGATCTGTTAAATGCTGATCTTATCTGAGAGTTTTCATCTGGCATAAATCGGAACAGAGTTTTTTCAAAAATCCTGATAATTATTAAAAGAAGGTCAAATGCGAAGGGAGCAAATGAAAAGTAGACTGCATTTTCAAGATAGACCGTTTCTTCCAAAATTGAAGTAATTTTAAGGAAGAAGAGGGTTAGTGCAGTCAAAAGAGAAAGGGCATAGATAACGCCCAGAGTCAATCTCTTTTTTCCAGATCTGTTTTTTAAATTCGATATAATTGAAAAGAAGCTGAGAATGAAAAGTGGAATGAATGATATGACAAGTCCCGGAATTTCAGTAGAGCTTTCGTCAGGTGCGTTAAAAAAACCAAGAAAAAAAGCAGTCGCTGAAGCAGCTAGAAGCGTAACGGTGTTCCAGTTTCCGGGTCTTGCTTTGTTCAGTCTGGAAATGAAAGGACTGGCCTGAGGCGTTTCTTTTTCAAACTTTGAGATAACCCCGTCTTTATAGATCTTGGTGTAAATAAAGTTCTTTACCAGACTGAAAATATTGTTAAATGTCCAGTAGTAAAGAAGTGCTGCGGGAGAGTTGTAAAGAACGATAAGAAACAGTGCGGCAATTCCGTAAAGCTGGATCTTTTCCTTCCCTATCATTTTTTTTGAATAGATAAATGATGAAGCTAGATTCACAGCTGTCATTACAAAGGGAAGCACGTTTATTGAAATATTGCCTATAGACAGGAGTCCGTCAGGTTTGCCCAGATCATCAAAGATAACAGTTTTAAGACCTTCAAAATCACCATAGTTGGATAAAAGATGGTAGGCGGCAAAAAAGAAGGGGATCTGAATTAAAAGACCGAAAGACGTTCTGACGGCCTGTATAGGGTGATAGTTGTTCTGTCTGTAAAGAGTGTTGATATATGTGTTCAGTGCTGCGCCCTTAAAGACACTCTTAAATTCAAATATTTTAGGTTTTAACTTTTTCTGAATTTCTCTTTCTCTATCCTGCCAGGCCTCAGCAATATGGTAGATCGGCAGTGATACAATGGTTACTATAAGGCTTAATACCGAAAGTGAAATTAGTGGAGAGCTTGTCAGGTTCAGTGTCTGCCGGAGAACCAGATCCATGAAAAGTTCCAGGGGATATATAAAAATATCGTAGAATAAAATCATATCATTTGTCCATTTTGCTGTTTACTTAACTTTTAATTCCTTAACGACCTTTAATATTGCATCAGCTCCTCTTTTCCCGGTTTCGTTAGGATATTTATCCATACCTTCGTGCAGATATTCGAGGTGGTCTTTAAAAGCCGCTTTATCGTTCAGCTTCTGATGGATAAGCGGGATGAGGTTCTCTATGTCTGACTCTTCAATTGAAACTCCTGTTTTTTCAACAGCCTGGAGATTCCAGGGATCCTGTGCAAGATCCATAGAGTCATGTCCGCGTTTGTCATATTTTCCTTTAAAAGCAAGGACCGGTTTTCCAAAAAGAAGAATATAGTCGAAGATGATGCCGGAAAAATCGCTTATCATTATATCAGACTTGTTCATTGACTGAAGACCGTGGGGAGCTTTATCCCAAAGCAATGTTCCGCTGTCTGGAAATTTACTTGTCAATTCTTCGATCAGGTCTTTATCGGAAATAAATGCCTGAGGGTGAGGTCTGACAACAATATTGAACTTGTCTAGACTTGTCAGGTCGGTCAATAACTTTTCACCGAATTTTCTAAGTAGTCCGTGAAGGCCCCAGGTTGGAGAAAGAAGTATAGTTTTTCTGTCGGGATCAAGGTTGAAGTTCTTCGGTTCAAGTGTTGAAAGTTCTTCACGAAGTATGTCCATGTAGGTGCATCCTATAGCCTCAAGTTCTTTTTTCGGCTGATTTCTGACATCTTCAAGCTCTCTTATCATTTTTATGTCGGCATCTCCTCCGGTGAGAACCACATCGTAGTAGTCAAGTCCGTAGGTTGCATAACCGCTGCATCCGCCGGTGGAATGAGGAATGTGGATATATTTTTTTACCCCGGGGCTGCGTTTTATCTGAAGAACATCAAGTCCCGGAGTTGTCATTATACAGACATCGGCAGACAATGTGTTCAGCATAAAAAAGGCTTTGTTCCCTTCTCCGATGTAAATGGGGTTTACGTTTTCAAGTCCGCTTTCAAGAACAGGGTCGTTCTTTTTGCTGTGTAAAAAAGTGCTTGGAACACCCCTTTTATTAAGTTCTCTTACGATAGGTAGAAAAACATTACCGTATTTAGGTCCCTCCGAATAGAAAACGATCTTGTCTGTTTTAGTTTTAGATATTCCGGACCTTTTGCCTGAAAGATAGGCGGGAAGGTTGATAATCTTAAAAACAAAGCTTTTAAAGACAAAAAACAATGTTGCGACTATTCCGACAATTGCCGAAAAAAGCATGCTTCCGGAACCGGGATCAAGATAGGCAAAAAGTGAAAAAGGTAAACATAATAAAATTAAAAATAAAGGTAAATTAGATATCTTCATTACAGTAACATCCCGAAGATTAATACTAAAACAAAAACAAAAAATAACGGTAGTTAGAATACGCTAATAAGTGTAATTGTCCAGTTTTGTCAGGATAGTGTTAGTTCTGTAATTTACGAAACTCCAGGTAGGAATAAATGAAAAGGTAGGCGACACCTCCCAGAGAAGTTGTGAGAACTACAGCCGCAAGATATTCAGCAGGGAGCAGGATGGAAGCAATCATGGCAAGGCCCATTAAAGCAAAAACGAGTGCGCCGCGTCTGTGAGTTTTTCTCCACACATCCTTGTCCGCTAATGTCCAGGGGGTTTTTATTCCGACAAAGTAGTTCTGACGAAGCTGACCCATGAAATTGCCTAGAAGAATGAACATTACTCCGATAACCAGTCGGAGAACAATGCCCATATCGAACTCAATTCCCATGGAAAATGAAAGCATGAGCCAACCCAGTCCAATGAACACAATGCCTGTTATCCACTGCATCCATTCGTAGGCTTTTTTATGTTTTTCATAGTTCTCTTTCTTAGGGTCGATCTTCGGCAGAATTATAAAAAGCAGGAGATTTAAGAGAGGCAGTGCTCCGAGCAGAAAAATGTTCCACTTTCCTCCCCATCCGTCTATCTCACCGGCAGCGTTCCAGTGTATTGGAATAGTGTCGGGCAGAAAAGGGTAAAATGCTGAAATTCCTAAGAAAGAAAGAACAGAAACGATGATGAGAGTTTTATTTTTCATTGTTATCCTCCGCGTCCTTGAAGTCGTAAAGCCAGGAAATAACATCCTGAAAAAGTGTTGTATTTATTGAATAAACTATGTTCTGACCATGTCTTTCCGTAAGCACAAGTTCAGAATTCTTTAAAATGTTGAGGTGAAATGATATCGAAGGCTTGCTGATATCAAACTCCTCCGCAATTTCACCTGCTGTCAGATCCTTTTCTTTTAAAAGCTCCAGAATCCTTCTTCTCGTCGGATCTGAAAGAGCCTTAAAAACATTGTTGATCACCATGCCCTCCATTTAGGCAATTAGATAATTCTCTAAATATTAAACCGCTAGAGATGAAATGTCAAGAAAGAAAATTATTAAATTCATTGTCTGAAGAAATATTTCCAGAAGGGAACTGCCCGAATGTTTTCTAATTCTTTTTCAGTGTTGTAAGTAATGATAGTTCCTTTTTGAATTTCGAGAGCACTCATTGCTTTTTTTAGTCCTCGGAGTTCTCTTTCAAGAACGTTTTCATCTTCAAGGTCAATGGAAACCTGCACGGCTTCAAAATCGTTATTAAGTTTTACAATAAAATCACATTCGTAAGTATCGTTGAAATAGAATATTTCAGCTCCCAACTTGCTGAATTCTGTAAAAACAAGATTTTCGAAAAGGATACCCTTATTTGAAGAAAATCTGAAAGATACGTTTGCCGGAAATGCGTTATCAACACAATAGATCTTTTTTCTATTTCTAGTCTGAGTTGCAACAGAGTAGGAAAAAAGTTTAAGTTCACTTATAAAAAAGCTGTTTTCAAGAAGTTGTACAAATTCCTTTATGCTCATATCAGATGCATCCAGCTTCCTGCTGAGAGAGTTGTACGAGTAAAGACTTGTCATGTTTGAGACCATGTAGTGAACAAGCTGTCTGAATTTTTTTATTTCCCGCACCGCACCTTTGGCAACACAGTCTTTTAGAATTATTGTTTCGTAATAGGAAAGAATTATCTCCCGTCTCATATCGTTGTCGTTAAGTGCTGAGACTTCGGGATAACCACCGAATTCCATCATGTCATCAACGAGTGAAAGAACCTCGCTTTTTCTATAATTAAGAGATAAAAGGTTATTGATATTATTATGATTCAGTCTTTCAGAAAACGAATATGGAAAAACCTGCTGAACGATATATCTTCCTGAAAGGCGGGTTACATATTCACCTTCTAAAAGGGCTGAATTTGAACCTGTAAGGCATATTTTTTTAAACCTTTCAGAATCATAGGCACTTTTTACATATTTTTCCCAGTTTTTAACCTGATGAATTTCATCAAAAAAAAGATATTCAGTTTTTTGTCCTGTAAGTTTATCGGAAATCTCAATGATTTTTTCTATAAGACGGGAATCTTCGCAGATTTCAACAAAAAACGGGTCATCAAAATTAACTGTAAGAATTGTGCCGGGATTAACACCTGTGTCGATAAGGTGGTTTATTATCAGTCTGAACATTGTTGATTTGCCGCTTCGACGGATACCGGTAAGGATAAGAACTTCTTTGAGGTCAAACTTCTTTAATGTCAGAGTCAGGTTTTCTCTGTATAGATAGTTTTCATATTTTCCTTTTGTCCAGTGTCTGTTTTGAAATTGTAAAGCTTTTTCCATAAAAACCTCCAACTATAAAATGAGCTTTTAGTGTATTTTACAAAATATGATTGGAGAAATCAATAGATTTTTCATATCCTACTCTGAGAAAATGGGTTTAAGAGGCGATTTGTTGAACTTTTCAGGAATCCTTGATTATCTTTCTTCAATAAAATATCTTTGAGCGAAACAACTGTTTTTGGAGAAAAAGATGCTTACACCGAAGGGTAGAGAGATCCCGAAAGGATCGCTGATTAGTTACATGAGCAATATGGTTAAAAAAGAGGGCGGGATTAACTGTGCTCAGGGTCTTCCGGGTTTTGATCCGCCTAAAGAACTTCTTGATATTCTTAGTAAAACAGCGAAAGAGTCGGTCCATCAATACGCTCCGGGAACAGGATTGGCAAGTCTTAAAGAATCCATTGCTTCGATCACTCCGATCAATGCTGCTCCTGAAAGTTTTCTGATTACAAATGGTGCGACAGAGTCTGTCTCTCTGATCTATCTTTATCTTCGTCAGAAAAATGGCGGAAAACTAAACTCAATGGCTTTTGATCCTGTCTATGAGAGCTATTCAAATCTTCCGAGGATCTATGGAGACAACTTTACTTCATTTAAACTTGAGAAATGTCTGACAGTTAACTTTTCAAAGCTCGAAAAAACTGTAAAAGATGAAAATATCGACCTCATTTTTCTATGCACTCCGGGCAATCCATTAGGTAAGCTCTGGAGTGAAAAAGAGTTCGAGAAAATGGTTGATATTTGTAAGAAAAACAATGTTTTCCTGATCTTTGACGCAGTTTATTCGGATCTGTGTTTTAGTGAAAAACCTGAATATAATATAGATATTGAGGAAGGACTGGTTTTCTATGTTTCGGCTTTTTCAAAGATGCTTTCAATAACCGGCTGGAGACTCGGTTTTCTCGCCTGCTCCCAAAACCACATGAAAAATCTTATTGATATTCATGATTACACTGGTCTAAGCTCTCCGTCAGTTCTTCAGCATGCCGTTTCAGGTTATCTGGCAGAGAACGATCATAAAGAGACTTATCTTGAACCGCTCAAAACAAAGATAAAGACATCATTTGATCTGATGAAAGAAACTCTTGAAGATGCCGGTTTTAAAGTTGCGGCAACTGAGGGCGGATACTTTATCTGGGCGGAACTTCCTCAAAAATTTGAGAACGGTTTTGATTTTGCTGTCGAACTTTATGAGTCAAAAAAAGTTGCGGTCGTTCCCGGTCTTCACTTCAGTAACAATGCTTTGAATTTTGTACGGATAAATGTTGCAAAACCAATTGATGAGATAAAGGAAGCCGCTGAAAAAATTAGGGATTTCGTTCTTCACGGTTGATGACCTGATATAGGCTGAAATAGTTGGTTATCTCCACTTTCTCAAGTTGGGAGAAGGTCCTTTTCATTGCCTCGATATCGCAGTTTTCCTTCTGTATGGGCCATGTTCTGCAGAAAAGAACGACAAAGAACAGGTCATCAGTGAAAAAGTAGTCATATTTTGTGATACATCTGTCCGGTTCGTTCATGCATGTTTTTTTCTGCGGTCCGGTGAAGGGAATATCTGCCACTTTAATATCAAGTGAATTCTTTTCGGCGATGTATCTCACAGTTTCAGGAAAAGTTGTGCCTATGGTAGTTCCCGGATCTTCCTTGGCTGCATTTGTGATTATCCTTACTGCCTCGAAATATCGGTCCCAGTTCGATCCGCGATAGTGAAGTCCTTCAATGGAAAGTGCTGTCAGAATAACTGCAAGCAGGGTCATAACGATCCTGCTTTTGGAAAAGACCGTGACAGTCACAATTAGAGTGAACAGAAGTATTCCAAGTAGGTAATAATCGAATTTTTTTGGAAAAATTATGAAGAATATCAGGAAGATAGCGTTTGAGATGACGAGAACTCTTATTAGCCGGCAGTTCTTTTTTAACAGTGCGTAAACATTAACACTGACAACAAAAAGTATGCAGAGAACAAGGGCTGTAATATCTATCCATGAAGAAAAGGAGAAGAATCCCAGCAGTGACAGAAGGTTTCTGAAGGGGCTTAAAAAACTGATGTTCCCCCAGGAAATAAGGTCGTTCGAAAGTTCATAGAAAAGTCCGTAACCCTCTGAAAAGAAAGACCTAAGGAGCAGAGGCAGACAGAAAAGAACAAAAGAACCTGTCCACAGGAGAAGTCTCTTTCGGTCTTTTTCCATTGCAAGGACCAAAAACAGAACAGGTGCAAAACCGATGGCTGTTTCCTTTATCCAGACTCCGCAGGCAAGAAAAAAGGACGAAAGAATAATGTTTCTAAGACGTTGCTCTTTCTGAATAAGCAGAATGGAAAGCAGCACAAAGAACAGGAACGGGATCTCGACCTGACCGACAGTGCCGTAGAACAGAACTCCGGGTATCATTGTCCATAAAACAGGTCCCGTAAGTGCTCTGCGGGCTGATAGTCCGTAGTTTCTTAAGATAAAATAGATTGCCACGACAATAGCTGAGGAAAAAACCATCGTTACAGTTCTTACAGCTATCACTCTTTCAGTTCCAAAAGAAACAAGGAGTCCGCTTAACCAGTTGAAAAGAGGAGGGAAAAAGAAAAGATCTGTGGAGTTTGAGAAATTAAACCAGCCCCCGTTATGAGCCAGATCCTGCGCTGTTGCCGAATAGGCTATTTCATCGTAAGTGAAAGCAAAACTGGTGAACAGGAAGCTTTTTATAAGATAGGAAATGAAAAAAATGAGAACAGGTAAAAAAATGTCCGGATCCCGGAGTTTTTCTCTAGAAAAGAATTTCAATTCGGCTTTGTTCCTGCTTTTTCTCAAGCCAGCTTTTAAATGCCTTTTCCATATTTTTCTGATAGTAGATGTTCAGGATCTGTCCTCTGACACTGTTGTACTCGGGAGGATCCTTCTTTTCCACTTTTATAAGTTTTACGATATGCCAGCCGAACCTTGTTTTAAAAGGTTTTGAAAGCTCTCCTTCCTTCATGGTGCTGAGTTTTTCAGAAAATTCGGGAACCATCTGAGATGCAGGGAAAGTGCCGAGTAGACCGCCACTTGCGGCAGAACCGTCCTGTGAATATGTCTTTGCGGCATCTTCGAAGGTTGTTTCTCCGGACTGGATCTTTGAATAGATGTCGTCTATCTGTTTGAATATTTCACCGTCATTAGCTGATCCCGCCTGGGACTGGAGAATTATATGGCTGGCGGTATAGTGATTTTCCTCCGAGAAGTTCTTTTCATAGATCGAGCGCAGGATAGCCTCGTCAACGTCAACGGTTGTTACTGTAATATGACGTTTCAGATTAAGAAGTTTGAGCTGCTGAGTAAGGATGTCATTTCTGTATGTTTCCCAACCCAGGCCCTGTTTCTCGATCTCATCCTTCAGTGCTTCTACGGAGATCTTATTCGATGCGGCAACATTCTGGACAGCTCTGTCCAGTTCCTCGTCGCTTATCTCTATCTGAAGTTCTCGGATCTCCTGGCGGATAAGTTCATTCTCAATTGCCTTCTGAACAAGCTGGTCTTTTCTTTCAGTAACAGCCTGAGATGTTACTTTTTCGGGAGCCTGAGGGTTCAGTTCCTTTTTAAGATCGAAAAGTGTCAGTATCTGACCGTTAACTTTTACGACCATCTTGTTGAGGAGTTCTTCCTGAGCCGACAGAAAGAAGGTGAAAAGAATAAGTATAAAGAGAATAGTTTTTTTCATAAGCTACTGTTTTTTAAGTCCCTTCATTCCTTTTTTCCCTTTTCCTTTTCCTTTTTTCGGTCCCTTTTTGTCAGGTCCGCCCTTTTTCTTAAGCATTTCCTGAATGTTCTTTACTTTAGCAGGATCTATTCTTTTTGTCGGACCTTTTTTATCAAAATTCTTGGCAGACTGATTTACTTCTTGAGGAATTCCAAGGTCAATAGCCTGAGCAGCTTCTTTGTTGAGCTTAAAGCCAAGTTCTTTCTTTATTTCGTCCACGCGGTTCTGAAATCCGTCCTTTCTCTTCTGAGACTTAAGAGTCTGCTCAATGCTCTTTTTTACATCTTCAAATGTCTTAATAACTTTTTCTCTTTTTCCTGTAAGCTTGATTATGTGGAAACCGAACTGAGATTCCACGATATCACTGATGTCTCCTACGTTCTTAAGAGCAAAAGCGGCATCTGAGAACGGTTTTACCATCTTTCCGCCTTCTTCTGTCTTTGCGAAATATCCAAGATCTCCGCCTCTTCTTTTTGAACCTTTGTCTTCGCTGTATTTGCTGACAAGTTTTCCAAAACTTTTCGGGTCCTTGGCTTTAGCCTTAGCTTCTTTGAGAACTTTTTCCGCGATGGCTTTAGCTTTAGCTTTGTCAGTATCTTTTTCTACTTTGATGAGAATGTGGCTTGCCTTAACCTTTTCAGGCTGGCTGTAGGTGTCTTGATTCTCTTCAAAATGTTTTTTCATTTCTTCGCTAGAAACGTTAAGACTGCTTTCAATGTCAGTTTTCATCTTTGTGCCGCTGTAGTATCTGGCAATAGTTGATTTGATCTTTGAAAGCAGTGCTTTGTCATCAAGAGCTCCGTCTTTAATAGCCTTTCTGGCGATCATTTCACCCTCAATGATCTTTGTTATAAGCTCCTCTTTCTTCTCAGGAGTGTTGTAACGGCTTTTGAGGTAGGGATTGAGATCTTTGAGGTAGCTTGCAAGATACTTGTCAGTGATCTTGATGCCGTCAAATTCTGCAACGACTTTTCCATCATCCTGAGGAAAGAGTTCGTTTCCTGCACTCTGCTGTTTAATGTTGCATGAAACAGTTGAAATGAGTACTGCTGCGAAAACAAGTAGGATCTTTTTCATTTTTTACTCCACTAATACCTTATTGGTTCATAAAACTCTTAAGTAACAAATAAGTAAGGGTATTTAATCCAACAAAATCACTATGTCAAGAAATGAGCTTTCAGGGATAGAAAAATGCTTGAAAATACTAGCTCTCTTTCTTTTCTGAAGCGATGACAATGCGCTTTCTTTTTTTCTTGAGATCTTCTGCCTTTTTTCTGTTTTCACACTCTTTGCAGTAAAAAAGCCCGTTGATCGTTGCCGGATAGTAGGAAGCTCTGCGGAAATTATCACAGATGTCGCAGACAAATTCATAAGAAGGTTTCCCTGTCTTTCTGCTGATCACTTTCTTGATCTTGCCTTTTTTTCTGTCGTGATGCATTTCCTTAAGGCACGAATCGCAGTAGTAGTCCCGATGCCCGTCTGCTACAAAATTCACAAAATGTTCTTTTCCGCATTTAGCGCAGATAACTTTTGTCGATGTAAGCGTTTTTTTATTTTTCTCTTTTTCCGTCACAGTTACCCTCAACTGGAAAAACCATTATCATGTTACTACTTTTTGTAACGCATGCAAGAACAATAAATAAAATTCGATTTGACAGGTTCCTAAAGGAAAGTAAAATCATGGGGATAATTTTTGTGGAGGGGATCTTGAAAAAAGTAATTTTAATTTTTCTTGCTGTAGTTTTTTCTGTCAGTTGCGGGAATTCAGTTACGACTAAAAAGTACATCTTTTCGGACGAGGAAGCGGAAACTGCCGACAATGAAAAAGTTGATGAAACCAATGATGATCAGGGAGTCCCTGACGAAACTGTTGATGAGATCATGGATGAAGTAGCGGATGAAATTTCTGACAATGATACACAGATCGTTGATGAAAAGCAGGATGAAGATGAAATGGAAGAATTTTGCGGAGACAAGAAGGTTAACGGAGACGAAGTCTGTGACGGAGGATCGGCACTGTGCAGCAGTCTCGGATTGGGAACAGGCCTGGCTCTCTGTAAATCTGACTGTTCAGGATGGAATACGGTGAACTGCAAGGAAGAGGAAGAAGAACCCGAATGCACAGGAACTATTTCAAAATGTGTAGGGACAATGATCTATAGCTGTGAGGATAAAAAATGGGTCGTAACTGAAGATTGTAACGACGACGGAAAGATCTGCAGGGCTGCAAAATGTATAACTCCGGGAATTGATGATCCGAGAGTGGATTTCACGGGCCCTGATTATGACGGTGATACGATACTTGTGTTCAATACTTCTCCCGATGGAAACACATCTTCTTTTTCCGGAACTCTGACAGGCGGTGTTGTTACTTCTCCGAAGGTGAAAAAGATTAATGAAATACCATTCTTAAGAAATGACATAAGGCCTCCGCAGCCGGATCTGGGAAAACCGGCATGGCTTTCGGATATCAGAAAAGTACAGGTTGCTCCGATAGCTTTCGTTCAGGGTGATACAGATACATTTTATATGTACAACTTCGGTACGGGAAACACTGAGTCTGTCACTGCGGAGCTTAAGTATGTGGGTGAAGAGATCGAGATATGGCTTGTAAATGGAGAAAGTTTTTCAAGTTCGGATATTCAGGCCATAGCAAATGAATTTGATTCGGAGATCTTTGATCTTGTCACGACAAATTTTTATACTCAGCCTGATGTTGACGGAAACGGCAAGGTGTCTTTAATTCTCGGAGATCTGGGCGGTTTTGCAGCGGGTTATATCAGTCCTTCTGATTTTTACACGACAGACGAATATCAGTATTCAAATTTTAGAGATCTTATCTATATCGAAGTTTCAATGGGAGTAAATGAGATCTACAGCACTCTGACACACGAGTTTCAGCATCTGTGCCACAACAACAGGAATCTTCTGGTGGAAAACGACTGGGGTTCGGGAGATCTCTATTACCGCTGGATAGATGAAGGTCTTGCGATGGCGGCCCAGCAGATGTACGAGGGTCCGCAGCAGGACATGATCTATGTTGCGAACAGTTCAGACTACAATTCATCTGTCAGAGACGGAAACTCTCTTCTTTACTGGGATTACAGTGATACGAACAAGGTTTATTCAGATTATGCGATGGCCTATCTTTTCTTTCAGTATCTGAGAATCCAGTGTGGCGGTGATACGACTATCTACAACGATATTATTACCTGTACAGATAACGACTATACCTGTGTTGAAGATGTTATTAAAGATAAGGTAGATTCCGAGTACGATCTGGGACAGTTTATGGTGGATTACAGGATCGCTCTGATCCTTGAAGATAACAACGGTCCATACGGTTTTGGCGGTGAGAGCGGTTTTGCCTTCACTATGCCTTACTTCACCGGAAATTCCGCATTGCTCAGAGGGGGAGGAGGTCTTTATCTGAACTCTTATTCAACTTTTACAGAGCCGGGTGATGCAGGAAATAATGTTGTTTTTGTTGGAATAGACGATAAATAAAAGAGGAAAATATGGCTTCAAAGAAAACACTTGCCTTAAAAATGAAGGAACTGGAAAATATTGTTAAGAAACTTGATGAAGATCCGGAAATAGAAGAGGCTGTGAGTCTCTACGAAAAAGGCGTAAAGACGGCAGCTTCTATCAGAGAGTATCTTGAAGACGCGAGGACAAAGGTGAGAATTCTCACAGATTCCGGCGAAAAGTCAGTTGATTCCGGGAAACTCGGGAGAAAAGAATAATGCTCAGAGAAATGATGGAGCGGGAAAGACCGCTTATTGAGGAGAAGCTGTTCTTCTATCTTGAAAGTCTCAGGATCCCCGGAGTTCTTCACGATGCGATGCATTACAGTCTGAGCGCAGGGGGAAAAAGAATAAGGCCTTTTCTTGCAGTTGCGGTGTCTCAGCTTCTTGGAAAGGAAAAGGAAGCTGTAATGCCTTATGCCTGTGCTCTGGAATTCATTCACACATACTCTCTCATTCATGATGATCTTCCTGCACTTGATGATGATGATATCAGACGCGGAAAGCCGAGTAGCCATAAAGCTTTCGGCGAGGATGTCGCAGTTCTTGCAGGGGATGCTCTCAACACGGATGCCTTTTCAATTCTTTTTGAGCATGGTAACGGTAATTTTAAGGAAGGCGGAAAGTATCTTGCGAATGCTGTCGGAGGAAGAGGAATGGTTCTCGGGCAGGTGAAGGATTGTCGGATCCCTGAAGATGAACGGACAGTAGAAGTGCTTAATAATATTAATTATTTTAAGACTGCAAGACTGCTCATGGCATCGACTGCAGGAGCTGCTGCCTGGCTTGATGCAGATGAAAAAGTTGTTGAAGCCCTTGATGAATACGGACTCAATCTGGGGCTTGCCTTTCAGATAGCTGATGATATTCTGGACATTACTTCAAGCACAGAGGAGCTTGGAAAAACTGTCGGAAGCGATGCTTCATTAAATAAAGTGACGTATCCGTCTCTGCTTGGTCTTGAAGAGGCACAGAAGAAAGCGCTGGAGCATTCACAAAAGGCAGTTGCAGCTCTTGAGAGATTTGAGAAAAGTGAATGGAAAAAGGTTCTTGAGGAACTTGCTGATTATGTTGTAAGGAGAAAGAAATGATCGAAAAGATTAAAGCTTCGGATATTGATGGATTAAAGGCTCTTGCGGAAGAAGTGCGCGAGATCATTATAGATTCTGTCGGACAAAACGGCGGACATCTAGCATCATCCTTAGGAACGGTTGAGTTGACTTTAGCTCTTTTAAAAGTTTTTGATCTGCCTCAGGATAAGATAATCTGGGATGTCGGTCATCAGGCCTATCCTCATAAAATACTTACCGACAGAAAAGATCGCTTTCACACACTTAGAACCTTAAACGGTATCTCAGGTTTTCCGAAAATAGCTGAATCGAAGTATGACTTTTTCGGGACAGGACATGGTGGAACGTCTATTTCCGCGGGACTGGGCTATAACGAGGCTGCAAAGCTTCAGAAAAAGAACTCGACCACAATTTCTGTTATCGGTGACGGTGCAATGACAAGCGGACTTGCTCTTGAAGCTATGAACAATGTTGCTGAATATGGTAAAAATACGATAACTATTTTAAATGACAACGATATGTTCATTTCAACTTCTGTAGGGTCTCTTTCAAAATGGTTCAGCCGGAAGCTTTCGGGTCAGGGCTACGCAATGGCCAGAAATGAGATCAAACAGGTGCTTTCAAAACTACCTTCCTTTTTCCACGGAGATAAGATCGTGGAAATAATCAGAAAGGCGCTTAACTCATCAAAAACACTGCTGACTCCGGGAATTCTCTTTGAGGGTTTCGGGTATCAGTATGTAGGGCCCATAGATGGACATGATCTTGAGGAACTTATTGAAACTCTTGAAGATATCAAGTCAAATACGGAGCCTGTGCTTCTTCATGTTCAGACTGTCAAAGGCAAAGGTTTTGAGCATAGCGAATCAAATCCCAGAAAGTTTCACGGTATCGGTCCTTTTGATGTTGAAACAGGTGAAACAGGAAAGTCTTCTCCTTCTTTTACCGGTTATTTATCAGGTTTCCTGCCGAAACTTTTCAGAAGAGACCGCTCACTTGTCGCGATTACCGCTGCAATGCCTGATGGAACGGGACTTACGAAACTTCAGAAAATGTATCCTGACAGAGTTTACGATGTGGGAATGTCCGAAGGTCACGCAGTAACTTTTGCCGCTGGTCTTGCTGCCGGAGGAGTCAGGCCGGTCGTCGCTATTTATTCAACTTTTCTTCAAAGGGCGCTGGACAACATAATCCATGATGTTGCGCTGCAGAATCTGCCGGTTATCTTTCTAGTTGACCGGGCGGGACTTGTTGGAGAAGACGGTGCAACTCACCACGGACTTTTTGATATCTCCTACTTCAGGATGATCCCCAACATGGTCGTTCTGGCTCCGAAAGATGAACATGATATGGCCAGAATGATAGAGCTTTCCGTTGAATATAAAGACGGTCCAGTCGTTATCAGATATCCGCGTGGCGGAGGTCAGGGAAAGAAACTCTACAGCAGGATGAAACCTCTAAAATTCGGAGCTGGAGAAATTCTCAACCACGGAAAGGAAAAGCTGTTGATAGTTTCTGTGGGAATTATGACAGCCACAGCTTCAGAAGCTGTTAAAAAGCTGGAAAAACAGGGAGTCTCGGTTCATCACTATGACCTTAAATTCATCAAACCACTTCCTGAAGAACTCTTTGAATTAATTAAGAAAAAGAAGATAGACAAAGTCGTAACGATCGAAGAAGGCGTTGTCGCCGGAGGTGCAGGTTCAGCCATCCTTGAAGAGTTTTCTGCAA
>CAZTKP010000046.1:0-17130 GCA_964614215.1 uncultured Spirochaetales bacterium | reverse complement strand
GTGTCATACATTCCTGCACCTTCGATCGTAAGATTTTTATCGATAGTGATGTTGTAATCCGTATAGGTTTCTGCAGATAGCTGAATAACGTCATCAGCAACCGCTGCTCCAACAGCTGTTTTTACTGAATCATAGTCACAGCCTGAAGCACAGACAGTTATAGTTGCCGCATTAATTGAAAAAAATAAAAAAAACAAAGCACTGAAAAAAATGATCTTTTTCATTGAACTCTCCTTAAAAGTTGATAACAGACCTCGCAAACAAGTTAAGGATAATGATTAAAAAGTCAAACGTTAAGAATTCATTTGACTTTGCAAATGTTTGGACTATTTTCCTGCAGCTTAATGTTTTTTTAAACAAGGGAACTGACATGTTAAAGCTGTTAAACTATGCGTCATCATTCTTCTATCCGAAAATTTTCAAAGTAATTAAAGAAGGGTACACTGCAAAAATGTTCTCAAAAGACCTTTTCAGCGGAATCACTGTGGGCATCGTGGCACTTCCTCTTGCAATGGCTTTTGCGATAGCTTCCGGAACTACTCCTGAAAAAGGTATCTACACGGCGATCGTGGCAGGTTTTATCATTTCGTTTCTGGGCGGAAGCAGATACCAGATCGGCGGACCGACAGGAGCTTTTATTGTTATTGTTTTCAATGTTATCTCAAAGCACGGGTATGACGGACTTCTTCTTGCAACGTTCATTGCCGGGATCATTCTGCTGATAATGGGTCTTGCCAAGCTCGGCTCTGTCATTAAGTTCATTCCGTATCCGGTAACGACAGGTTTTACGACGGGAATAGGTCTTCTGATCTTTTCAAGTCAGGTCAAGGATTTTCTCGGGCTGGCTGTTTCTGAAAATCCTCCTGAATTCATAGGAAAGTGGCAGGTTATCTTACGCAACATCACATCTGTGGATCTGCAGACACTGATCCTGGGAATAACAACTGTGGCAGTTATAGTGCTCATAAGAAGAAAAATTCCACGAGTTCCGGCTGCTTTTACAGCTGTGGCTCTTGTTACCGTCATTGCCTTTATTTCCGGTATGGATGTTGAGACGATCGGTTCAAGATTCGGGTCGATCCCTTCAATGCTGCCGGAACCGTCTCTCCCGTCATTTACTCTCGCCAAGATAAGAAGTGTTATGCCGGAGGCTATAACCATAGCTCTTCTTGCAGGTATAGAATCGCTCCTTTCAGCAGTTGTTGCTGACGGTATGACAGGTGACAGACACGATTCGAACACAGAACTTGCAGCTCAGGGGATAGCTAATATTTTTTCGGTATTTTTCGGAGGAATTCCTGCGACAGGAGCAATTGCAAGAACGGCAACCAACATTAAATCCGGCGCTGTTTCACCTGTTTCAGGTATAGTTCATGCGGCAGTACTCTTTCTTTTCATGATTTTTCTGGCTCCTCTGGCAGTCAAGATACCTCTTACCGCACTTGCAGGAGTTCTTATGGTCGTTTCTTTCGATATGAGCGAGATACACAGATTCAGAAGACTTCTCAAAGCTCCGAAAAGTGATGCGGCAGTTATGGTGACAACTTTCGGGCTGACAGTTATTATAGATCTTACGGTAGCTGTACAGGTTGGTGTGATATTTGCCGCAATACTTTTTATGAAAAGAATGTCCGAAGTCACAAGCATCTCTTCATGCGGATGGCTTTTCGATAAAAATATCAATGACGGATATGATGCTGATTCAATAAAAAATAAAACAGTTCCTGAAGATGTTGAAGTCTATGAGATAAACGGACCGTTCTTTTTCGGCATGGCAGATAAGCTCAAAGATACAATTGCATCGATCGAAGTTGCTCCGAGAGCTTTCATCCTGAGAATGAGACATGTTCCGGCAATTGATGCAACCGGAATAAATGCTCTGTTCGAACTTCAGGAAAAATGCACAAAAGTTAAGGTTAAACTTATCCTTTCCGGAGTAAAACCGGATAGTCAGGTTATGAAAGCTCTGATAAAATACGGTCTTGATAAGGAAATAGGTAAAAAATTTATTACCGACAATATTGATGAAGCTCTTAAAATCGCCGGAGAAGATCAGTCTCTATCCTGAAAGTACCTGCTGAAACCTTTTTCAAACTTTGTGGGTTTGTAGTTGGCAGGGCTTTTATCAAACTCTTTGAATTTATTAATGTTATAGTAGCTTTTAACTTTAAAGAAACCGAAAATGCGGGGAGAGATCGCGTCCTGAGGACATTTGTAGATGCACCTCATGCAGATGAGACATTTCCAGCCGAACTTAGGTTTTCCGTTAACGAGTTTTATGTTGCCTGTCGGACAGATCTTTTCACACAGTCCGCAGGAATTACATTTTTTGCTGACTTTAAGGTCTTTTCCAAAGATTGGTGATCCCAATGATTCAAGTCTACTGAAGATCCATGTTGAAAAACGCAGCCAAAGAGGGTTCCTGTGAAGTAAAACCCGGTTGGAAACTATCTTTTCACAGAGTTTTTCCACTCTTTTCTGAGCAAAAAGGAGGATCTTTCTAATAAACTCATCCCGGTAGCCCATAAAAACGTTTGCAGGCATAACTATTGTCTCTTCCTGCATGATTTCGTAACTTTTTTTAGAAAGTATTTTTCTCAGTTCATAAGTTGCGCCACCGTTAAAGAATGGGTCTCCTGGAGATTTCACAATGAAAAAAGGTCTGTTCTTTCCTTCGGGAAGATGTTCTTTAAGAAATCTTATAACATTTTTCGGTGCATTGAGAGCATGAACAGGGTAGATGAGACCTGCTTTTACAAAATCATCGTCAAAACTTTCATCTTTTCTCATAACATTGTCAATGTTGATGAGCGTTACTTCAAAATTCTTTGAAAGTTCTGATAAAAAAAGATTTGCGACGTGTTCAGTGTTTCCACTGCCTGAAAAGAAAAAGATGCTGAGCTTTTCTTTACTCAAATATGTGTCCTATTCTAAATGGCCGGAACTCAACGACATCAAAGATAGATTCTCCGAACTGAATGGAGAACCAGACAAAGAGAGGTTTGCCCTGAACGTTCTCTCTGGGCACAAAACCCCAGTATCTGCTGTCTAAACTGTCGTCACGGTTATCTCCCATGACAAAGTAGCTTCTTGTCGGAACAGTGAAAGACTTATTGCAGTAGGTGCAGTAAGATTCCATTTCCTTACGCAGATCATCGGGAATATTCTCGTTTATCATTATCTTGTAGCTGTCACCTTCCTCATTTGTCTCAATGTATTCAGTCCCCTGGATCACTTTCCCCTTGGAGGAAGTGTAGGTCACTTTTTTAACGAATTCTCTTTCAAGTTTCTTGCCGTTGACAAAAAGATCTGTCCCTGAGATGAAAATTGTATCACCTGGAATACCGACAACTCTTTTAACGAGAGCTTTTCTCTCAGGATTAGGTTCGGTAAAAGTTATTATGTCCCCTCTGTCGGGATCAAGGAACTCAACGAACTGCTCGGAAGCGAAAGGGAAGGTGAGTCCATGCACGAACATTGCAACAAAAAGGTTGTCGCCGATCTTGATAGTGTCGACCATACTTCCTGATGGAACTCTGTATGATCCGATAACAAAGAATTTCAGAATAAGTGCAATGAGAACAACAAGCCACAGCTCATCAAAAAGTTCCCACAGAGCGTTCTGCTTATATTTGTTGAAGGTCATTTTGAAACGGTGCTCAAGCTCGTAGCTCATTTTCTCAAGCTTTTCCAGCTCAGGTTTTTTCTTGAAGGTCTTCTCGATCTCCCTTATCTCATCAAGTGATGCGTTGAGCTTTTTCTCAACATTCTCAGGCACATACTTTCTCTTTTTTCTAATCCATTCGAGTTGTCTTTTTCTGTAGTCGATTTTCTTGATCAGTTTACGAATTCTTGGTCTTTTCAGCATTACTACCTCCACGTTCAGTCGAATAGAAAATAGTCAAAACTGAACTAAAAGCAAGTCCGTGATGTTGATAATAAAATTCAGAAATGATATAAAGCAGTCAAAAGAATTGAGAAATGAAGCAAGTTAAGTGCTTATACGAGACCAAACATTAAGGGTCGCAAACATTAAGGGTCGGACCATGGAATAAGCATTTAAATTATTAATGGGTCTGGGCATGGAATAAGTATCTAAATTATCAAGTTTTAGGCATGATTTCCATCATTTATTTCCGCCTTCCTTTTCAACCACTTTCTTTTGCAGGGCTTTTATATTTTCAAGATAGGCTTTTTCTACTGGTGAAAGTGTTTTTGCATGATATTTCCTGTATTCATTTCTGGCTTTTTCTATTGCCTGCTGGTGACTTACTGTGCCTGAATTATCAAGTAATTCTTCTCCACTTGCCGAAAGTATTTTGTCGAGTTGATCTATGTAGTCTCTCATATACATCGGCTTGCGTCTGATGGCCTGTATTTCGGCAAAATCAAAATACCCGGATACCAGTGCTCTGTAGCCCAAATACGAAATTTTGTGGCAAGGTGCGATTTTATTCTATAACCTAACGAAATAATCATATCAAGGTTGTAAAAAGGTATCTCTCGTTGTACATTACGATTTCCCTCTAATCGAACTTGTCGGAAATTCCGACAGGTTGAATCTTTGTCTAATTCACCTTCTTCGTAAATGTGTTTAATATGTTCTACTACATTTGTTCTCGACGATTGATAAAGCTCGGCCATTTGCTGCTGTGAAAGCCATACATTTTCATCCTGGAGCCGAACATCTATTTTTGTACTACCATCTTCTGATTGGTAAATAATGATATTTCCATTTTGCTTGTCGCTCATGCATCAATCTCCTTATAGCTCTAAACGAATTTAAAAATACATAGGTGAAGTAAATAAATCAAATATAAAAACCTCAGAGGCAACCCTCAAGAACCCTCAAGGGTCAGAGCGTGGAAAACCCTCAAGGGTCCCCTCAAGGGTCAGAGCGTGGAATAAGCATTTAAATTATTAAGGGGTTGACCCCTCAGGGTTCCATTATTCAGCTCTATGATTTAAAGTAATTCTTTCAAATAATGATCTCATCCGATATAATTATCGCACAATACGAGGATTGCTGAGTAAGAGGTTGAAGTTATAAAAGGAGTCGATAATGAAGTTTAAAGCCTTGATAATATTGTTTATTTCGTTGACATTTATCTTTTCCTGTAACGATGGTGACAGTGGTCCTGTTTCCGATGAAGATACGGCGGGAACTGACATTGAAACTGTTGATGAGGCTGAAGATAATTCAGTTTCGGTTGATGAAGAATCGGATACTGAAGTTTCCGATGGGGCTTATGATGAAGATAGTGCCGTCACTGATCCGGATGTTGTAGAAACTGAGGACGACGATCAACAGGTGATAACGGATGAAGATGAAGTTGCTGACGAGACAGAAGATGATGCCGACATTATTCCTTTGGCTAAAGGTGAATATATTGGTGAAATGTGGAACACTTACTATTACTTCGCAAATGAAAACGACTATGAGGGTGTTGATGACACCACTCTCTACGATTCTTCGTGTAATCCGATCGCTGAAGTGCCTGCGGATTTTTCTGATTCTGTCTGCATTGAAGGGAGCGGAATTCTTGAAGAGGGAGTCGTCATAAATTATTCATCGAAGTGCAACTGCGGCAGACCTTGTCCTACAGGTGGAATAGTCTGTTATATGGAACTTGATCCTGAGAATTTTCCATGGGGAATGGGAAGTAAGAGCAATCCGCTTGAACCGCTGGTGTCCTTTGCTGTTGATACAGATTTTGTCCCTTTCGGGACGACACTTTATGTCGAGGAATTTGATGGGGTTTTCATTCCTGCTGTAGACGGAATAGGCGGTTTTAAACATGACGGTTGTTTCAGGGCGGATGATGTCGGAGGAGGTATCGACGGGAACCATTTTGACTTTTTTGCAGGGACTTCAAATATGTGGAAGAGTCTGGAAAATATCTTTGAAACAGGCAGTACTTTTCATGTTTATAAAAACGGCGAAAGGTGCAGTTACCTTGAATAATTTCTTCAATCTGTCTATATCTAGTTGTTAAAAACTTGACAGCTATTGATTTTCAACTATAAATAGACGGCTTTTTGGCAAGGTCGTTATTTGACTGTTTTTTTTATATGAATGGAGGAAGATTTGGCTCATCACAAATCAGCAAAGAAAAGAATTAAAACGAGCGAAAAGAAGAGACTTTACAACCGCTCAATAAAATCAAGAGTTAAGACTTACACACGTTATTTCAGAGAAGGTATCGAAGAAGTGATGCAAGATGCTGAAAACGTTGAGAAATACCGTGAAGAGACTCTTAAGAAACTTCAGAAGGTTACAAGCGAAATGCACAAAGCTGTAACAAAGGGAGTTCTTCATAAGAGTACAGCTGGTAGAAAGGTGGGAAGACTTACTGATCTTTACAACAAGACTTTCGCCAACTAAGATTTTTCATATTTTCCTGAAGACCCGATAGAGTTTTTTCTGTCTAATTAGTCAGAACGGAACTTTTATCGGGTTTTCTGTTATCTGGAGGTTCCAATGTCCTACTCACTCGTTATCAGGAATATTTCAGAGATATTTACGGCAGCACCGAAGGATCCTGTTCTGACCGGCGGCAATCTTGTGATTGCGGCTGATAAGGGTGGAAAGATATCTTTTGTCGGCAGGAACGATGATTTCCTAAAGATCGCACCTGACTACGAAAAGAGTGCCGATGTCATACAGGACGCAGGGAACAGAGTGGTCTATCCGGGACTGGTCGACAGCCATACTCACGTTGTTTTTGCCGCTACCAGAGAAGATGAGTTTGCCATGAAGGCTCGCGGTGCTACTTATGAGGAAATTGCAAAGGCTGGCGGCGGAATTCTCAACAGTGCCAAGAAGACTGCGACAGCCACAGTTGATGAGATCTATGAGCAGTCGGCAAAGAGACTTGAGCAGCTGATCTCTTACGGTGTCACAACTGTTGAGATAAAATCAGGCTATGCTTTGACAACCGAAGGTGAGATCAAGCTTCTTGAGGCGATCAGAAAACTTAAGGATAACTATCCCATAGAAATAGTCTCTACGTTTCTTGGTGCCCATGCCTATCCCGCTCAGTTTAAGAACGATCACGAAGGATATATAAGTCTTATAAATAATGAGATGCTTCCGGAGATAAAGAATAGGGAACTTGCTGAATTTGTTGATGTTTTCTGTGAGGAGGGTTATTTCTCCCTTAAGGAGACAGAGACGATACTTAAAAGGGCACAAGACCTCGGATTTAAGCTTAAACTTCATGCCGATGAGTTCAATTCTCTGGGTGGAACGGAGCTCGCCGCAGAAATGGGTGCGGCTTCGGTCGATCATCTTGAAGAGATCTCGGAAAGGGGAATCGAGCTTCTGGCAAAAACAGGAACAGTTGCCGGAGTTCTTCCAATTACTTCAGTTTTCTCAAGACTACCGTTCGCTCCTGCAAAGAAAATGATCGATGCAGGTGTCAAAGTTGCTCTTGCCACAGATATGAATCCCGGAAGCAGTATGAGCGGTTTTCTTCCTCTTGCTGCAAGTCTGGGAGCAACTCAGCTTCAGATAAGCGCGGAAGACTCGCTTCGTGGAATTACCGCAAACGGAGCTGCTTCGGTAAAAAGAGAAAGTGTTAAAGGAACGATAGAAGTCGGTAAGGATGCCGATCTTGTTGTCATGGACGCCCAGTCATGGATATATCCTCTCTATCATTTTGCACACAACCATGCTCACAGTGTCTATTCAAAAGGCCGGCTTCTTGACTTTAGCGGCCGAAAACAGTTAAATTAACACGGTTTGGGTTACTATTAGGGTAAATTGATGATGAAAAGATTTCTGATCCTTTTTCTGCTTCCGTTACTGATCGTCGGATGCAGCGATGACAAGAAGATCGAAAGGAAATGGCGTGTTATCGATGAGCAGGTCTATGAACCGAATATCGACCACGCAAAGATCCTGGATAGTCTTGATGAGCTTGAAAAACTTATCTATGCTCCGCTGACCTACTTTCAGAAAGGCTTTAAGACAAGGTCCTTTGTTCAGGACTTTGAATATGTCACGAACACGGTGGTCGATGAGGATAAGAGGGAACTTAGGCTAAATGAGACTGTTGCTTACTCTTGCGATGACGACGGTAACTTCAAACTTAACTACAAGAACAACAAGAACGAAGGCTGGGATATGATCTGGAAGGATAACTTCCTTTACCGCAGACAGTTCGGAGGAGAGTTTACCAAGACTTTCAGCATGGGTGAGCACCGTTATCTGAGAGAACTTCTCTTTTCAGAGATCCCGGATATGTATACCGTACTTAGAAACCACGCGAAGATAGCTTCTGCAAAGGCCGAAACTCTTGCAGGCGTTGACGGTCATCTTGTTATCATAAATTTTAGCGATAAGAAGGTCGATAGAAAGCCGCTGAAGGAAAAATCCTATCTTCAGAACTTTCAGGGAACGCAGGAAATGAAGGATGATAACCTGCTTTTAGAGCTTGAAAAAAAGGAAAAGAAGGGAATAGAAGGTGAGCTTAAGATCTTTCTTGATAAGGATAACGTTCCTGTGAAAATGGATATGAATGTGAGCTTCAAACTTAAAAAGGAAGATGTTGATTTTAAGATAACAGGAAACAGAAAACTGTCTGAAAAGGCCGGAGAGGAAGTGAAGGTTCCTATTTATAACGAGGAATACCACAGAAGGACTCTTGATGCCGCAGTGAACATAATGAAAGGGATAAAAAATGACAAAAAATGATTACAGAAAACTCAGAACAATAGTTGATGTTCTAAATGACAAGAAGGGTATTAATCTGATGGCTTTTGATGTTGATAAGCAGTCCGGTTATACCGACTATATGGTTTTTGTTACTGGAACAAGCATTCAGCATAACAAGACGATGAGCGATGCGATCGCAAGGGCTCTTAAAACCGACGGTTTTTCAAAACCCGTTCAGGAAGGAGATAAGAATTCCAAGTGGATACTTATAGATGCAGGAGACATCGTTGTGAACGTTATGCTTGACGAGATAAGACACTACTACGATCTTGAAACACTGTGGTCTGACTGTGCCAAGGTCGATCTCAATATTCTGGAAAAATGAAGATAACGCTTCTGGTTGTCGGAAAGCTCAAAAATAACGGCGGTTTTTCAGATATGGATGCATTTTACCAAAAGAGGGTGAAAATGTATTCGAGTCTTGATGTCATTGAGCTTAAGGAAAAGCCGGATATCAAATCTCAGACCGAAACTATCATAAAAAGTATCCCCGAAGGTTCTTTTGTTATTGCACTCCGTGAAGAGGGGAAGAAGCTTGATTCCATGAAGTTTTCAAAACAGCTTCAAAAGGCATTCGAACAGAAAGGACATATCACATTTGTCATCGGCGGTTCCTACGGATTCGGTGATATCAGAGAAGATCTTTCTCTTTCAATCGCTCCGTGGACACTCCCGCATCAACTTGCCAGAGTTAATATCCTTGAGCAGATCTACCGCGGACTTTCAATTCATAAAGGCTCTAACTACCATCATGGTTAAAAATTCTTCTGCATAGATATCAGCAGTTCTCTTAAAACTTTAGCTGTGAAAGCGACAGATATTTTTGATGGATCAAGGTCAGGAGCCAGTTCGACGATGTCTGCTCCGATGATGCGGCAGTTCTTTTCGTCGATCACTTTCAGGAAGTTCATGAAATCGTGAAAGGATGCGCCTCCGGCTTCGGGTGTTCCTGTTCCGGGCATGAAGCTCGGATCAAAGTAATCCACATCAAGTGAAATATAGATAAGTTCGCCGTCTTCAAGTGCATCCGCTACGTATTCAAGATTAGTTGCGGGAATTATTCTCGGATCTGTCTGGCGAAGTTCAAATTCCTCTTTTGTGCCGCTTCTTATTCCAAGCTGAATAAGTTTTTCAAGTCCTTCATCCAGACAGAGTTTCATCACGGAAGCGTGACTTAATGTGTCGCCGGCATAACCGTCACGAAGATCGGCATGGGCATCAAGATGTATCATCGTGAATTCAGGATAGGATTCCTTGTGAGCAAGAAAAACAGGGTAGGTGATAAGGTGTTCGCCGCCGATCGAGACAACTCTTTTGCCTATCTCGATATATGATCCCACAGCTTCTTTGACGAGATCGACCATTCCTGCGGGATCTCCCACCATGATGTCAAGATCGCCCACATCGCAGAAAGGCACATCATCAAGGGATCTCTGCTGATAGAAAGAAAATTCCTCGATCGCTTCATAAGCATAGCTTCTAAGTTCCCTCGGACCGAAACGGCTTCCTGCACGAAATGATGAAGTACAGTCATAGGGAATACCCGCAACAATGATCTCAGCTTCTTCAGCACTCTTTCTTGAAGATATAAATCTCGGAATGTTAAACATCTTTTTCTCCCCACAATGAAGTTAACATTCAGAATTTACGGTTGAGCAGTGTAAAAAGCAAGAATTATTGATTTTGGTAAGGTTTGTTCTGACAGTAATTTAATGTTTTCTGAAAAGACTTTTCAAGCGCATCTCTGGGAATTAAGTTCTGCTCATATTTTGCAATCATTGTGGGACTCATACTGCGATTAAGAGCATATTTAACGATATCATTATTCGCTTCTTTGCACAACAATATGCCAATACTTGGATTTTCATTTTCCTTTTTTACATCCTGATCCAGTGCTTCAAGATAAAATTCAAGCTGACCCATATAGGATGGTTCAAATTCGGTTGTTTTCAATTCAACGGCAACTAAACATTGCAATTCTCTATTGTAAAAAAGAAGATCTATTCTAAATGTTCTATTTCCAACTTTTAGAGGGTATTCTTTGTCAATAAAAATGAAATCTCTGCCTAACTCAAGAATAAATGATTTCATGTTATTAAGAATATCCTCCTGTAGATGTTTTTCATGATATCGCTCAGGAAGTCCCAAAAAATCAAGACAGGCGATATTTTTAAATAGATGCCTGGCTGAAGGATATGTTTTTTTTAGACCACATGACTGAATTTCATTTCCGGATAAGAATCTGGAGTAAGAATCTGTTTTTATAGCTCTTCTCAGCTCTCTTACATTCATTCTTTCACGAGATGCATAAAAAATATAAAACAGTTGTTCTTCATGAGTCTTACATGAATCAATTATTTCGCAGTGTTGACTCCAGTTAATGCTTAGCAGTGTTTTTGGTATTGCTGTAATTGCCGACATTGTCGGTACTAATTCAATTATTCCGTTTTTCGGCTCTTCTGGCAATTGTGCCGACGATGTCGGCACAATTGTATTAAACAGCTTTTCTGGTTCGCTATCTTTGAAATTCTTCAAAAGATCCAGAAACTTATAGTTAGAATATACTTCGTAAAATTTCACCATTTTGTATATGCTTCTTCTGCTATAACCTTTTAACGACTTGTCTTTAGAAACAAGATAATTGGATAATTTAGTGACGACTTTGTTTCCCCATTCACTGTTTTGCAACTTGGAGTGAACATAAAATCCTACTTCCCAGCAAATATGCAGGGTTTCGTTGTTAATAAACTGAAAGGTTCTAGATCTGTGAAGTTCTATTAGTGAATGGACTTCAGCAAACTGACTTTCAATTGGTACTGACATGTTCAGCCTTAAAAGTTTTCTGACGATGATAGAATACAGTAAATAGAAATGAAATGCAAAAAAATAGATTGAAGATTATAGAGGAATAAAAATCTTTCACAAATTCACGGATAATGTAACATACCTTGAACTTTCTGAGGTTTGATATGTTTTTACCGATGACCCCAAAAGAGATGAAAAAGCTTGGCTGGGATGAGCTTGATGTGATCCTTGTGACTGGAGATGCTTACATTGATTCATATTTTGACGGTACTGCTGTTATTGGTAAATATCTCGTTAAGCATGGATTTAAAGTCGGTGTCATAAGTCAGCCTGACATAGAAAATGATCACGACATTTTAAGTCTTGGTGAGCCGAAGCTTTTCTGGGGCGTGAGTGCCGGGATAATGGATTCAATGGTCGCAAACTATACGGCTTCGGGACTTCAGAGAAAAAAGGATGATCTTACTCCGGGTGGAATTAACAACAGAAGACCGGATAGAGCAGTTCTGAAATATACAAATCTTATAAAACGTTTTTCAAAAGAGAAAAAACCTGTCGTTATAGGCGGAGTGGAAGCATCTCTACGTCGTTTTGCACATTACGATTTTAAGACAGATAAGATTAGAGGTTCAATTCTAGCTGATTCAAAGGCTGATATACTCGTTTTCGGAATGGCTGAAAAAACAGTTCTGGAGATCGCTCAAAGGTTAAAAACTCAAAGTGAAACTGACAATATTCCGGGAACTTGTTATCTGACAAATAATCTTCCTGAAAGTGGAGATGAGCTTTCGGAATTTGAAAAGTGTAAAAGCAATAAAGACGATTTTATTGATATGACGCAGATCTTTATGAAGGCAATGCGTGAAAAGACAGCTGTTTTTCAGAAGCAAGGTGAGCGTTACATCGTTCAGAATCCACCGTCACAGCATTTTTCAACAGAAGACTTAGATCTTATACACGAGATGGATTTTGAGCGTGAAGTGCATCCTGAGTGTCTAAAAAGGGGCGAGGTGAGGGCGATAGAGACCATCAGAAACTCGGTTGTGACCCATCGAGGCTGTTTCGGAACCTGTTCATTCTGCTCAATAGCTGCTCATCAGGGAAGTGACGTAGTCTCAAGAAGTGAATCATCCATTCTTCGTGAAGTGAAAAAACTGGCATCGAAAAAAGGTTTTAACGGAGTAATATCCGATCTCGGCGGACCGACAGCGAATATGTACGGAATGGATGTTGTGAGAGGGGACAAAGGACACTGTTTTTCAAGGGACTGTCTCTACCCGGATGTCTGTAAAAAAGTCCAGCCAGATCACAGCAGACAGCTTTCACTGCTTAGAAAAGTCCGTGAAATAGAAGGTGTTAAAAGGGTTTTTGTATCTTCAGGAATCCGTTATGACCTTATTGTGGCTGATAAAAAACACGGAATGGAGTATCTTGAAGAAATTGTGAAGCATCATATCTCAGGTCAGATGAAAATAGCTCCCGAACACACGGAACCTGATGTTCTAAGTCTTATGAAAAAGCCGTCAAAAGAAGTTCTCATCGAGTTTTCCAGAATGTTTGAAAAAGCAGTGGAAAGATCAGGAAAGAAGATCTTTTTAACATATTACCTTATCTCAGCATTCCCAGGCTCAGGATTTGAACAGCAGAAGAAACTTAAAAGCTTTATCTCAAAAAATCTCCGTATAACACCCGAACAGGTCCAGATATTTACTCCAACACCAGGAACCTTGGCCACAATGATGTACTGGACAGAAAAAACTATCGACAAAATCCCCATCTTCGTAGAAAAAGGCTTTAAAAATCGCAGAAAACAGAAAGAAATAGTGACCGGAACACACCGGAATAATTGATATAAAGCCCTGATTTGTGATTTTACTCAACGTATTGAGTAAATTTACTCAGTATATTGAGTAAGATTTTGAAAGCCAAAATGATTAATGTAAAAAAGGTGTTTTAATATTATTTGAAAACTCTGAACATAAAAGGTATATTTAAAGGAACTTTCTGTCGGAGCGAAATTTGGTAAATCTTGAGAAGTTTCTTGGAAAAGTCTTTAATAAACTTGATGAAAACGGAATAAGGTACATGGTTTCAGGCAGCGTAGCCTCAAATTTTTACTGTGTGCCGAGAATGACGAGGGATGTTGATATTGTTATCGAGCTTCCTGAGATCAAAATTGATGAATTTGTTAAACTTTTTCCTGACAGCTATGTAAACGTAGATACAGTCCGGGATGAAGTCAGACGTAAAGGAATGTTCAATGTCATTGATAATGAGACAGGGTTCAAAATTGATTTTATAATCCGGAAAGATAACCAATATTCCAGTCTTGCTTTCAGTCAGAGAGAGCGCATGAAAGGTTTCGGCACAGAATTGTGGGTGATAAATATCAACGATCTTCTGATTGCAAAAATAATGTGGATTCAGGATTATCAGAGCGAAAGACAGATAAGCGACATAAAAAATCTTCTTGATAATTCTCAGAAAGATATAGAATACGTAAGAATGTGGTGCGATAAGCTGAATTTAAAAACATTCGGGTTACTTGAAAATGAATGACACTCCGGAACACATAAGAAAAAAACAGAACGAGATATACAACAGAAAGTCTTATGCTGAAAAGTCAAAGTATGTTTTTGATCTCACGGAACTTTCACGGAAAATTATTGTGGATCAGCTGAGAAAAAAGAATCCTGAAATGAGCGAAACTGATCTGAAGGTCGAGCTTTTCAGAATTTTTTATAAAGATGATTTTGAACCTGAAGAACTGGACGAAATATCTGAATTCCTTAGAAAAACAGGATAGAGTCTGATCTGTCAATTTTAAAAATTCACCACACTGCACGCACAACCGACTTCATCATCTTCAATAAGATCATCAGTTGTTTCAGAATCGGAACCTGAATTGGCGGTATCTCCTGTGTCTCCGGTATTTCCAGTGTCGCCTGTGTCACCTGTTTCATCGTCAGGCTGTTCGACTTCTCCGCCGCAAGCCATGCTTTCGGGGGTATAGAGCTGATTTTTCACAGTTGTCTCATCCATAGGTTCGCAGTCGTTATCAAAGGTCGCTCTCACTGAAAGTCCCTGATTAGTCCTGTATGCCTGGCCTTCGCCGGTCTTTCCGTCCCAGATCTGTGCAGAATTCTCAAAAGCTGTGTTCTTCTGGGCATTTTCGTTCGGTTTTACGAGAAAACGCATAAGAATTCTGTCGCAGTTAGCCTCATCCTGACAGATATCCATTTCCTCTGCTATGGTGAGCCCGTCCGCAAGAGGAAATCCTCCGTTATCTTCATAATCCTGATAACATGTTCCTGTTCCTGTCATATCTACCTGAAAAGTACCCGGAATATACTCCTGAAGTCCGGAAATGATGTCTTTTACAACAACATTCTCAGCAGGTTCATGACCGTGATTCTCGACAACTATCTCGTAACCGAATATAGTTCCCGGACAGATCTTGTCTGCCTGTGAGAGAGGAGTCAGTAGAAACTTCTCATTCTTTTCAGGAATATCAAAAGCGGGAAGTCTGGTATCAATTGAAAGAATGAGATAGTTCGTAAGAACGATATCATTACCAGTTTTAATATAGAAATTCATTGAATTAGTACCATATTGAAGATGGGGGTTAATTATGCTGTCCGGCATGTTGGGGTCATACTGGAGATAGTATGTGTCAACATCGAAAGAGAGCTGCTGGAGGCAGTCAGACTGTTCGCCTTTGTAGTTGAACTTCCTGAATTTACTATTAAAAGGCTGATCGAGAGGATTGCAGCTCGTTTCTCCGATCTCTCCTAGAACCATAGCCTGGGGAGCGAGTCCTCCCTGAAGCTCAAGAGACTCGGGAGCAGGAAGATAGTCATCACCGTCACTGGTAACAAAAGATATCTTTACAGCCGCGTTTTCAGGAAGTTCAAAATTTGCTATATTAATAGTAGTTGGATTTGTTTTTGTGTTTGAGCTCCAGTCCATTCCGTTGTAGATATAGAGCCTTTTTCTGGCAATTTCAGAGGAACCGTAGATAAGAACAAGCTGCCATCCGCCGATCATACTCGCCATTTTGCAGTAATGGTGATCTGTTCCGCTTTTTTGACAGTCATAGATATCATCAACTCCTTTTACATGATACTCGCCAGCAAGTGAATTCATTTCGCCAGTCTCCACATCATACTGGAAATCGGTTATGATATCTGTAACGTCAACCCGGTAGACATAGTAATAATAAGCTCCTCCAAAATCGCTTTTGTAATAAGATTCAAACTCAAATCCCTGAGGCGATGCCGTGTTGCCCTGAAGAGATGCCGTGACCTCATGTTCTGTTCCGTCAGGGGTGGTGAGTGTTACTACGTTATCGGTAAAAGCCATGTTGTTGGAATCATCGACCGATGCAAACCAGACAAGGAACGCACGCTCAATTGCGGCATCTTCAGGGATATCTGTTGCAAGAAGTGTGTCAGATGAACCTGTTGCACCGATAGATGTGTCTCCCTGAGGTTCGTAATCCGAGTGATCTGCAGTATCAATAAGAAGTGAATTTGAAAGGATGAAATAATCAAATGCCCCTTCATACTCGTAAGTTGGAAAGTTGCTCATCGGCAGAGCGTTTACAGAAAATGTGAAAATAGAAACTAAAAAAAACACTTTGATAAATCTCATGTTACACCTCGCTTGAAGATCCAATTGATGAATCCTATCAAGAGGGGGAAAAAATTTCAACACAAAATTTGCAATCGGAAAACTGCTTTGATAGTATCGCTGCGGTTTTTTTATTACTCCGAGCCGGATGTCCTAAGGTTAAACTATGGCAGAAAGGCCGATGGGCCACGACCGAAAGGTTGTGACCTCCCGCGTTTGGAAAGGAGTCTAAATGACACAGAATTTTTACAATCCACATACGAAATTTATTCAACATTATCATTATGAGGTAGAGAAATGAAGTATGATTTTCTTGAGAGACTTGGAATTAAGGACGTTAACTACGGAGCAACTGACGGATCGAGTACAGGCTGGATAAAAACGACGGGAGATGAGCTTGTAAGTTACAGTCCGATAGATGGAAAACCTATTGCAAAAGTTGTTCAGGCGACAGAGGAAGAGTATGAAATTATTGTAAAAAAAGCTCAGGAGGCTTTTGACACATGGAGAATGATGCCTGCACCGAAAAGAGGTGAGATAGTAAGGCAGATAGGTGAAACGCTTAGAGAGTTCAAAGATGATCTTGGGTCACTTGTCACACTTGAAATGGGAAAGATAAAAGCGGAAGGCGACGGTGAAGTTCAGGAAATGATCGATATCGCTGATTTTGCAGTAGGGCAGAGCAGAATGCTTTACGGACTTTCCATGCACAGTGAAAGACCTATGCACAAAATGCAGGAACAGTGGCATCCGCTTGGAATCTGTGGAATTATTACATCCTTTAACTTTCCGGTAGCTGTATGGAGCTGGAATGCGCTTATCGCTGCGGTCTGCGGAGACGTTAATCTGCTCAAGCCTTCTTCTAAAGCACCTCTGTGCTCAATTGCGATCCACAACATCATTGCTCCTATAGTTGATAAGCACAACATTCCCGGTGTTTTCTCACTTGTTGTCGGTAAAGGCCGTGATGTAGG
>CAZTKP010000045.1:0-17182 GCA_964614215.1 uncultured Spirochaetales bacterium | reverse complement strand
AAAAATGTTAAAATAGGTAAGTTTTTTAAATGGTGATGGAGACCAATGATGAGAAATAGTGAAATTTTAAAGATAGATCTGACAGGAAAGAATGTCATAATGCTGCTTATTCTTGCGGCTTTACCTAATGTGCTTGGAATGATAAATCTGCCTACGGTAATGGGTTTTAAGATACACACTTTTCAGTATGCTGTTTTTCTTGCGGCTGCTCTTTACGGCCCTGTAGGAGGTGCGTTAAGTGGTGGAGTCGGCTCAATGTTTACTGCCATCGCGCTCGGAAACCCGTATATTGCCGTTGGAAACATCATTCTTGGTTTCATGACAGGTCTGTTCTTCAGAAAAGGCTTCGGTCTTATCCAGTCAGTTCTTCTTGCTTTTGCAATTCAGGTTCCTTGGCTTTATCTGAGTGATGTCTATCTTGCCGGTATGAAGTCTGATCTGGTTATAAAGATCGTTATCGCTCTGACGGTCACAAATCTTATCTGGGCTGTAGCTGCAAAGTACAGCTGGAAAAAGATAGCGCAGGTGACAAAATGATCGAAAAGAGCTGGGATGAATTCTTTGAAAGGCTTGATGAGTTGGACTTAGGTGAACATGATCTCATTGTCGCGGTTGCGCGCGGCGGTATAATTCCTGCCGGATTTATTCAGCAGAAACTCAATATCCCGATGAAGATAATTCAGATAAACTACAGAGATGACACTCATACGCCCAGATATGACGATGCAAAACTTCTGGAAACTGAAAGTTTTGATATAACTGGTAAGAAAATACTTCTTGTCGATGATGTTTCAAAAACGGGAAAAACAATTGAAAAGGCTAAAGAATATCTTGCAGGGAACGAAGTGACCACCTGTGTTTTTAACGGGAAGGCGGATATCTGGTTCTATCAGTCTCCAACCTGTCTTAAAATGCCATGGAAAAGATACTTCAAAAAAGATTCTTAAATAAAATCTAACTAATCAGGACACAAAACAGCTGTTGGTGAATTTTCAGGGAGATTGTCATGAAGTTAAAGACCGGGATTTTGTTTTTTATAGTAATTTCTTTCTACTGTTCACTATCAGCAAAGAGCTGTATTTCAGATGACAACTGCTATGAATTCTATACTTGTGAATATGGACAGTGTGTTCTTGGTGATATAGATGATGCTCCGTTGCTGAATATAAAGATCGCAAGTGGAATTATGAAAGAATATGACAAAGTTCTGGGTTATGACACCACAGATAACGTATACAATGTTGTCATGGGTTCTTTTAAACTTGAAGCCGTGAAACAAGAAGCGCCTTTTTACATAAAGGTGATAAACATGGAGCTTGAGAGATCGGATAATATAGATATCCGCAATATCAGACTTGTTGAAGATCGCAATCTAAATGGAGAATATGACGATGTTGATCGGGTCGTGATGGCGGAAACGGAGTATTCTTACGGACCATACACAAGGTTTATAGAGTTTGTTGAAGGTGAGCAGCTATTAACGACGGGAGACGGAATGAATTATCTGCTGGTTGCAGATTACGAAGTTGACAGAAATAACAAGGAGTGGCCCGCATATGGAAGGATAAGTTTTATAGAGTCGATGTTCTTTTCAGAAAACGCAAATCTGACAAACAGTTATTATAATTACGGAGTTTTTGATCCTGTTGCAGTAAATCCGTGGGGGAAAGTACTGTTTGTTGATACGGAACACGCTCATCTTGTTGCACATTCTGGAGGAATAAGTCTTGAAGGAATAAAAGTTTTTTCCAATGAAAATACAGCGATCAGAAAGATCTCATTTAAAGCGTTTTATTATGAAGATTTTGATGATACTTATGAAAATAGTGACGACAGTGTTTTTTATATCAGTGTTGAAGATCCTCAAAGTGGTGAAAGAATCTACAGTCTTCAAAATGATGATCAGGAAAAAGTTACACCGATGATCCATGAGCTTAAAGCATGGGTTCCTCTTGAAATATCGATCAGATCTGAAGGTCTTGTCTGCGGCGAAAAATATAAAGTTATATTTGATGTGGATGGAATTAAGCCGGACAGTGATGATTTCTTTATTGCCGGGCTTCCTGTCAGCTTCTCAGATTCAATGTCATGGGATGAAATTGCATGTGGAGAAAAGCCAATTGGATGTTCGTTGATCTTGGTTGAATAAATCTAATCGATAAAAATTACTGAACAGCCTGAGTTTTCAGGGTCTCCATATCTGCTGAGCGGATCGTCGATGTCTTCAATACATTTTCCTGAACTTTTGTCACAGACAAAATGGTCGGGGCAGTCATTATCGCATCCGGTATAGGCGGGTCCGCAGTCTCCGTTTACGGCCATTTCAACGGCTTTTGATACGTCGACAAGTCCGAATCCGTAGCATCTTGAATGATTCTGATCAGGGTCGCTTTTAAGAGCTGTTCTCTGAGAATCGCCTTTGAAACATGTGATATCGGGAATGGCTGAGGCTCTTTTCATGCAGTACATAACTTGAGAAGAGGTAAGCAGAGGGTTTGCGCTGATAATTAGTCCAGCAATTCCCGAGGCTACAGCCGCCGAAGCACTTGTTCCAATGAAATCATCAGTATAATTAAGGTCTTCCGGTCCAGAAAGATAGCTGTCGTTAAATCCGTTCTCCCCTGGAATATCGGTTGTCAGTGAGGCTGCAGGAAGTGCTGAATCGATTCTGTCTCCCCAGTTTGAATACATGCTCATCATCCCTGTTTTTTCAACTGACCCGACAAGAAAGATGTCAGGATTATCGTAATTTCTGTTGAGATCTGTGTCACATTTTGAATTTCCAGCCGCCCAGATAACAACTGTGCCTAATCCGTTCCTTCCGTTCTTAACTGCGTAGTTCACAGCATCGTTGCGGTAGTTGTCAAGAACCACATCAATACAGTTTCCCGCTTCATCAGTGTCAATTTCACCCCAGCTGTTATTTATCACGGAAGCACCGTGGTCGGTCATCCATTTAAATGCTTCAAGTGTTCTTGAAACTGAAATATACTCCTCGTCGTAGTTAAAGAACTTCACAGGCATTATCAGACAGTCAGGGCAGATCCCGGCAATTCCGGTGCTGTTATCTGTCACTGCGGCGGCAACTCCTGCAACAGAAGTCCCGTGAGCAGCTATGGCGTTGTTGTTGTAACCGGAAACGTCTGAATCCGGTTCAACTGAGCTTGACGTTTGTGAAAAACTTTTACCTTTTATCACATTTTCAGCAAGATCAGGATGATAGACAGAGACTCCGCTATCAAGAACTCCGATAATTGAAAAAGGCTCTCCTTTTGTCTGAGTCCATGTTCGCGGAGCTTCGATCATTGGAAGAAACCACTGGTCGTCAAAAAGCGGGTCGTTTGGGTAAGCTCTTAATATCACTTTTCTTTTCCAGTCAGGCTGAACCCATTTCGCAAGTTTTGAAGTTCTGATATTTTCACTGAACTCAAAAGGGTCGATCCCTTTTGAAAGCTCTATCTTTAAGTGACAGATGCCGTTTTTACAGTCAGTTGAAACAACATGCAGATCAGAAAAAGAATTAAGATGCTTTTCTTCAGTTTTTACGCCTATATAACCATTGAGATACAGTTTTGTATTTCCAAATTCAACGATTGGCCAGCCGTCATCAGTTTTCTGCTCTGTAGAAGAGAGTGTTATCTTTCTGCCGTTCTCAAGATAAAAGAACGGAGTTTCCGCATTACTGAAAAAGAAGATAAAAAGTGATAAAAAGACAAGGATCTTCTTCATTTTTTCCTCAAAATAGCGGCAAACATCAGGTCTCTATTTTTCATCGGGGCAGTTTTGAAAAATGATCCTGCAATTAACTCTGAAAAGTCCTTTTCAGGAAAGATCTTTTTCAATCTCTGTGATATGTCAAGCAGCTCGAAGTTTTTGAATTTATTTATGAAACGGTCAACAATGTTTTCATTTTCCTGCTTAAGAAGACTGCACGTTACGTAGATGAGTTCCCCACCGCTTTTCACCTTGTCAGCATGCTCAGAAAGAATTGAAAGCTGGGCTTTATTAAGCTCTTCAACCATTTCCTCATTAACGACCCATCTGTCGACAGGATTCCTTCTTAAAACACCTGTTCCGCTGCACGGTGCATCAATAAAAACTGTGTCGAATGTCAGATTGGCGGTATCATCAAGCCGTAAAGTTTCTATTTTTATACCCATTTTTGCTGAGCGTTTTTTTATCTCATTAAAAAGTCCTGTTCTGATATCTGAAGCTGATATCTTTATCTGCGGCAGGAAGGTTCTGATCGCAAGAGACTTTCCTCCGGCCCCGGCACAAGGCTCAAAGAGAGTTTTATGCTCTCTGTTAACAAGCATAGATACCAGTTGACTGGACTCGTCCTGAAATTCAAAAAGGCCCTCATTGAAAAGTTCACTGTTCTTAAGGTTAAATGAGTTATCAAGAAGAATAAGTCCGGCCGGGGAGAACACTGTTTCTTGTGTTTTCACTCCTATCTTTTCAAGTTCATTTTTAAGGTTTTCCCTGCTTATTTTTAAAAGATTTGTTCTCAATACAGTTTCAGCTTTTGAGTTAAGCCATTTGAACATATTATCTTCTATTCTGTCACGTAGAAAATCAGGAAAAGACCTGTCAAGAAGAGTCTGATACGTTCCTTTTTCCTTAAGCTTTTCAAGTTGTTCTGACAACTTTGGTTCAAGTTCATTCTCATAGATCATTGCAATCAGATGAGGCAGAGAAAACCCGCTTAAATTATCAAAAAGAAACTTATGTCTCTGATAAAAAAAGAAACGTTCTCTTATCCATTCTCTGTCGCGTTTCCCGATACGTCTGTTTCTTAAAAATCTGTTTAAAAAAATATCGGCCTTATCATTTTCTATATCAAAATTATCAAGAGCTTCTTTCAGTGAGTTTTCAAGGAATCTGTTAAATCTCATTTGTGCATAACCTTTTAATTAGAGCAGTATTTTCCACAGCTGTTTTTTGAAGAAATGTAATTTTTATAAACTGCTCAAGAGTAATATCGGTGTTAAACCATCTTTTAAATGCAAGCCAGCCCTGGCAGGCTAGCATTCCTGCGGCATTTTCAGAGATCTTTCCGAAATGGTAGGAAATATTTATAACGTTTTTTCCTTCTTTTAAAAAAGGCAGGGTGTTAACGGTCAAGATCTCGTCTTTCCAGTCATCAATTCCGGAGAATGTTCCGAAATTCTTTTCCCATCCTTTTTCTTCTCTACCGAATATTTTAACCCGATATCCATTTCTGTTGAAAACAGAAGCAACAGATCTCGCCGTGCCGCCGTTTCCAAGAATTTCCAGGGTTTTGCCTTTTGTGTTTACATTTTCCGTAAGCCACAGATATAGACCTTCTCCATCAGTGTTGTCGCCGACAAGCTTCCCGTCTTTTTTAAAAACAGTATTAACGGAGCCGCTGATCTTAGCGGTTTCTGTGAGCTCATCACAGAGTTCTATAGCTTTAACCTTGTTGGAAACTGTTATATTTGCTCCGATACAACAATCATCACAAAGCATTTTGCGGAATTCTTCCAGGTCGCCTCTAAAGATTGAATAGACGATCCTTTCAGAGTTTAAAAAAGAAGCATGTTCCTGAAAAAAAGGAGAAAGTGAGAATTCAAGTGGATATCCCCAGATGAATAATCTCTGTGGCCTCTTACAAGTTCCAGTAGTATGTGAAAACTTGTTCACGGCTTTTAAATATTTTGAATTTTTTAGACTTCACTGCTGAAATTATGCAGTCTCCGAAAAGTGTTGACCGGTATTTTTCATCAGGAAGAAGAACGTCTCTTACAACTCCGTCCCCACTGACACGGATCTTTAAATTAATTGTTCCTCTTATGTCGGTATCCCCGGCCGTTGCCCTTTTAATATAACATTCCTTAAGTTGAGGAAGATAGGAATCCATCTGATCTTTTATATCCTTAAGATCAAGAGCGGACTTAATTTCTTTTCCTTTAAAACTATCCCAAAGTTTTATCAGTTGGTCATCTTCGGGGATTGTTTCCGTAAACTTTGTATCAGAATCTTTGGGAGCACGTTTTTCCAAACCTTTTTTTTCTACTTTTTTCTCAACAAGATTACTTTGGACCTGTGCCAGCCTGGCGTCTTGTTCTAATTTCTTCTGATAAAGGAGGTAGGTTGAGTATGTTGCAATAAGAAGAGCAAGCAGAATGATGGTGAAAGCACTGCCGGTTCCCTGTTTTTTTACTTTAATTTCCCCTTCGTTTGAAGATTCAAACTCTTTTTTATCCCTTTCTATTGCCTTTTTCTCAAACAGCTCTGAATATCTTACAGTGAAAACTTCCCACTCCATCATCTCCTTGTTTCCACTTGAAGAGAAGTAATAGTTTTTTAAGGTATCCTTGTTCTTTAGGCAAAAGTCTACAATAGTGTTTTCATCAAAAGTGGCGATAGGTTGTCTGGATTTCTTATAGTAGATCTTAAAGTTCATTTTTTTCCTCAGATCTCAAGGATATCGTCTGAAACAGTCATCATATTGTCGTCTTCTTCGTTATTGTCCCCGAAAAGAATTCCCGCATCAACAAACTTAAGTATCTCTGAAAGCAGTATGAAATCATCATTTTCCGGAAATATGTTCAGATAGGATGTGACCTCTCTGGTGTTTACCATGAACTGAAGAGTTTCAAGCTCCTTCTTTGTAAGATCTGAAAGTTTTCCGGTGATCGGTATCTGGAACCTTAACTGATCTGAACTGATCATTTTTCTGTACCTTACAAGAGTTCCTCTCTGGTTTGATATTTCCATGAAGACATCTTCAAGAAAATCGTTAGTTTTTTCTTTTCTCGGAGCATTATCTATCTTGAATTCATACTCTCCGTCTTTAGCAAGGAGAAATCTTGACAGAACTTTTTCCTGAGCAAAATTTCTGCTTGAAATTGAATCAGCAGCAACAATTCCTGAAACTCCCAGTGCTATTTCTATCTTTTCTTCAAACGGTGATGTAATGTTGATTATGAGATATCCTGAATTGTTTGACTGAGAGAGATATTTTAAAAGGTCAAGCGGATCAATAGCCGATAGACTTCCTTTTGATGCTGCAACTGCAGAATCCGGAACAGTCTTTGCGGTAGTTGCGGGACCACCTTTCTTTAAGGCGACTTTTGCGACACTTATCTTATCGCTTTCGTCTTTGTCGGGATCTTTATCTTTTTTGGCGGTCTTTGTCAGAGATATATCAAGAGTTAAAGGAGTATCTTTTACTGTGTCCTGTTTTTTCTTTTCGGTGTTTACAGGAGTTTGTTCGTTTTTAGAATTTTCAGAGTCATCAGCGTTTTCGTCACCTTCCGATTCTATTTTGATGGAGGAATCTCCAATGCTGAAAACAGTTCCCGGCATGATCTCGATCTGTTCCGAGGCTTCGATTCTTTCTTCATTAACATATGTTCCGTTTGTGCTGCCTTTGTCCTCAATAAATATTCTTCCTGCTCTGGATATGATAACGGCGTGATGACGGCTGACTTTTGAATCGACTATTGCGATGTCTGAGGAGATATCTCTTCCAATGGTTAGTTTCTGCCCTTCCTTGATATAGAACTCTCCACCTGAGTATTTTCCTTTAATAAAAAGAAAACGGGTTTTTTTTGTGTCGGAAGCAGCATCCTTTGCCAGTTTACTGTATTTTCCCATTGAAATCCTCATTTATGAGTTTTACAACACGGTTGCAATCCTAAATAAAACGAACTTTTTTTTCAAGAAAAATCGGCACTTTTTAATTATTAACTTTGTTTTCGGGCTCTTTTTTTATCACTTCGTCAAGTAGCTTATTTGTTTTTGCCAGAAAGGTCAGATGCTGTGTAGTTTCCTTGGGGTCAAGTTTAAGAAGCTTCATGTTGTCGATCACAAATTTGCTTCTGTCTTTAAAATTGTCCAGGTCTTTTTTTACAGGGATATAACCATTCTCAATTTTATTTCTCAAATTTATCATGTAATCGAGGTACTGGTTAAGAAGCTCTCTTTTTAAGCTGGTTTCCTTTTCTTTAAGACAGGTTTCATGTTCTGTAAGTAAAGCAATTTTCTCTTTTTTCAGAATATCCAGTTCAGTTTCAAGTTTTGAGTTTTTTCTCAGTGTGTTTATATGGAAGAACAGAAGAACAAGAGATCCGATACTGATCAGGATAATTATAAGTTTTGAATGTTTGTTCATGGATAACTCCGGAAATTAATATTAACACGGTATTTTAACTTAAAGCTTTCTTTTTCACAAATATATCCGAATCCTTGCTCTGAGTTTTTATTATGTTAATATCGGCAGGCCTGTTTTTTCAGGCAGGATCATTTTTAATTAAAGTCTTAGGAGAAATTTATGACTGTTAAAGCAGGAGACAAAGTGGCAGTACACTACACCGGTTGGCTGGAAGATGGACAGAAATTCGATTCTTCTCTCGATTCAGGAGAGACCTTTAAGTTCCAGGTGGGAAGAGGAATGGTTATTAAGGGTTTTGATGATGCTGTTCTGGGAATGAGCGTTGGTGATAAGAAAAAGTTTGATATTTTGCCGGAAGATGCATACGGAGAGAAAAACGATCAGAATATCTTTACTGTTGCAAGAAATATGTTTCCTGAGGATGCAGAGATAGTTAAAGGAGCTGTTTTTGAAATGCACGGTGATCAGGGACAGGTTATTCCGGTTATTGTTGTTGATGAAAATGAAAAGGAAGTCTCAATTGATGCCAACCATCCTCTTGCAGGAAGAACACTTACTTTTGAAATAGAGCTGATGGAGATAGGGGTCGATATTCCTGATTATCATGACCATCATTCATGCGGCTGCGGCTGTGATGGAGATGATGGTTGCGGCGGATGCTAATTCATTAGATCTTTCAGATTTTTAGAAATATCAGAAAATTTTCAGAATAAATTGTAGATCGGCAAGGTCAGGTTAGTTGCACTGTCCTTTAGGTTTCGGTTTACCCTTATCTTCTATCTTTACCTTACAGCCTTTAAGTCCGGGATTGTGAGTGCAGATATGTTTCTGAATATCTTTTGCCGCAACACCGCTGGCTTTCTTGTTGTTGTTGATTATCCATGTCGGGCTTGCACCGATATTGAGTGCTTCAGCGATCTTGATGTTTTCGCTGAGGAGCTTGATCCCTTCATCACCGGTTGAACATTTTTCAATAACAGCAGCTTTGATCTTGCCTTTTGCACATGGTTTCCAGTCGTTGCTGCGGATGTTCTTATTTCTGCACCAGATGTATTCCATGTGATCTTTAGGATAATGCTTGATAGCACAGAGTTCACGAATGTTCTCATCAACTTCAGGCTGACCGTGAAGAGCTCTGAACTTTCCGGGAGCTGTTTCGTTGGCAATATAGTTGATGTTTATGTCAAGTTTGTCACCTTTGAAAGCTTCTTTTACTTCCTTAAGTGCATCAAGCGCCATTGTTCCGTAAGGGCACTGGCTCATTACAAAAAGATCAACAGTGTTCTTTATCTCTTTGCGGCAAATAAGCTGTCCTTTACAATCGTCGTCGTCACAGTCAACTTTGCCGTTTCCTGTGTCATCTTTCTTATTGTCACAGATCTCTTTTGTAGGATCAAACTTTGCTCCGACTCTCAGAAGAACTTTCTCTCCTGCAGGCAGTACGAACCTTTTGATCTTGTCGTATCCTTCAACTTTCTCGATCGATTTGTCAAAAATGGCAAAAGGAAGAAGTTTGTGTCCCTTTGCTGCGATCTCGTCATAGAGTTTCTTTCCGGCAGGATCTGAATATTCAAGAGTTTCCGCTGTAAGTCCCGGGAAAACTCTCTTGAGGCTCTGCTCAAGTCTCTGAGGATTACACTGTTTACATCTTTTATCGGAAAGAAGTGTAAGTTTTACTTTAGGCGGTTCAGGAATGGATGTACATACGGCAGGTTTTGCTTTCTTGAAACCGTCACAGATAGATTTCAGGAATGCGTTTCCTGTTCTTCCGCCGGCATATTTTTCACCGTTAAGAAAAATGGTAGGAGATCCTGATGCTTTCTTTGACTGGGAGAACTTATAACTTTCAACAATAAGTTTCTGTCCTTCGTCACCGTCAGAGCATTTTTTGATCTTTGCTGCATCGAACTTAACTTTCTTTGCACAATCTTCAAAGTTATCAGGGATCTTTCTGAAATCTTCAGCCATACAGAAAACGAGATCCATATATTTTTCCGGATAGTACTTCTTTGTACATACGGCGATCTTATCTCCCTGCAGTTCCTTTTCTCCATGCATAGGAAGCCATTTGTCTCCCTTCTGGTTTCCGATATAGTTGATCTCGAAATCAACAGCGTTGCCAAGCTTGTCAAGAGCAGGCTTTACTCCTTTTACGACCTGAGCACCGTAAGGGCATTTGCTCATAACATGAAAGGAAAGCTTAACTTTTTCCTCGGGCTCTGCTTTTTTAGCTTTAGGGCAAGCTGTAAAAATAACAGCAGCAGCCACAAGCATGATTACAAATAACGTTCTTTTCAAGGGTACCTCCTTCAATAGGTATTTAAATAAAAATGACCAAAAATACTTTCAAATTTTCGAGCTGAAATTCTACATGACTGTTATTAAAAAGCAATTTTATGCATCAAAATTCAAAAATTATTCCGAATTCAAAACGGTTGCAGCTCAGGTCTATGCTTTTTTCCTTCCCGAAATCATCAATCTTTTCAAGATGATAGTGAATGAAAAGTCCGGTGTTCGTGATCCCTGAAGATTTTTCCAGCTTTCTGGAGGACTGAGGGTCAAGCCAGTTTAAACTGAGAAAGATCCCGAAGTTGCCGTGAAATCCAAATGTTCCGCCTTCTTCGGCAGTTTCTCCATGCTCTCTTATCCACCAGATATAGTAATCAATACCTATTGAAGCGTATGGGTAGACGGGAAAGGAGTATTCGGGTCTAAGTTTGGTTTCGGCGGTCAGAGGGATAAGGTGCATATAGCTTTTGTCAGCGGACTTTTCCCCGTCAGCTTTAATGGCTGTTCCGGATAGTCTGGTGTAGCCTCCGCCTATGGTAAAAGTCCATCGGAGATACTTTTCCAGAAGAGGAACTCTCAGTCCGCCGTTAAGCATAGGAAGATAGCGGAGAGAGTCCCCGCCGATATCTTTGAACGGTGAGCCCGGAAGCTCTTCATCAATTTTTTCCGGATAGTAGAAAGAACTGTTGAAATTTACTTCTCCGTCGATCGCATGAAGATCGGGTGCAGCAAGAAAAATAACGGCGATGGTTCCGAGAAGTGCTATCTTTCTGTTTCTTCTGGAAAAATAGAGAATTAGCGTTCCCAGCCACAAAAGAAGAACGATATTTCCAAGTCCGTTTGTAAAGAACCATGCAAAGATAACAAAAGGCATAAGGATCGCTCTGGAAACAGTTCTAAGAAAGGGACGTTTTTCAATAAAGCGGGCGGGCCTTTCTCCGTTTTTGTAGTAAAATCTTATAAATTCTCTGCCCGAATGGAATTTTGAGAGTACAGAGTCTCTGAAATTCCTAAGTATTTCAACGTTAGGGTGAAAATAGCTTCCGAAGCCGGCCGTAGCTACGAAGCAGAATCCGCCGTCATCTTTACCCCCGTTTTTTTCATAGTTTGACCAGAATCCATATGTTGTTACAGCAAACGCTTCAGTGTTTAGTGAATTTTCAGGATCATGGTTGCCTGCGAGATCTTCACATGTGATCCTGACCTCATAGACGTATTTCGGATCGTTGGTATCGTTGTTTATAAGTTCATATCCATCTTTGCCGCTAATTGTAAATCTCCATGTCTGGTCATAGGAATCTGACGAGACAGTGTCGGTATATTCAATGGTTTTTTCCACTTCGGTTCCGTTGCTGTCAAAAAGCCCTTTAAGAGAAACATGGTAGACTCCGATATTCTCATGACTCTCATCACCCAGTACAGGAGGTGTTACTTCAAAAACTATTCTTTTATCTCCGCCCTCTGTTTGAGCAGATTCGGGGGCATCGGGAGCCTTGTTGTCAAAAACTATGCTGATGGTGTGTTCATCTGTCGCCGGGATATTTGTTGTTGTGGAGGAAGACGTGTCGGAGTCGTCGTTTTCATCATCTTCGGGATCAGTATTCCCGGATGTGTCCAGCTCAAGAGTGAGTTTTATCTCATATGTTTTGTCAGCCCATGTTTTATCATCCGCTGTGGTGTCCGAATCATCTGTTTCCGTGTCTTCGTCCGCTGTTGTGAGAAAGTCATCGTCAGAAGTTTCGTTATCTGTTGTTTCTATAATGTCGTTGTCATCTACTGTTTCAGAATCAATGTCCATGTCAGTGTCGTCTACGGTATCTGAGTCATTTTCCATTTCATCGTCATCTGTCAGTATATCGTCATCAGAAGCCGCATAAGGTTCTGAATAGAGACGGAATCCCGGAATGCGCTTGCTTTCAAGAATTTCATACAGCTGAGTTCCGGTAACAGTAATTTTGTTGTTCATATAGCCCAGGTCAGAGCTGTTTAAAGTTGTATTGCTTATCCTGATAGTTTCGTTGTTCACAACTATAGAAAGATAAGCAGATTTAACGATGTTGTGTTTCGGAAGGTCAAAAAGAATATCTATACTGCCGGAGATATTAAGTTCCCCGTGCTCGGGTTCTGTTTTGAGATCTTCAAGATATTCACTATCTGCCAAAAGAGGCATCCAGATCAGAATAAACAGTATTAAAACAGTAAACTTATTCATTTATAAACCCCCGATAATGTGTTCAGCTATCCTTAAGCCGTTGTATGCGGCCCCTTTGCGGATGTTGTCGGCAACTATCCATGAATTTATTCTTTTTTTATTGTTCATACCGGTCCTCAGTCTTCCGATAAAAACCTCATTTTTTCCGGAACTGTCGATGAGAGTAGGGTAAAGAAGTTTTTCAGGATCGTCCATAAGAACCAGTTCTTCATGTTCTGTTATCTCTTTTCTTAAAAGGTCGATATCACAGTCATCCAATGTTTCGGCAACAACTGTTTCTCCATGAGAATAGAAGGTTGGAACTCTCACGGTCGTCACCTCAACATCAAGATCATCTTTTTCTAATATTTTTCTCGTCTCATTGATCATTTTCAGTTCTTCTTCGCAGTATCCGTCCGGGTAGAAGTTACCGATCTGAGGGATCAGGTTGAAAGCAATTCTCTGAGGGAAGACCGAAGGTTCAGGATGCTGTGAACTGAAGAGTTTGGACACCTGATTCCGGAGTTCGTCTATTCCCTCCTTTCCGGCTCCGCTGACACTCTGGTATGTACTTATAGTTACAGATCTAAGGTCAAAGTTGTCGTCCACTATCTTAAGGAAAGGCACCATCTGGATCGTTGAGCAGTTCGGATTGGCAATAAGACATGGCTTTTTGAGCTTTTTAAGCAGGTATCCGTTAACTTCAGGGACGATAAGAGGCACCTTTTTGTCCATTCTGAAAGCCGAACTGTTGTCAATGACGTAACAGTTCTGGTCCACAAAAAAGGTTGCCATTTCCTTTGAAACAGCTGATCCGGCGCTGAAAAAGGCAATGTCTATTTTTCTTGAACTTACAGCCTCTTTGTCCAGAACGATTATAGACTGCTCTTTTTTTCTGAATTTCACACTTTCGCCAAGAGATCTTTCACTTGCAAAAAGATAGAGCTCTTCAACAGGAAAATCTCTTTCTTCAAGCAGATTGATGAATTCTCTTCCGACAACGCCGGTTGCTCCCACAACGGCAACATTATATTTTTTCGACATCTTCTCCTCCAATCATAAGAGACAACGTATAGAGCAATAACTGTTCCAGTGGCGAAAGTCAATCTTTTCAGTTGGTTAAAGCGTCCAAGTCATTGTCAGATAGTCAAATTGTCAATATGTCAGGACAGGATATTGAAGTTTCAGCGTTTCAGAAGCTCTCTGATCTTTAGCGAATTTAAAGGCCTGGAATAGTAAAACCCCTGAACTGTGTCACAGTTCCTGCTTTTCAGAAAGTCTTCCTGTTCCTGAGTCTCAACACCTTCCGCAACGGTTTTAAGGTTAAGTGACCTGCACAGCCCCAGAACAGCTGAAACTATAGCCGAATCTTCGTTGCTTCCCGGCAGTTCGTTGATGAATGATCTGTCTATTTTCAATTTATCCACGTTAAATTTTTTCAGATAGATGAGAGATGAGTAGCCTGTCCCGAAATCATCAATAGATATGGATACTCCCAGAGATTTAAGTTCAGCGACTTTTTCAACGGCAGTATTAAAGTTCTCTATAAGTGCGGTCTCGGTAACTTCTATCTCAAGATAACGCGGATCAAGCCCTGTTTCTTCCAAGGTATTGCCAACCGTTGAGATAAGGTCTTTGTCCTTGAACTGGACTGCGCTGAGGTTGACGCTCACAGGAACTTTTTCAAGGCCCTGATCCTGCCACTCCCTGTTCTGTCTACAGGCAGTTTTGAGAACCCATTTCCCTACTGGTATGATCAGGCCGCTTTTTTCACAGAACGGAATGAATTTTGAAGGAGGCTGACAACTTCCTGTGTCCGGGTTCTGCCATCTTATAAGTGCCTCTATTGATGTTATCTTCCCTGTTTTAAGGTCGAAGATGGGCTGATAAAGAAGTTTGAACTCCGAGTTCTCCACTGCCCGGTGAATGTTGTTCTCAAGTTCGATGTTTCTATATGCATCCAGATTCATATCTCTTGAATAGAAGATAAACCTGTTCCCGCCCATTGATTTTGCGTTGTTCAGTGCAGTCTGAGAGTTGTCGGCAAGTTGTTCGCGGTTAGAAGCATCGTCCGGATAGAAAGCAACTCCGGCGCTTATGGTGTAATGGAATTCCATGTTATAAAGGTTAAACCCTTTTTTAAATATACTGATAAGGTTTGTCAGCTTGAGTGATATTGTGGAAAGGTCTTCCAGACTGGTGAAAAGAAGGAGAAACTTATCCCCTGATCTGTGCGCAAAGTAATCTCCGCTGACTAGATTTTCCTGGATACGGTTTGCGAAAAGCTCTATCATTTTGTCACCGTTTCTGCTTCCCAGGACGTCATTTACTTTTTTAAAGTGGTCTACATCAAGGGAAACAAGAGCGATCTTTGATCCGTCGATCTTTGCCTTAATGATCTCTTCGGATATTTTTCTGTCCATATAGTTTCTGTCGGGAAGTGTTTTGAAAATATCCGTTGCCTCATCTGACGGTTTTGAGATCTCAAGAATAATTATCTGAAAAACATCATCCACTTCAGTCTGTTGAGCTGAAACTATCGCTGTAAAAGGCTTTCCGCTGTAACCGACACATTCTATTTTCTCGCTGATAACTTTTTTGTTCTTTTTTATTTTCAGAATGACATCAGAGTTTTTTAAAAATGAAACAATGGAGAATGATCTGTCTGACAGAAACTCTTTTTTCGAGGAAAAACCGAGTAGTTTCAGAAACGCATTGTTCAGGTCAATAATATCAAACGTTTGAATGTTCAGCAGGAACAGAGGGATGTTGATCTCGCAGATTCTGGAGGAAAGTTTTTCATTGGACATAAGATCACCTAAATTTTCAATTTTGAAGAGGTACGCAGTGATTTATAATACAAAAAGGTAGCTTTCGCAACAAAAAGTTAAACGTACATGCAGATTTTTTAGACACTTTACTGTAACAGTTTGATATTCAAACCTTTATAGCTTGATTTTTGATCAGGTGGAATATAAACTCGCCCAGACAGTTTTGATTGGAGGCAGATATGAATAAAGTGTTCGTTGATGGCGAGAACCTGAAGATCGGTCATGTTGTGGCTGTGGCTGACGGTGAAGCCGAAGTCGGAGTTAGTGAAGATACGCTGAAAAAAATGGCAAAATGCAGAGATTTTGTCGAGACGATCCTTGAAAAAGAAGATCCTGTTTACGGGATAAACACGGGTTTCGGTATGCTCAGTGATGTCAAGATAGCCCATGAACATCTTGAAGAGCTTCAGATAAACCTTATAAGATCTCATGCAATAGCGGTCGGTGATCCGTTTGATAAAAGAACTGTCCGGGCGATAATGCTTCTTCGTGCCAATGTTCTGGCCAAAGGTTTCAGCGGAATAACTCTTAATACGTTTAACAAGCTGATTGAACTTATTAATCTTGATGTCTATCCCTATATTCCATGTCAGGGAAGTGTCGGTGCCAGCGGAGATCTTGCGCCTCTTGCCCATCTTGCTCTGGTTCTTGTCGGTGAAGGGTATGTTTTTGATGATAATAGTGAAAAGGTGGAGACTGCGGAGTATTTTAAAAAACGCGGAATTGAACCTGTCACTTTAAAGGCAAAGGAAGGGCTTGCACTTATCAATGGAACGCAGGTGATGACGGCTGTGGGAGCACTTGCTGCAAACAGGATCAAAAATCTTCTTAAACTTTCAGATATTGCGGCTGCGATAACTCTTGAGGGTATTCTTGGAACGGACAGGGCTTTTGACAGAAAAGTTAATATCGTGAGACCTCACTGGGGACAGATGGAAGTTTCTCAGAATGTTCTCAAACTTGTCTCGGATTCAAGGATCAGGGAAAGTCATAAATGCTGCAATAAGGTTCAGGATGCATACAGCGTAAGGTGTACTCCGCAGGTTCATGGCGCCGTGAGAGATGCGCTTAGACATGTTGAAAAAGTTCTGGAGACAGAAATTAATTCTTCAACCGATAATCCTCTGATCTTTCCTGATGAGGAAGAGACAATTTCGGCAGGAAATTTCCACGGAGAACCCATCGGACTTGTGATGGACTATCTGACTGCTGCGGTTTCCGAGCTTGGAAGCATTTCGGAAAGAAGGATTGAGCAGCTTATAAATCCCGTTTTTTCTCAGGCTCCCGCCTTTCTTGTTAAGGAGAAGGGACTTCACAGCGGTTTTATGATAGCTCATGTCACGGCGGCAAGTCTTGTCAGCGAAAATAAGACCCTGTGTTTTCCGGCAACAGTTGATTCAATTTCTACTTCGGCAGGCAAGGAGGACCATGTGAGTATGGGGACGACCGCAGCAAGAAAATGCGCGCAAGTGGTTGATAACACTGTGAAAGTTCTATGCATGGAAGTTTTGACAGGCTGTCAGGCCCTTGATTTCAGAAAGCCTCTCTCACCCGGCGTAGGCGTTGCCGCAGTTTATGAACTTATCAGAAAAGACGTTCCTTTCATGGAAGAAGACCGCTTCCTCCACCCGCTGTTCATGAAAGTCCTTGAAAAGGAATTTGACATAGTAACAGCTGCCGAAAATGTTGTCGGCGGACTAGTCTGAACAATTTTTCTTGCACAAAATTTTC
>CAZTKP010000044.1:4522-17492 GCA_964614215.1 uncultured Spirochaetales bacterium | reverse complement strand
TTTTTTGCTTTTTTATATTCATCGAGTTTTGAGAGGAATCTTGAGGCTTTACCTTCTGCGTGGAGGATTTTCTCGCGTTTGAATGTCTTTGCCTCCTGTATCATCTGGTTTGCTGTTGTACGGGCCTCCGGGACTGCGCTGTTCTTGAAGGCTTCGGCGTTGTTAAGCAGTTTTTTCTTTTCAACTTCTGCGTTTATTACCTTATCGAAAAAACTCTGGATCTCTGTCGGCGGTGAAACAGCTTTAATTTCGGTAAATGAGATTAGAATTCCGCTGTCAAGTTCGTCAAGCCTCCTCTGAGTTTCAAGTCTGACTTCATTTTCAATATTATTTTTACCGAAAGTGAGGATCTCATCGACACTTTTTTCAGAAAGAGAATGAACGATGGCTGTTGAGGATATTCTGCCTATCGTTGTGTCGTGGTCTTCAATGTTGAAAAGATACTTTCCCGGATCACTGATGGTGTACTTTATGCGGAAGGAAATGTTCACGATGTTGTTGTCTCCGGAGATCGAGTACGGTCTGAGACCTGTTCTTTCAACATACTTGTAAACGTGGCTTCCTTTTTTCCATTCGATGTCGGCAAAATCGTTGTTTGAGACAGTCTTCATCTGTTTAACTGCGATCTTTGTGATCTTACTTATCGGATAGGGCAGTGAATAGTGAAGTCCGGGATTAACATTGTTCGCGATGATCTTTCCGAATCTTGTAACGACGGCTGTTTCACTCTGACTGACCTTGTAGAATCCTGTCAGAAAATAGATCAAAAGAAGAACAAGCACAGTCCACTTCATGTAAAAGAAGAACAGGGCGTTAAGTGCTTTCTTTATGTTCCCGGAAACGCTTGTCATCTGCCACCCTTGTCTTTAAGGTCAAGATATTTGAAAAGTTCCGAATCCGTTGAAAGTATGAGCGTTGTATTCTCGTTCATGACCTTTCTGTACATCTCAAGAGAAGTGAGAAGTTCAAAGAATTTCGTGTCTTTGCTGAAGGCCTGAGTGTAGATCTTCATCGCTTCCTTTTCTCCCTCGCCTTTGATTATCATGGCTGTCTTTTCAGCGACTGAAACGATCTCTGAAGCCTCTTTTTTTGCCGCGGAACGTATAATGTCAGCCGCTTCCTTTCCCTCGGCTTTAAGTTTTTCAGCTTCCTTGTTTCGTTCTGACTTCATTCTCTCGTAAACCGCATTTGTGACGATCGAAGGATAGGCAACACGCTGAATTCCCGTCTGAACGATCTCGACACCGTATTTCTTTATCGCTTTTTCGTTGGAGTTTTTCAGGATATCCTTTTCAATTTCATCGAGTTTTACTGAATCTTTTTCGATATTTATGATGTTTCCTATCTTGTAGTCTCCAAAAACGATACCCAGCTGAGAGTTCACAATGTCTCCGAGCTTGCTTTCGGAGTTTTTTCTGCTGAGGCCCACTGTTTCAAAATACTTCAGAGGATCCTTGATCTTCCAGGCGATATAAACTCTCGTAATAACAGGGTTCTTGTCTTTGAGGAGGAGCTGAACGGGTTCTGTTTCAAAGATCTTTGTTCTTTTGTCGAAGTAGTTGACCTTTTCAAGAAAGCCCGGACGCTTAAAGTAAAGTCCGGCCTTCTCAATTGTCTCGACCGGATTTCCGAATCTTGTGACAACGGCTTTTTCATTTTCATCGACCGTAAAGGTTGAGAAGTAAATGCCTAAGCCGACAAACAGTAAAATGAGCAGGATAATTAACTTTTTCATCATCTGCCTTTATCTTTATTTATAAAATTCTCATAATAGATCAAGTCTTTGGAAATATTGGCTTTTCTGTCGATTATGATTTTCGTTTTCTTTTCAAGGACTTCCTGAGCCGCTTCAAGTTTCATTATTTTTGAAACTAGTCCGGAACTGTTGAAAGCCTCCTGTCTGAGAAGATAATTCTGCGCCTCGCCTTCCTTGCGGTTTACTTCCGTTGCCGCAAAGGAATGGGCCTCATCTTCGATCTTTTGCGCTTCTGCTCTGAAACTTGGAAGCATCTTGTTCTTTGCCAGCTCAGCAAGGTTGAGCATGGTCTCTTTCTGCTGGTAGGCCGCAACCACATTTTCATAGGAAGCTGCAACGACTGTCGGAGGATGGATGTCTTCAAGAAGAAAACAGGTGATCTTAAGTCCGGTCTTATTATTATCAAGCTCTGTCTGGATCTTTTGGCGTACGTTCTGAAGCCAGTCCTTTTTCTTAAACAGCATGAGATCATAGAAGGAAGTCGTTACAAAAGTCTTTGTCAGAGTCTGAAGGCTTATCTGTTTGAGAAACTCTGTGCTGTCCTCGTTTGAAAGATAGAAAAGAAAAGGGTCTTCTATCGTATAGTGAAGAGTCAAATAAGGCAGAAAAAGGTTGTTGTCTCCGGATATGAACTCAAGATTATCTCCGTGTTCCAGTGCCCAGATCTTTGACAGGTCGCTTTTGCTCTGATTTCCCAGATAGAGCGAGTAAACGTGTTTGACATTAACTTTCACCACTTCTTCAAAAGGCCAGGGCCATTTAAGGTGGATCCCGGGTTTGAGAGTAGTGTTTCTTTCCACTATTTTTCCGAATTTCAGGCGGAACGCCTCCTGCTGAGTGCTGACAGTGAAGACCGATGTTGAAAGATAACCGATAATACCTGCAACTACTGCGGCAGTTACTATCCAGTTAAAGATCTTTTTCATGTTTGTGGTAAATTTCTCAAGTCTGAGCAGTGTGAACAGCCGGATATAGGTCTTTTCCTTAAAAAGTGAAAGAACTATCTGACTGGATGTAATTTCCGAGTCTTCTTTTTTTACGATCTTAATGATCGAATTTATCAGCATTTCCGTAGAAAATGACAGAATGAAAAGTGCGATAACTATTCCAATATACTTATCAATATTAAAACCGATATGATAGAGAATGAGGGAGAAACCTGTGAGGAGGGAAATGATCATATCCGCCCTGTTATGAAGCGAATCAGCTTTCAGGGCATCGGAGTCAAGATCGTTTCCGCTTGAAGTCTCGAACCTGTAGATAAAGTATGACCCGAAAGACAGAGCTATGAACACAATACCCGTGATCAGAGGGTTCTTAATGTAATTTCCCTTTAAAGTCGTGGAGTTATAAAGAATGGAGAATGAAACGAAGATCAGAGCGGTATTGATAATTACAGATGCGATGGTTTCATAGTTGATATTGAAAAATTTCTTTTTCTTTTCATGGAGATAAACAGAAAGAAGGACAAGAAGTGTGGTACCCACGTCGGAAAAGCTGTGCCAGACCTCTGAAAGAACTGCAAAACTGTTCGAAAGATAGAAGAAAACAAGCTTGATGAGAGAAATTAATGTAATAACTGCAAGTGTTATAAGACTGGTCTTAATTTTTCCGTTCATAACTTTCATCTGCACAAAAAACTTAGCTCATTCTAACCGCAAGTTGAAAGTTTGCAAATTATAGGGAAACAATTAACAAAAAAAACACAAATATTGACTTCCTGCCGTTTGTTCCTAAATTATAAAATGTTGATGAAAAGTGACCTTTTAGGGGAGGATTCAATGGTAAAACCTATTGAAGTCAGCAGACTGTCAAAAACTTTCAGACATCCGATGAGGGTCTGGGACCTGATCGAGGCAGTCAGAGATTTTTCGTTTTCTGTTGAAACGGGTGAGATCGTCGGTTTCGTAGGCCACAACGGTGCCGGTAAGACCACCACAATAAAAATGATGATGGGACTTATCTGGCCTACAGGTGGAGAGATCTCTATTTTCGGAAAAAAGCCGGGTGATGTGTCCGTAAAGAACAAGATCGGATTTTTGCCTGAAAGACCTTATTTCTATTCTCAGCTTACAGGTATGGATGTTCTCAAATATTTCGGGAGACTTTCCGGAATGAAAGGGACAAGTCTGATAGACAGAGCTGAGAAAGTTCTACGTCAGGTCGGTCTTTATAATGACCGCAATCGACGGCTTTCAGGATATTCCAAAGGAATGCTTCAGCGTATCGGGCTCGCTCAGGCGATAATCCATGATCCGGAGCTTGTTATTATGGATGAGCCGATGAGTGGACTTGATCCTGTGGGAAGAAAAGAGGTGAAGGAGATAATCAGATCACTTAAAAGAGATGGTAAAAGTGTTATCTTTTCAAGCCATATTTTAAGTGATATCGAAAACCTTTCAGATAGAGTTCTCATAATTGAGAACGGGGTGAAAAAGAATTTCGGGACTGTCCGTGAGATAGTTAATCCTGAGAATATAAGATACAGGATAGAGTTCGGCGGACCTGATGAGATGAAAGATGCCGCCTTTGCTCTTTTCAAGGGAATTCAGGTGGTTTCCAACAGATTTGTCATTGACTGTGAAAGCCTGGAGGATTTTAATTCAAAGCTCGCCGCTATTGTTGAGAAAAAATACACGATACATCAGGCAGGAGGCGTTTATCCGTCACTTGAAGAGATAGTTTTTGCAGGAAGTAAGGAGGTCGGTAATGAAAAGAATTCTTAATGTTGCCTACTACACCTTTCTTGAAATGGTCAGGAATAAAGTGCTTTTTATACTGTTTTTCTTTGCACTTTTTATTTTCGGACTTGGAATAGTAATTACTCAGATGACCATAGGTGACAATCTGACGATCATAAGTGATGTCGGACTTGCCACGATCGAGATATTTCTGACAGTTCTTTCCATCTTTCTGGGAATTTCTCTTGTTCAGAAAGAACTTTCGCAGAAGACACTTTTTCCGCTTATGGCAAGACCGCTTTCGAGGGCTGAATATATTTTAGGAAAGTTCTTCGGAATGATGCTTCTGATCGTTGTTGCCATCGCCATAATGTGTGTGATATTCACTGCTCTTCTGTTCTTTTACGGCGGAGCGGGAAAGATAATCACGTTTATGCCTGCGATCTATACCATCTTTCTTCAGACATCGACCATTGTTTCAGTAGCAGTTCTCTGCTCAACCCTGACTGAGCCTGCTGTTGCCGCAACGCTTACGATCTCTTATTACATCATCGGAGCGACATCCTATAATCTGGTCTATGCTATTACAAGAAGAACTTCAGAAACTGTAAAGAAAATAATAATGACCATGAGGTATATCCTTCCTGACTTCAATCACTTCAACATCAAGGATAACCTTGTTTACGGAAGAGGACTTGAAGGTTTAAGTCTCGGTTATGCTTCGATCTATGCTCTGATAATCATTGTGATAGTCCTTTCACTCTCCATAATTTTCTTCAATTCCAAAGAGATCAACTAAGTTTTTCCTGCTTCTTGCATTTACATCCACATAGTTTAAAATAACTCATCACGGACCTCTTCCCAATCGTAGGGGTTGATCCATGTATCAACCCTAATTGGAACGCATCATACGGGCGGACACATGGGTACCGCCCCTACATTAGGGATTTAGGGAAAGGTCTAAAGTGAGTGTAAAAAACAAAAGGGGATATAAATGAAGAAACTATTATTTTTTCTAATCTTTTTAGCTGTTTTTCATGTTTCAGCTTATGAAAAGCAGACGATTCTCATGCCGATGGAAGACGGTGTGGGGCTTGAGACTGATATTTACCTGCCTGATGGTTATGAGACTGGCAGTTATCCGGTTATTCTTAACCGCTCTCCTTATGATCGCACTCAGAAAGAGCAGTCGGGAATAGAGATGGCGGGTAACAACGTTGTTTTTATTGCTCAGTCTGTGAGGGGAACTTTTAATTCAGAGGGTACCCACGGAGTTTTTCATACTGATGGCTGGGGTGAGCACAAAGATGGTTACGACACCTTAAAATGGATAACGGATCAGTCATGGTGCAATGGAAAGATAGCCACGATCGGCGGTTCTGCTGAAGGTCTTGTTCAGTATTTTATGGCTGGTCTTGATGAAAAACCAAGTCTTGTCTATCAGATAATTACCGTCGCTGCGGGAGATCTTTATACGGGCACTTTTTTTCCGGGTGGAATTTTAAGAGAGCATGCGATGATACTCTGGCTTGAAGGTCAGAATGCATCTTTTTTCGCTGAAGATATGAAAAAAGACAACATGTACAGCAAGGAAAATGAGTACTGGGATGTTACCGATATTTTTCAGAAAAAGGATAATCTTAATGTTCCTGTCGCTCATCAGGCAGGATGGTTTGATATGTTCGCAAAGTACCAGATAGACACTTTCAGACTTTATCAGGAAGCAGGAGCAAAGGATCAGAATCTTGTTATAGGACCGTGGGATCATAACAAGTTTATGACAAGAACGAGTGGAGAGCTGACATTCCCTGAAAATGCTTCAAAATACTATGAAGGCGAGGATGATCCTGCTTTCGGAATGCTTGTTCACTACTTCTGGCCTACATCTGCAAAACCTGAGTGGGCACCTGTCACATATTATACTATTGGTGATGTAAACAATCCTGAAGCACCGGGAAATGAATGGAAAACTGCCGATAAATTTCCTCCAGTTGATGCTGTTTCTCAGACTCTGACAGCGAGTGAAGATCTTGTTCTTAAAGCGGGAGAATGCGGGGAAGGTGAGTACGTTCTCAACTTTGATCTGAGCGATCCCTTTCCTTCGATTTGCGGAAACAATTTAACAATAAATTCAGGACCTTGCGATGTCTCAAGCTATCGTGAGAGAAGTGACGTAATGTCGTTTTCAACAGCTGCTTTTGAAGAACCTACAGAAATAACAGGAGCGATTGATCTCAGTGCAAAATTCAAGGCTGATGTCGAGGATTTTGATATGGTTGTTATCTTTACTGACATCTACCCTGACGGAAAAGAGTATCTGCTGCTTGAAGGAGCAAAAAAAGTCAGGTTCAGAGACGGATACGACGATGAAAAGCTCCTTGAAAAAGATGTTTATGACACAATGGAATTTAACGCAGGATACATCTCCATAGTTCTTGATAAAGGACATAAGCTCGGCATCCATGTCGCAAGTGCATATTCACCCAAATACAGAATCCCAAGCACCGTTGCGGATTACTGGAACGATGACAAAGTGAAAGGAAAAATTACATTTGATCTGTCTGAAACTAAGGTGATAGTTGACACCATCGGAAACTGGGGCGGAGAAAAATGCGAAGTGAATCAGGAAGATCCTGACGATGATTTCGATGAAGTTTCAACGGATTCGGATGATGAAACTGTTGACAGCGTGACTTCTGCATCTTCTGGTGGCTGCAGTGTAATTAAATTATAATATAGCGGTCACTCTTGACATATATAACAAAATAAAATTTAATGAGTCCCGGCTGATTTACTGAATTAAGGATCTGACTATGTTTACAGAAATTCTTGTGCGTTATGATGAAATTGCTATTAAAAAGAGAAATAGAGGCTGGTTCGAAGATCTTCTTCTGACAAATATCCGTGATAGTATCGGAAAGCTCGGTATGGCGGAAAAGTTCCGCGGCCGTATGGTCGTGAAGCTCAAAAGCCCAGATAATCTTGATGAAGCTGTTAAAAGGCTTTCATGTATTCCCGGAATTTCAAGTTTCAGTCCCGCTTTTAAGCTTGAACTTGATGCGCAGTGGGACGATATTGTTGAAAAAGCGGTCATTCTTGCAGAAAATGCACTTGAAGAGGGCAAAACCGTTCTTAAAGTTATCTGTGTGCGTTCAAACAAGCAGTATCCGGGAACTTCGCTTGAAATTCAGAAAAAACTGGCGGGAGCTGTGCTTTCAAGGAAGAATCAGATGTTCACAGTTTCCATGAAGGATTACAACTTTGCGCTTGAGATCGAGATCGATAGCAAGGGCATTTTTCTTTTCAGCAAGAGACATAAAGGTGTTAAAGGTCTTCCGTCAGGCAGTGCAGGCAACTTTCTTTCGCTGCTTTCCGGCGGAATTGACAGTCCGGTAGCTTCATTCCTCACAATGAGAAGGGGCGCAAGGATTCACTATATCAGTTTTTATTCACCACCTTACACCGGTGAAGAGAGTATGCAGAAGCTTGAAGATCTTGCCGGTCATCTTAAAAAGTATCAGGGTGCTTCGACAAAGCTTTTCATTGCTCCTCTCATTGATATTCAGCTTCTAATTAAAGCCCGCTGTTTTGAAAGTTACAGAACTCTTCTTTTCAGACGGATGATGTTCAAGATCGCTGAAAAAATTGCAATAAAGAACGGATTTTCAGCTCTTATCACAGGTGAATCTCTCTCTCAGGTGGCAAGTCAGACAATTGAAAATCTCACCTGTATAAACGATGCTGTGAAAACACTTCCTGTTATCCGTCCGCTCATCACTGCAGAGAAGAACGAAACAATTGAAATAGCAGAAAAGATCGGGACTTTTGAAATATCAATAAGAGACTGCCCCGACAGCTGCACGGCCTTTCTTCCCAAGTCACCTATAATTCGAGGTAAACTTGACCGTGTGCTTAAAGAAGAGGAGAAACTTGAACCGGAAATTGGTGAACTAATTGAATTTGCTGTGGAAAATGTGAAGGTGATAGATGTCTGAATTTAAAAAGAAATCAACGATAAAATCGCCTTTTGTCGCTCCTGTGAAGAAGGTTCTGCGAAAATACCATCTCCATTCAGTCTGTGAATCTGCACACTGTCCCAATATCGGCGAATGCTTTAAAAAGAAGACGGCGACATTCCTGATCTTGGGAAATAAATGTACAAGGAACTGTCGCTTCTGTAACATCGAACATAATGAAAAACTTCTTCCACCAGATCCCGATGAACCTGAAAATCTTGCAAAAGCCGTTTCTGAGCTCGGACTGAGCTATGTGGTGATAACGACTGTGACGCGGGACGATCTTCCCGACGGCGGAGCGCAGCATTTTGCAGATATTATCGAAGCGATCCGTCAGACTTCTGAAAATACCGACATTGAAGTTCTGACTTCAGATCTTCAGGGTGACACTGATGCCCTTAACATCATCGCAAAAGCCAGCCCCGATGTTTTTAACCATAACCTGGAAACAGTCGAGAGACTTTATGACAAGGTTAGACCTCAGGCTGACTACCATAGATCTCTGGATGTTCTGCTCTACATGAAAAAAAAGGGATTTATTACAAAATCGGGTATAATGACCGGAGTCGGAGAAACAGTTGAAGAGATAAAGGAACTTATGCGGGACCTTAGAGATGCGGGATGTGACATAATGACCATAGGCCAGTATTTTCAGCCCACGAAAGATCATCTCGAGGTCGAAAAGGACTACAGCGAAGACGAATTTAAGGAGCTTAGAAACTATGGGCTTGAAATAGGTTTTTCCGAAGTTTACGCCGGCAGATTTGTAAGAAGTTCCTTTAACGCAAAAGAAGTTCATGATATTGTGAAGGGGAGGGAAATTTGAAGAAGATCATTATGATTTTTGTGATCTTTACAGTTTTCGGGACACTCAGCGCCGTTGATTTTGATCCGTATGACTTTGAAACGCCTTTTGGAAAAGGTCACAGCGCGGGGCTTTCTCTTTTCCCCGTCTATGAAGGACAGAACACTCTTCTTGAGATCGATATCTACGGGACATTTTCTTTTGATCCTGTTGCCTTCGGGATACTTATTCCTGTGAGATTTCTTCTTAATAACAAGGATAATGTGGAAAAAACAGCAAAAGTTTTTCCCAAGGAAGACTGGGACGAGGCAAGGGACTGGATCGCGTGGATAAATTTCTTCCAGTACGGACACAGGGACGATCTTTTTTACTTCTATTTCGGAGAACAGGAAAACAGATATATCGGTGACGGAACAATACTTGGAGCCTACTACAATTCGGTTAAGCTCAACTTTCCCAAAAGGGGCGTGGATATCGGGGTCAACACAGATTATGTCGGAGTGGATTTTTTTATGGACGATGTTTCTCCTCCCAACATTATCGGTGGAAGAGCCTATGTGAAGCCGTTCAGTTTTCTTTCAAAGGAATGTTACGCAAATAATATCGAAGTCGGAGCAACCTATCTGCTTGATATTTTTTCTCCTTATGATATTCAGGTCGATAATAATACTGTAAGTGGTGTTTACAGTAGAAACATTGATAGAGTCGTCGATGTCGTCTGGGGAGTTGATGTTTCCATGCGGTTTGTTGCCACAGAACTGTATCAGATGCGTTTTTATACTGATTTTAATACGATATCTGAATCAGGGTCGGGTTTTCATTTTGGTCTGGATCATAGCTTTGATCTTCCCACATCGGCTAAGATCAGAGTTAAGAGTCGATGGGAGTACAGACTGATGGAAGCTAACTATATCCCTCAGTATTTTAATACTTTCTACGATGTGGAAAGAGAATACTACAGAAACGATAAAACAAAGTCTTCTTATGTAGCTTTTGATCCTGATAATGCAGGTCCTAATAATGCAGGACTTGACTGGACTCACGGATACTATCTGGACCTTGTTTTTGATCTTACGGGAACGCTTGCTGTCGGTGCTTCTTTTGAGCATAACAGAATCTATGATGACAATCTTTCAGATAAATTTAACAGCTATCAGATCAATGTTTTTGCAAATGCAAGGCTTTTTGAAAAGATCGGTGTGGATCTTGTCATGACCTTCCAGAATGTGGTGGATAAGGATCTGAGTGACTCACCGTTCTTTAAATTTCATGCGATGTATTTTCTTAATGAATACTTCACTGTGGGATTCCAGGCAGAGTCAAGATGGTATCTCCGCTCAAGGGGTCTCGGGATGGCGACGGAATTTTACTACGATAGTTCGGCATTTTATTCTCTGGGTGGATACGGAGCGCTTAGATTCTGATGAAACGGTTACTTGTCTTTACTCTGATCTTACTGGTTTTTTCAGGAATTTTCTGCGATCAGGACGGAATAACAAAGGATGACCAGAGCTCTCTCAACAGTCTTCTGACCGACCTGATGAGCAAAAAGGCGACAAAAAAACTTGAAAATATCAAAGTCTGGCCCGCAGACAGTTCTATCAGGGTCGTGATCTATCCGAGTGAAAAGGTGAAGTATAAGTACAACCTTCTCCCGGGAGAGGAAAAGGACAGGATATATATTGATCTGCTTTCAGTTGATGCAAAAGATTTTAAGATGCCTGAGATCGAATACGATAACTTCCTGAAAAATATCCGTATCGGCAAAAAGAAGACAAGTGTGAGGATAGTCCTTGATACTGATAAAGTTGAAAGCTACAACGTCATTGAGATGGAAGAGCCGTGGAGAATCGTCATTGACTACTATGGCAAGAAAAAGAAAGAGGAGATCAAGGTTGCCACTGTTAAGAAAGCTCCCGAAAAGAAAGAGGTGAAAAAGACCGTAGTTAAGGAGGAACCTTCTCAGAGAAAGGCGATCGTTGTTATTGATCCGGGACACGGAGGCAAGGATCCCGGAGCGGTCACGAAAGGTCTCTATGAAAAAACCATAGTTTTCAGACTTGCAAAAAAAATTAAGAAGATGTCAAAGGAATACGATTCTCTTGAAGTTAAACTGACGAGAGATAAGGATATTTTTCTACCTCTTGAGGAACGGGCTGCGATCGCGAACAAGATGAATGGAGATCTGTTCATTTCTCTGCATGCCAACTCTTTTGCCGATAGGAATGTCGGTGGGATGGAAATCTACCATCTTGATAATACCAGAAGTGAATATACGACCAAACTTGCAATGGTGGAAAATAAGATCACCAGTAAAAATTCGCTTCTTAATACCATTTTAGTCGATATGACCATGAGCTACTATGTTAAAGACAGCCTTAAATATGCAAGATCTCTGGGACTTACATTAAAAAAGAATCTCAAACCCTACAACGTGCGTTTAAGAGGATACAAAAAGGGAGCGCTTTTTTATGTTCTTGTCGGAGCGAGAATGCCTTCCATGCTTTTTGAGGTTGGATTTTTAACAAATAAAAAGGAAAAAGAGCTGCTTCAGAAGGATGAGTACATTGAAATGATCGCTGATTCTGTTCTAAACTCAATTGATGCTGTTATTCGTAAGCAGGTAGCTGAAAAATAATTCTAAGGAGTGTGATATGAAATTTTTCTGGATTGTGCTCTTAAGTGTTTTTCTTGTTTTCACAGGTTGTGGAGACAATTCCGGCACGGAAAATGATTATGAGGGTGAAGACAATGATGCAGCTGAGATCGATAACGAAACTGGTGATGGAGATACGTGGGATTATTTTGAAGAGCCGGTTATCAATCCTTCGGGGAATGTTCCGCTTTCGGCCTCTGTAAATATGTGGTTAGTAGAGCGCCCTGAATCTGTTACTGTAACAGTTAAGGATATTGACGAGGGAGCCAGCGATTTTGAGGTGACTTACGATACTTCTGATAAGTATGACTGGACAGCAATTCCGATCCTGGGACTTTTCCCTGATCATGAGAATACAGTTGTCCTCAAAGCTCTTGACAGTGAAGGTGAAGTTATTCAGGAAAAGGAATATAAGATCCAGACAGAAGCACTTCCCGAGAACTTCCCCACAGTTGAACTTGAAGGAGCAATTGACAGTGGATGGACGATAGTTAACTGGCTTTTCACTCCCAGAGAAAGAGCTGAGATGTCAATGATAGCAGTTGATGAGCTCGGAAGAATAAGGTGGTACACAGACTTTGTTTTTCCGGCTGCTTTTCCGTTAACTCTGCATGAAGGTTATCTCTATACATCTGACGGTGCTGAAAATCTCTATAAATTCGATATGATGGGATTTGAGAAAGGTAAATGGGATGTTTCCGAGCATGGTTTTACGGAGATCCATCATGAAATAGCTATCAAAGATGACGGTAACATTATTCTCGGAGTCAGTAAGATCGATGATCCATGGATAGAAGACAGAGTAATAGAGATAAATCCCGAGAATAATCAGCTGAGAGGAACATGGGATCTTAAAAATAACTTCCCTGATGTCTGCGATCTTTTTGTTGACGCACCTATTACGGAAGGTGATGACCCCAGCGGAATGACTAACGATCCTGTTCACAATAATGCCATCTGGTACAGTGAGGAAGATGATTCCCTTATTATCAGTTCTCAGCGTTCAGGTGTAGCCAAACTTACACATTCAGGTTATCTCAAATGGTTTCTTGCTCC
>CAZTKP010000044.1:0-4422 GCA_964614215.1 uncultured Spirochaetales bacterium | reverse complement strand
GATTCTCTTATTGAAGGTTTTGATGCAGAAGATCCGACAACGAATGTTGGAGATTTTAAAGGCGATGCTTACGTTCAGGACAGAATGCCTGTAAACGGCAAGCCTCACGAGATCTATAGTTCCTTTGATTTCAGATATCAGGAATTTCTGCTTACTCCGCTTGATAAAGATGGAAATGAAATAACGGATAAGGATGTGCTTAACGGATTTACAGACCACGAAGATTTTGCCTACCCGTTCAGACAGCACAGTCCTGTAATTCTTAAAAACGGCAACATCATGGTCTTTGATAACGGTCTGGCCAGAAATTTCAGTTATCCTCCTATGTTCTCGGATAAATACAGCCGTGCCGTTGAGTATGAGATAGTTCCAGACAGCGAGGACGGTTACGGTGGAACTGTCAAGCAGGTTTGGGAGTACATTCTTGAGGATGATCCGATGTGGTACTCTCTGGGTATAGTTGTAAGTAACGCATGTGAGCTTGAGAACGGAAATAGATTAATAACTTCAGGTTCGATCGGCTCTTCTTTTTATCCTGCACAGCTTCAGATGCTTTACGGAGAAGGTCCGATAGGCGCTCTTGTTGTTGAGGTGGATCCGACAGACAATACTGAGCTTAACAGAATGTTCTTCACCCGTTACATCGATGACGATTATCCCAACGCTGAATTTTCAGCCTACAGGGCATACAGACTCAATCTTAAAGGCGAGCTTCTGCCGATGCAATGAGAATTTATCTGATCCTTTTCAGCATTTTTATCGTAAGCTGCTCAAATTCTGTAAATTCTGTTAAAAATGATGAAGTGGCTGACGAAGATGTCTTTTCTGACAGCGATCTTGTCGACGATGACTCGGAAGATAATGGTCTTCTTTTAGATCTTAAGGTCGAGGAGAACCCTGAAAATGTCCTTTCCTGCCGTCTGATGTTCAGAACTACTGACAAAACGACGGCAATTGTCCGCTATTACAGTGACACTCATTCAGGATATGAACTTAAAGATGAAGACAGTGATGACCACTACTTTTTTCTCTGGGGAATGAGGGCGGATACAAAATACAGAATAGATATTTTTCTTGGTGATAATGACACGGATCCGGTGAGAACAACCGAGTTCACTACAGGTCAACTGCCCGATTACGTTCCGGAAATGATACTTGAGCAAAATGTTTCTGAGAAAGTTTCCGATGGTTTTGCGCTCTTTACCTACTATTATATCCCTGCGGAAAATTCGGTGCCTGTGATACTCATGCTCGATACTGACGGTGAAGTGGTCTGGTATTTCGAATATTTCATGGAAGGATTTTCAATTATCGGTGATGTTCAGTATATGGAAGAGACGGAGACTATCCTTATCGGACTTGAAAAAGGCCCTAACATGATAGATATTCCCGCTGAAGAGGCGATAGAGATCGATATTGAAGGAAATGTTCTGTGGAGATCTAAAAAGCAGTCAAATGTCTATGGCGATGAAAGAAGCTGGCATCATATCTACGAGCTGCTTGAAAATGATACGATCGTTATGTTAAGACGTGAATTTATTGATAATGTGATCTGTGATATCATCGTTAACGTCGACAGGAACTACAACGAGCTCTGGAGGTGGCACTACAGGGATCATTTTGAAATTCCGGAAAGTGATCCTCTGGAAGAATTCAACTGGACACATGGGAATTCAGTCAGTATGTTTCCGGAAGATAAAGTTGTTTATCTTAATTCAAGAGACCAGGCTCAGTTTTACAAAATTGACATGGAAACAGGTGATATTATCTGGACTTTCGGAAAGGCCGGTGATTTCACGATGCTCACAGATCATCCTGACCCGTGGTTCGAACTTGCCCATGACCCTGAGATCATGACCTATGACGGCAAAGAGATACTTCTTTATGACAACGGAACGCCGGAAAGAGGATACAGCAGGGTGATGAAGTACCGGATCGACGATGTGAATATGACTGCCGAAGTTATTTTTGAATTTGATGGTTCTAAGGAAAATAAAAAATGGTACACAGAGTACTGGGGCGATGCCGATGAACTTTCAAACGGCAATGTTTTCATAACCATAGGTGAATTTGAAGAGGGTGACCTGTCAAAACTTATGGAAATCACCGATCAGGGTGAAATAGTCTGGGAGCTTCTGTTTCCCGAAACCGGAGAGATGAAAGTCTCACTTTACAATGCACAGAAGTTCGTGCCGGAATTAATGAAATAACTCCCTCGATCCCTCTTTCAAAAAGAGGGAAGTTGATCTTTATTCCCTCGCTTTTTTAAAGAGAGGGTTAGGGTGAGTTATTCTGTGGATTTACAGATACTTTGATATAAGATCTTCGAGAACTTCTTTGGGGACGGCACCGACCTGTTCGCCGACTTCCTCGCCATTCTTTATGAACTTCATTGTGGGAATTCCACGGATACCGAACTGTTGTGCAAGTCCGGGATTTTCATCGGTATTGAGCTTTGCAAACTTAATTTTACTGTTGTCTGCATAATCCTGAGCGAGTTCCTCGAAAACCGGTCCGATAACTCTGCACGGTCCGCACCATGGAGCCCAGAAATCAACAACTACAAGACCTTCGAACTTTTTCACTTCATTTTCAAAATTTTCCAGATTCAGTGCAAGCATGATCCCCTCCGCTTATTTAAAAATTACTTTCTTCACGCCTTCTTTGTTATGTCTGAGAACCTCTCTTTCAAGATCGGGATAGCTGACTTTGTCTTCCCTATCCTTGTTCGTTACCTTGATCTTGTACAGGAAGAACTTGACAGGTTCCTTCTTACCCTTGAGGTAAAAATAGAACAGTCTGTCATCGGTTACTTCGATGTTCTTTACCTTTTTGTCCTTCTTTTTCATTGTTATCATATACTTAGCTTTCATAGTGCAGATCTTTCTGACCGGTGCGAAACGACTGTCATCATAACAGGAGACATCATCGGAGGATTTAAAGGTGATATCCTTTATTTCCCGGATCTTTAAACGAAGCTCATTTACACCGCTTGCAGCATTGATCATTGTTTCATCCATTTTGTTAAGGCCGTCTGCATCGCTGACCTCGATCTTTTCAATTTCGCCGCAGATCTTCTTACCGTTCTTCATAAAAAGAGTCACCTTCTGTGCAAAGACCGGCATAAAAAAAACAAGCACTAGAAAGATTGTGAAAAACTTTTTCATATTCTACCTCCCGATTTGGTACGTCTGGTATTATAGTGCAATGTACAGAAATGACAAGATGACAGGCTTAAAAATTACATTTGTAGAAAATTCTTCAATAATTTTGATATTGTCTATCTTTTTTGTATAATATATCGCTTTGTAATTATTTGTCTAGTAATATTAAGGGGTAAGAGAATGAGCACAGTAGATTTAATTGGAAAAAAGGTCAAAAAGAACATCTCTGAATTTCAGGGGATCGCGGAAACAATAATGAACGCTCCTGAGTCCAGTTTTCTCAATATGCAGGAAATTTATGAGGCTGCCGCTGACCAGCCGACCGTTGTTTTAACGGATGTTCCTATTCCGGATGCCAAGACTCTGGGACTGGAGGATGCAAAGGTTCTTATCAACATTACAGGTGAGGATGTGGATTCTGTAAACTGGGCGGTAAGGACAGTTCCTGAGATAGAAGATGCCTGCAGCAATCCTTCTCTTGCATACGAAAGGGAGGAGCTTTTAAGGATCGTCAGACAGGCCTCCTATGATCTTGTTCAGAGAGAGATCGTGTGCCACAGTTCATATCTTACTGAAAACAGTGAGTTTAACTGCAGGATCGACTATGCGGCTCCCGCGATGTTCGCCAAAATGGTTCTTGATGCGGCCGTTCACTATTACCCGATCGATGAAAAATCTGAAAAAGTATATGCCAAAAGTAAAAAGATAGACATGCCTTCGATAAGACTTGTCTGTTATCCGGACTGGGTAAATGAAGAGTGGCTGTACTGGAAATCCAGAAGCGATGAAAGTGACTGCGAAAATGAACCCCCAAGGATCATGATGATATACGATATCGAAACTAACACGGCATTCCTTCTGGGAGCAAAAAGTTTCGTAGAGGTGGAAAAGGCTGTCAAGGTCCTTGCATGGAATACTGCTATAAACGCCAGAAAGGCACTTCCCGTAAACGGTGCGGCTAAGACCATATCAATTACAAAAGGCGGGAAGAAACGCGAAACGACATTTCTGACAATTTCCAACATCGACAGCGAAAGATCGTTCTTCGGACTTAATGCCCACTGCAGTGATCTTAAGGCAAAGACAGAAGAGGTTATCTCAAGTGGTGATTCCGGTATTATCATGCTGACTGATATTCAGGGAAGAAAAAAATCCCTGATATCAATGGGAAAGAACTTCTACGGAACAGTTGAGACCGCTCTTGCAAGACAGAAGGGTGCTGTAAAGATATCTCTGGGAGAGAACCTCGTTGTTACAA
>CAZTKP010000043.1:0-17972 GCA_964614215.1 uncultured Spirochaetales bacterium | reverse complement strand
GGTAAAGAGTTTCTTGAAGAATCACTTAGAAAAGTAAAAGAGTAGGGGGAGAAAATGATAAAACACTGTGTAGCTTGGAAAGTTATGGAAGATAAAAAAGAGAACTGCGAGATCATAAAGAAAGCTCTTGAAGCTCTTCCTGCAAAAATTGATGTTGTTAAAAACCTTGAGGTCGGAATCAATGTCAACGAGTCTCCGAGAGCCTATGACATCATTCTTCTTTCACAGTTTGACAGTCTTGAAGATCTTGAAACTTATCGTGTGCATCCTGCGCATCAGGAAGCAGTAAAAGTTATAAGAGCAAGAACCGAAGGTGTTGTTGCTGTGGATTTTGAGGGGTAAGACCTATCGAATTAGAACCGTAGGGGCGGTACCAATGTGTCCGCCCGTATTGGGGTTGACACACGGGTCAACCCCTACAATTTCATTTCATTCATCATATTTCTTAAGTAGTATCTGAAGAATTTTATATGCAGCTTCCCCGGTATCTTCGCTATCATTAGTCAGGATAATTACTCCTGCCTTGTTGTCTTTGTCAAAAATGATGTGAGTCGTGTATCCGCCTGTTCCGCCGCGATGGCTGAAGACTTTAGATCCGTCCGGACGATGAACTTTTGCCCAGTTAAAGCACATGTAGACATCTTTGTCCATTGTGGTGATTTCAGTGAACATTTTTTCAGGTAAGATCTCAGGATTAGTGCTTTCCACAAGAGCTTTTATATATTTAAGCATGTCTTTAGCGTCTGATTTGATTGCACCGGCTCCTTCCATTGAAGGAATATCCCAGTTTTTAACTTCATTTCCTGAACTATGAGGTTTTGCAAGAATATTTTTATCAATTTTTGAAAGCTTTGTAGTAGAATTGATCATTCCAATTGGTTTAAGAATACGCTCCTGAACAAGTTCTTCGTAGTCTTTTTTTTCATCGATCTTAACAAGAAGATTTCCAAGAATTCCCACAGCCAGATTTGAGTATTCAAACTTATCTCCGGGTTTTCTAGTCAGTTTATAGTTGTTAATAAATTCATACATAGCCTCAACGGGATAGTCTGCATATGGATTCGCAGGATCTTTCACATACTTCCCAAAGTTCAAAGGCATTCTGGGAAGCCCGGAAGTGTGACTCGAAAGATGCTTGAAAGTTATCTGAGTATCATCACCTTCAAAGGTCGGCATTTTTACATTTTCAGGAAGATATTTCTGGACGGGATCATCGACATTGAGTTTTCCCTCAGCTTCAAGTTGAAGCAGAATCGCCGCGGTAAAAGTCTTTGTTATTGAGCCGATCTCAAAGATCATGTTCTCTTTCATAGGAGTCTTATCTTTAATGCTGTTATATCCGAAAGCATATGTTTTTTCTTCACCATTTAAGTATGTTCCAATTACAATGCCGGCGATCATTTCACGATCTGATACAGCTTTTCCGATATCAGCAATAGTCGTTTTTTCGGTTATTTGAGGAAACTTTATTGGCTCGATAGCAGGCTTGATCCACATGCCCTGGACTTTGTTTTCTTTATCAAGACTAACAACAAGACTTAACCCCGGACCTTTCTCACATCTGGTGAAAAGTGACATCGTTTGTTTTCCTATCATTATTCCTTTTTTTTCGTGTTCCATCAGACCGCATTCAGAATTAACACGTTTACAGAAAGCTTCAGTTTTTTCAGGAGGAAGGGCCTTTTCCATAACATCGTTAAAGAAGATGTTAATTTTTTTGTATTCACCGGAGTTGTAAAGTCTGACAATTTCATCAGCGATATCCAGAAAAGTATAGTCTTTTATTCGTTTTGCAGCTTTATAGTCAGCGATTATCTTTGATTCAGAGACAGCTGCTGATTCAATTTTTTTATCTGCTGGATCAGTCTCAGAAGGGTCCTTTGTTTTTTCTACGCTTACGCATCCGGAAATGATTAAAATAAAAATCAGTGCAATCAAGTTTTTCATTCTATCCTCCATTGTTTAAGTCTTTTTAAGATTATAAAATTGCAGGATGAGTGTAAAGGAAACTGGCAAACAGCATGAAAATAGTTATATTCCAACTGTAGGGGCGGTACCAATGTGTCCGCCCGTGTTTGGTTATTTACGGAGATTTTATGAGACCAGTAATCGACAGAATTGTTATTGATCCGCAGTACAGACATCACAGACTGCCTTTTGATATTGCAAAAGAGCTCAATATTGAGCCTGAATTCATGTCAAAAGATGAGCTTGTCGAGCATGTTCGGGAAAATCCGGGTGAAGACCTGTTTAAAACGGCAAAGAGGATTCTTTTTTTTACAGAGAATAAAGGTAAGTTCCTCAAAAAATGTCCCGGAAGCAGGGGAGTGCTTTGCTGTAACTATTACACTATTAATTCTGTGACAGGATGTCCTTACGACTGTTCCTACTGCATTCTTCAGCACTACATTGAGAATAATCCTTTTATCACAGTTTTCCTCAATCGTGAAAAGGCTATGGATGAGATGGAGGAGTTCCTGAAAACTCACGAAAGGATAAGGGTAGGGACAGGCGAACTTGCTGATTCTCTGGGGCTTGATCATCTGCTTGATGAGAGCGGCTTTTTTCTGCGTGAGATCGAAAAGAGGGGACTGACTGATAAGGTGCAGTTCGAGTTTAAAACCAAGTCTGCTGAGATCGAGAGGCTGCTTGATGCTTATTCAAAACACAGTAGCGTTGATACTGTCGCAGGTTTTTCAGTTAATATTCCTGAATTTAATGAAAAGGAGGAGCCGGGGACAGTTCCTATCGCTGACAGGATAGAAGCTGCTCAGAAACTCTCAAAAGCCGGGATCAAGATAGCAATTCACTTTGATCCTATCGTTATGCTCGACAGATTCTTTGATGATTACATAAAACTGATAAACGATATTTTCTCCCGACTTGATAATTCAAAGGTTGTCTGGATAAGTATGGGAGGATTTCGGCACACACTTTCAATGACCAGCACGGTATATAATAGATTCCCTGACAGTTTTCTTCTGCAGGGAGAGATGTTTCCGTCCGACAGTGATAATAAAACCAGGTACTTAGCAGCTTCAAGACGAAGGTTTTACAATGCCTTTATTGAAGAAATATCAAAGTATTTTAACGGAAATCCTCCGCTCTACATGTGCATGGAAAAACAGTTTTTGTGGGACGATACGGGACTAAAGACCTTTAAACCTGTTTTTTAACTCTTGGCATAGATATGTATCATTTTTGCGACAAAAAGCTCGTTTGCTTCCTTGTCCGGTGTTACTGCACTGGTTGCGCACAGAACCTCTCTTTCAGTTTCAAGAACTTTCATTGATTCATCAAGGATATCTCCCAGCTGATCGTTAGAAACATAGCATGGATGTGATTCATACATATAATCAACGGTCTCTATGAGTCTGCACAGTTCAAGATCGATCTTCGGATCAAGCATATATCTTGAAACAGAAAGAAAAAAAGGTCTCAATGCCTTAAATGTCAGAAGATAGTTCATCAGTTTAGGTCTTGTTTCCTGTTTAACTGATTCAACTATCTTTCCGGCAAGCTCTATGACGACGGTGAGATCTCTTATCGTAGTTCTTGTGGGATCGACTTTTTCAATATCAATAAAAATGGAGGCAATATGGTCAAGACAATCCTGTATGGTTATCCTTACCTCCGGATCCTTTATTTTTTCGATGAGATCAAGGATCTGTTCCTGAATAAAACTTCTTGTGATCACTTCTCTAAGTTCAATAACCAGTGATTTAGTTGAATAGTCGATATCGGTCTTAAACTCATGTTTGTTGGAAGCAAACCCTTCAAGCATCGTGAGCATTTTCTTCCTAAGATAGGCTCTGTCTTCGGGAATGGCATGAGGAAGAATGGCCTTCAGCCAGATAAGATAGTTGATTATCTCTGTAAGTTCATCTGTAAAACCTTTTGAAATATGTCTGGAGATAAGGACAGGGTAGTTTCCTCTCATCAGTGTTCCCCAGTCACAGGTCTTTTCATGAAGAGGATAAAGGACTGACATATTCTCTATTGTGGATATGAAAAGATAGCTGGGTAGAAAATGGGGGAGACCTTTATCGATAAGGTTTATTGAGTGTGAGATTAGATGATGAAAGCTCTTCAGATCACGTTTGAGAAAACAGTACTCCTCTTCAGGGATCTTTCTCAATATACGGTCTATCCTTGAATTATACTTGTCAAAAATAGGCTTTATTATGTTTTTAAAATCCTTTTCGGCTTCGATCTTAGGCTTTTTCAGTACCGCTTCTGTCAGATGAATAATATAGTCAAGTGCGACCCACAGATCAGGTGTGATGTTGATCTGAATAGCCGCTTCAGTTTTCTGGTGATGAATATAGTCGATAAGGTCGCTTCTTGAAAAGTTGTCCCACTCCTGGATCTTATGAAGCTGATCGTAATATTTCTTCAAAATAGGTTCCCCTGAGCTGATTTTTCAATTCCGAATTTCTCCAGCCCCTTTTTTGTTATAATTCTTCCCTTCGGTGTTCTGGCGATAAAACCTGACTTGATGAGATAAGGTTCGTAAACTTCTTCAAGAGTTCTCTTTTCCTCGCTGACAGAGGCAGCGATAGCCTCGATCCCGACAGGTCCTCCGTTAAATGAGTCAATAATGGTCAGAAGTATAGTTCTGTCCATCTGATCAAGCCCGTCATCATCTATTTCCATCTGGTCCAGAGCGTATCTGGCGATCTTTATACCTATTGTTCCGTCACCTTTTATTTCTGCAAAATCTCTTATTCTCTTAAGTATTCTATTTGCAATTCTCGGAGTTCCTCTAGATCTTTTTGCTATTTCGAAAGCACCTTCCTCTGTAGTTTCAATGCTTAATATTCTGGAAGAACGTTCAACGATGTCCTTCAGCTCTTCTACAGTGTAGTAGTCCATTCTGAAAATTATCTGAAAACGGCTTCTAAGCGGACTTGAAAGGGAACCTGTCTTTGTTGTGGCTCCGATAAGAGTAAAAGGTTCTATGGGAAGTCTCATGCTCTTTGCGTGGGCACCTTCACCGAGCATAATATCAAAGTAGAAATCCTCCATAGCCGAATAAAGACTTTCCTCAATGGAAGCGTTAAGTCTGTGAATTTCATCAATAAAAAGGACATCTTTTTCCTTGAGACTTGTCAGAAGTCCGGCAAGATCACCTTTTTTCTCAATGGCCGGGCCGGAAGTGACCATAATGTTGACATCCATCTCGTTTGCTACGATCTGACTCAGAGTCGTTTTTCCAAGTCCGGGAGGTCCTGCAAGAAGAAGGTGGTCAAGCTGTCTGTTGTTTCTCTTTGCAGCTTCAATATAGACTTTAATATTATCCACGACACTTTTCTGTCCTATGTATCCGGCGAGGAACTGCGGTCTAAGTCCGGCAGTATGATTTCTATCCTCTTCGATCTCGACAGTGTCTGTGATTTTTTCTTCTTCCATACTTATTTCCCGTTTATTATTCTGAGAGCTTCTCTGACTATCTGTTCCGCACGGAGTTCCTGCCGGTTCTTAACTTTATTGAGTGCGTTCCTTACCTGGATCGGGTTGTATCCCAGAGCAATGAGTCCCTCCTGGGCGTTCATAGTCTGTCTATCTTCGGGAGTGGTCTGGACAGTTGTTCCTGCTATCTTCGTAACTTTGTCCTTAAGGTCAATGATTATTCTTTCCGCCGTTTTAGGTCCGACTCCGCTGACTTTCTTGAAAAAAGAGGCATCACCCATTGATATAGCGGCAGATATCTCTTCAGCACTGCTTGATGAAAGGATGGAAAGAGCAGTTTTAGGTCCTATCTTGTTAACTTCACGGAGAAGATTAAAAAGCTCTTTTTCCTCTTCAGTTCTAAATCCGAAAAGAACTATTGCATCTTCCCTGACAGAAGTCTCAACGAAAAGTTCAGCTTCATCCCCGGGCATTTTCGATCCGGCGTATCCCGAAGTTGTCAGAACACTGTAACCTACACCGCCGCTTGTCAGTATTATCAGTTCCTTCTCGTTTCCTGAAAGTACGATCCCTTTTATGTATCCTATCATTTTGTGCTCCTAAACTGAGAAAGCATGCGTTATCGCCACGGCAAGAGCGTCGGCGGCATCTTCCTGAGGGACTTCTTTTAGTTTCAGAAGGATCTTAACCATTTCCTGGACCTGAAATTTCTGCGCTCTTCCACTGCCTGCAACTGACTGTTTTACTCTGGTTGCAGTGTACTCTGATATAGGTACTCCGTTAATTATGGCAGCACTCATGATCGCTCCCCGGACATGTCCGAGCTTAAGTGCGCTCTGAGCATTCTTGGACATGAAAATATCCTCAATGGCAATGAAGTCCGGGTGGTATTCATTAATAACATCCCGTATCCCGTTAAATATAAAAGCAACCCTTTCCCGGAAGATCATATCTTTAGGAGGTGCAACTAATCCATTTTCTATGTGCTCGAATTTATTCGATATAACGTTGATAAGCCCAAAACCAGTCTTAATGCTTCCAGGGTCGACCCCCATTATGATGTAACCGGTTTTTTTCAAATTGGATCTACTCTTCTTCGATAATTTTTGTGAAATCTATATCGTAGTTTGCATAAACATCCTGAACATCGTCACTGTCTTCAAGAGTTTCTATCAGTCTGAGAACCTGTTCGGCAACTTTCCCTTCAACTTTAACAAAGTTCTGAGGGATCCTTGAAAGCTTGCTTTCGGTTATTTCAAGACCGGCATCTGTCAGAGCTGTCGTAACCGCGTAAAGGTCTGAAACATCAGTTCTTACTTCCCAGACGGGATCACTGTCAATAATATCCTCAGCTCCTGCTTCAAGTGCAAGGTCCATGATCTTTTCTTCAGGTACACCTTCCTTTTCGATAATGATCTGTCCTTTTCTGTCGAACATCCAGTTAACACAGCCGTTCTCGCCCATGTTTCCTGCAGATTTTGAAAAAAGTCTTCTAATCTCAGCAACTGTTCTGTTCTTGTTGTCGGTAAGGCAGTCGACCATAACTGCAACTCCGCCCGGACCGTAACCTTCGTATGTAACTTCTTCGTAACTTACACCTTCAAGTTCTCCTGTTCCCTTCTTGATTGCCCTGATGATGTTGTCCTGAGGCATGTTTGCACTTTTTGCGCTCTGTATAGCTGTTTTAAGTCTCGGATTTCCGTCAGGATCTCCGCCGCCGCCTTTTGCCGCGATGGTTATTTCCTTAATGATCTTTGTAAAAATCTTCCCTCTTTTTGCATCAGCAGCGCCTTTCTTGTGCTTAATTGAACTCCACTTATTATGACCTGACATTAAATCCTCCAATTTAGATAAAGTAACATAAAAAATAAACAGAAATTTTTAGCATAAAAGGGTTGCCTCTGCAAGTTTTTAAAGATCGACATACAAAAATTTGACTGTGAAGGTTAGTTGAAATATCATCCCAAAGCTGAAAGTTGTTCAAGTTTTAACAGGATATACCATGAAGGTGCTTATCGCGGCTTCAGAACTGGAGCCTTTTGTCTCAACTGGAAAAATGGCGGGACGGATAAAAAACATATCAAAAGCTGTCTGTGACGGTATTGACGTGGAGTATGTTATTCCTCTCTACAGTGCAATAGATGAGAACCTTTTCAACATAAAACCTACAGGAAAAGGATTTGAAGTTCCCGTTGCTGATAAAATGGAAAATGCCGAAATATGGGAAGGTGTCGATCCGGAAATGAAGTGTAAGGTGTGGTTCGTTTCTAACCGCTATTTTGAGAGAGACGGACTGTATGGGAATGATACGGGCGACTATCCTGATAATGCCGAAAGGTTCGTTTTTTTCTCCAGGGCGGTACTGGAAGTGGCGAAGAACGTCTCAAAGCCTGATGTTATACACTGTAATGACTGGCAGACAGCACTTATACCTCTTTATCTGAATGAGGTCTATAAAAAGAACGGTCAGCTTTCTGATATCAGATCAATACTGTCGATACATGATATCCGTTATCAGGGCAGGTTCTGGCTTTATGATCTTTATATTCTTAATCTGGGATGGGAGGTCTTTTCTCCTGAAAAACTTGAATTCTATAATGATATCAACTTCTTAAAAGGCGGGGTCGTCTGCAGTGACCGGATAGCTGTTCTCAACGAAGATTATATGAACAGCATTCTTCAAAAAGATGCGGGATGCGGAATGGAAGGTGTTATTAATCAGTACCGTGAAAAACTTTTTCCGGTCGGTCTGAAAGATTCCACTGTTCTGGATGACGGGCCTTTTGAAGGTGAATTTGCTGCAAGGATCAGAGAACTGTATACAAAGGTGGTTAAATGAGTCGCAGAATTCCTGTAATTTTTCTGCTTCTCGCCTTTTTTTTTGTTTGTGCAGATGAGTCTCCTGTAATTCAGAAGGTCGATGACGGGCATATAAACTGGACTGACGGAACTATTGTTGTTAACGGTAGCGGTGTGCCGGACCTTAATGTAACCAATGGAAATTCCGCGAGGCTTTTTTCGGAAAAAGTTGCCGTAAGGAATGCAGGTTATAGACTTCAGAAGATCCTCGGGAAAATATCTCTTGACGGCAGAAAAACAGTTGCTGAATTCTTAAAGGAAAAAAAAGACACGATCTTTGAGATCCCGGGCAGCCGTTCGGCCCCGATGAAAAAAATGGACAAAAAGATCTACTCTGACGGTGCTGTTGATATGAAACTTGTCTATTCCATTAAGGATTCTCTCCATGAAGTTTGTTCAAGGTACAGAGAGGAATTGCAAAAAGTTTCAGTTTCGACTAAAGTTATAAGAAATCTGCCGGTCGATGAAAATGTGCTTTTTTCAAAGCTGGTGGTCGAAGTTACCAAAAAGAAGTTTGTTAAAGCTCTTTTCCCGAGGATAGTCTGTGACGGGGGAAAGCTGATCTACGGTATTGAAAAACAGACTGCAAAGGACCAGTGCGGGAAACTTATGATGTATGTCGACGACCATAGCAAAGACGATTGTCTTTATATCAAGGCCGTGAAGATAAACAAAAAAGGAGAGATCGTCCTATCTGAAGAAGATGACCTTAAAATCAAGACGCAACTGAAAGATAATGTTCTTAAAAATGGCGAAGTAGTTATAGTTTTAAAATAAGCGGAGAATGTAATGATCACAAAAGACAATCTCAACAGGTTCTTTTTTGACCGGAAGGGCTGGATACCAATCTTTTTCCTCATTATTTTTATTCTCTGTATTGTTGTTGCTCCCAATATAACAGCCATTCTTCTGACTTCTCTGTTCGTTGCATATGCCATTGAGCCTCTCGTGAAGTTCATGGCCAGAAAGCTTAAACTTCCCAGGCCGGTATCTTCAGGACTGGTTCTTTTCATAATTGTTCTTTTCGGTCTGCTGCTGATCCTCATAGTTCTGCCGGGTATTATTGAGCAGCTTGTTACTGCTTTCAGGAACTTTGATACATTTTCAAAAGATCTCTGGGAGTGGATAAACGCTGTCTCTCTTAAACTGGGGATAGATCTCAGCAGTCATATTGACAGACAGGAGCTTGCGAGCAGGCTTTCATCGGTTGTCGAGCCGGTTTTTAATTCTGCTTCCAATCTGTTCGGAGTTATATTCAAGAAAACTTTCGGCGTTCTCACATTTCTCTTTAATTTTGTGATCTTTGTTGTGATAGCCTATTTCAGCAGTTCGAGATTTCCGCAGATACGTGAGGCAATTTTGTCTTTAGTTCCGCCGGAAAGACAAGGTTATTCAAAAGAATGGCTTAACAAATTCGATTTGATACTTTCCGGATTTATCCGCGGACAGCTTCTAGTCTGTCTTGTTCTGGGCAGTCTCTATTCTGCAGGGTTTGCCATAGCCGGACTTCCGAATGCTCTCAGTCTGGGTATTCTTATCGGAGCCCTCTGTATTGTTCCCTACGTCGGTCTTTTCACAGGAATAGTCATATCTGTTCTTCTGACATTCGTTTCTGCAGGACCGTTTGCTCTGCTTAAACTTGCAGTGGTATTCATAGTTATCCAGACATTTGATACTATTCTGATAACTCCGAACATTGTCGGTAAGAAAGTGGGGATAAGGCCGGTCTTTGTTATTATAGCTCTCTTTGCCGGAGCTGAGATCGGAGGGTTTCTCGGAGTTCTTATCGCTGTTCCCACCTTTGCCATACTTAAGCTTCTCGGTGATGATATGATCAAAAGGTATAAAAGTTCTTCTTTCTATACCGGAAAAGAGGACCCGGGCGTCTAGATGAAATTTCTCATTACCAGAAAACTGGGTGATATTATATCAAATGAAGATCCTTTCAGTTTTATAGACAGGAATTTCATTTCCGGAGCTGAAATAATGCTCAGCAAGCCTCAACTTATGGATCAGGTGGATCTTGACGATATCCGTAAAAAATGTAAGGGACTGAAGTTGACGGCGCATCTTCCTTTTTACGATCTCAATCTGGCATCTGTGGATTCTTTTATCCGCGACTACAGTATGCAAGTAATGGTAAAAGGTCTGAAGTTCTGTGAAGATATGAAAATTGAAAGAGCTGTAGCTCACCTGGGTTTTAATGTGAAGCTTGCAGGAAAAGCCGCCGCAAAATGGAAAGAAAAGTTCTTTGTGCAGAAAAAAGAGCTGGAATCGAAAGCGTTCTCTAACGGGGTGAAAGTGGTTTGGGAAAATACATATGAGGAGAATTTTGAGCTTTTTGACGAGATGCTTGAAAATGATCCCGATACTCTTTTCTGTATTGATGCCGGTCACTGCAGTTGTTTCGCTGATTTTTCTGCAGTGGATTTTATTGAAAGATACAGAAAAAACACTGTTCATCTGCACCTTCACGATAATAACGGCAGAGAGGATTCACATCTTGCTCCGGGTGCAGGTAAGATCAACTTTAAAGAGATAAAAAGAGTTTTAGACGATTCCAATATAGGTAACGCTGTTCTTGAAATAGAACCGGAGAAGTATATTAATAACAGGGACATAATTCAGAAAATGTTTAAAGCGGAGGAAAAATGAAAAAACTGATACTTGCTGTTTTTGCCTTAACTTTAGTGTCTTGCGGCGGTGAAGAAAATGTTTATGAATTTCAGATGGAAAACGAGAAACCTGTTGTGGTGGGCTCCGCTAACGGTCTTATGTGGTATATGGATGATCCGGAAAATGCGAACACGAAACTTAACCTGCTTACTTATTCAAAAGCTGAAGAACTGTGTTCCAACCTTGATTATGCAGGGCATACTGACTGGAGATTGCCGACAATTGATGAGCTTAGAACCGTGGTTAAAGGATATCAGGATATTGAGCCCGGAGGACGATGCAAGGTTGGGGAAGACTGTCTGCGAAAGACATGCCTTCTGGAAGGGCAGAAAGCTTCTGATGATTATCCCTGTTCAAATAAAGAAGAGCTTGAACTTCTTCAGGGGCCTGGTCCCGGAGGGTGTTTTTTTGATGATGTCTGGAGAGAGTATTGCGGAGAGTACTGGTCTGCCTCAAAGATAGAGGGAATGGTCGATAATAATGTTTTTGCGCTTGATTTTTCAGATCCTGCTATTTTTAGTGTCAGAATTGAAACAGACTCTACTTCAGCTTTTGCAAGATGTGTGAGAAAATAGGTTGGATTTGGATTACTATCTTGCTCCTCTTGCCGAAGTAACGTCTCCTGAGTTCAGAGAGATCTGTTATGAAGGCGGTGCTGACACCTGTTACAGTGAAATGATCTCGGCAAAAGCTCTCACATTCGGCAACAGGAAAACTTTTGACCTTGCAAGGATCGGAAAGAAGGAGAAAAGGACATTTCTTCAGCTTTTCGGAAGTGAGCCTGAAGTGTTCGGCGAAGCTGTTAAAATACTTCTTGAAAATGAAAGTCCATACGGGATCGACATAAATGCAGGATGCCCTGTAAAAAAGGTCATAGGTACTGGTGCAGGTTCAATTCTGATGGATGACCCGAAAAAGCTCGGCAGGATCGTAAAGGCAGTCAGAAATGTGACAGATCTGCCGCTTTCAGTGAAGATACGCAAGGGTTTTCTTGCTCCGAGTTACCTTGAGTGTGCCGCAGAGATACAGGATAACGGAGCCGATCTTTTAGTAGTGCACCCGAGGCTCCGGTCACAGATGTTCTCAGGGAAAAGTGACTTCAATGTAAGTGCTGAGCTTGCTGAAAAAATGAATATTCCCGTTATTCATTCGGGTGATATAAGAACAGTTGAAGATGCCGACTTTTTTCAAGATACTGCGGTGAATGGGCTCATGATCGGAAGAGGTGTACTCGGTGCTCCCTGGATATTCAGAGAACTCAAGGGTGAATTTATCTCTGAAGAGCAGAAAAAGATTTTTATTAAAAAGCATTTGTCGTATTATATGAAAAGTGAGATAGACTCAAGATTTGGACATCTTATGATAAAGAAGCACTCCGTATGGTACAGTTCGGGCATGAAAGGAGCTGCACAGTTTAGAAAAAATATATTTGAGGATGGTAAGGATATAGACGTTACAGTGGGGCATGTTAACAGTTTTTTCGGGATAGACCTTTGAAGAGAATAGTGGGGCAGAGTCGCACAGCAAAAAATATGCGGAAGTATCTCCGTTATGCTGACAGAAAGAGCAGACATCTTATCGGCGGAGAATCGGGAACAGGAAAACGCTTTCTGATCAATAGTCTGATACAGAAGTTCTATAAGGATAGAAAGGTCCCGCCGGACATAGTGATCGTTAAAAAAGCTGAAGACCTTTCCGCAAAGGCACAGTTCTTTGTTACCGAAAGCAGACATCTTTTTGATGTGGGGGCAACGATAATCGACTCGTGCCTTTGGCTTGAGCCTTTGAGGGAAAGGAGTATCGATGTTGCTGAACTTACTGAATATTTTCTGCAGACAGAAGGTGTTGATACAGACAGGTGGTATACATCAAGATCCATGAAACTTCTGACAGATTACTGGTGGCCTTTCAATATCAAGGAGTTAAAGAAAGTTGTTACAACTGAGGACGGATACAAGATGCTGCCTTATGCAAATCTCTCAAAGATACTCTCCAACTACAGTGCAACGGAGATCGTGTCTATAAAGGTCGAAAGCTTTCTGGAAGAACTTGGAGACAATGTTAAACCTGGAAAGTTCTATCACCTTTTTCTTGATTCCATTGAAAGGGCATTTTTAAAGGCCTCTCTTAAGCAGTGTAACGGATCAATAACAAAGACAAGCCAGCTGCTTAATATTCACAGGAATACCTTAAGTCAGAAGATTAAGAAATTCAAGATAAAGACGTGATGTTCAATTTGTACCCTATTGTAAATATTAATAAAAATGGATCTCCGGATATGGGGCTGATAGAGCTGTGTCTGAAGAATAATGTCGATTTTCTTCAGATAAGAATGAAAAATTCAGAGGAAGAGAGTATTGTTAGAGTAACGGAAGATATCATAAAAAAACGCAATGAGCTGTGTGTATCCACAAAGATAATCGTCAACGACAATGTCGATGCGGCAGTAAAGGCAGGTGCGGATGGAGTTCATGTCGGTCAGGGTGATACTGACCCGGACGAAATAAAGAAAAAGTATCCTGATCTTATTGTGGGCCTCTCAACGCATGATCTCTATCAGGTTGATGCTGCAAATGACAGGAACATAGATTATATAGGCTTTGGTCCCGTATTCAGGACCAATACGAAAGAAACAGCAGACAGGACAGTTCTGGAACATGTTTACGAAGCTGCTGAGCGTTCAGTATATCCAGTGGTTTTCATCGGAGGAATAACGGAAGATAATATTGACATGATCCCCGGAGGGAGGAAAATATATGCGGCGTCAATTTCCGGCCTGAGAAAATTGATGGGAGTTAGATATGCATAATGAGATCAATATTCTTGTTGTAGATGATTCAGTTCAGTGTAGAAGGCAGCTGGAAAGGATATTAAAAGCGGAAAGTTATATTGTTAAGACTGTTAATGATGGCAGCCAGGTCGAAAAGGCTCTGGAAGAACAGGACTATCAGCTTATTCTTTTAGATATCGTTATGCCTGAAGTTGACGGTTTTGAAGTTATGAAGAGACTTTCCGGGAATCCCAAATATTACGATGTTCCTGTTATTTTCCTTACGGGCCAGGATGATAATGAATCGAAAATAAAGGCCTTCGATCTGGGAGCAGTTGACTATGTTGTAAAGCCGTTCAATGCTTCGGAAGTCAGAGCAAGAGTTCGAGTTCATTTAAGAAATGCTGTACAGACCAATGAGATAATCCGGAACCAGGCAGGCAAGCTGAGACAGTTACAGGAAGCTCGGGATTCTATACTTGTTACTCCGGCGAGTCTTCCCATGGCAAAGTTCTCGGTACTTCACTCAGCTGTACTTGAAGCAGGTGGCGATTTTTATGATGTTGTCCGTTATACCCGAGAAAGGTATATTTACTTTGTGGCTGACCTGAGTGGACACGATATTGCGGCCAGCTATATGGTTCCTGCGCTTAAAGCTCTGTTAAGGAACAACCTGTTTCCTATCTATTCTCTTGATGATATAATCTCAATGATGAACAAGGTGCTTTATCAGATACTGGAAGATGAGAAGTATCTGACGGCTTTTTATCTCGTTGTTGACCGCAATGAGAACAGGATCTTCTGGTCAGGTGCGGCTCATCCTCCGGCTGTTCTCATTAGAAAGAATGGTGTGCCCGAATTTCTTGAAAGTGAGGGTGATATGATGGGGATGCTGAAAAATGCCAGATTCTCTTCAAATCAGATCGAAGTTCAGCCAGGGGACAGAATAGTGCTTTTTACAGACGGTCTTGTCGAGACAGGAGCAAGTTCAAAGGTTTGGACAGAAATAAAGAATTCAGACAGCTTTAAAGGTCTTGAAAATATTGAACTTGAAAATATTCCTCAAACTATCTTTTCGAGATTTATAAAAGACAGGTCTCTTCAGGAAGATGATGTGGTCGTTCTGGTTACTGAGGTCTAGTAACAGCTGGAATAGCCTCCGGCACACATGCAGTCAGCCATGCACTTGCTCACAAGAACAGTTCCGTTAACATAGCAGCAGTAGAGCCCTGTATCATTGGGATAACAGCCGCATTCGTTATCAATTATCTCTGTAACATCCGAGTCATCGCCGAACTCATTGTCTGACTGGTCAGATACTTCGGACTCGTCAGACAGGTCTGAGTCGTCAAGTTCGCTGTCGGACAGATCAGACACTTCGGATTCGTCAGACTGGTCAGAGCTATCAGTGTCAGTCGAGATAACAGTATCGTTATCGGATATTTCATTATCTGTCATTTCTTCATCGGGCTGTTCAATTTTATCACAAACACCTTCAGCGGTCTCTACACAGATCAAACCGTCAGAATGAATGTTGTAGCAGTTTGCAAAACACTGATTAAATACGGAAATAGAACCGTCACAGCAGACAGGATCATAAACAGGATCGTCCCCGCAACTGCAGTCTTCGCTAGTAAACTCATCGTCAAAAGGGTATTCCCCCACAGACAGGTCTTCATCCGAAGCTTCGTAAGAATCACTGTCAGGCAGAATTTCATCCGAAGAGTCACTGTATTCTCCTGAATTCCCCGAATCACCTGTATTCCCTGTATCACCTGTATTCCCGGTATCTCCGGCAGAGTTTCCGGCATCTTCTTCATAGTTGCCGTTTTCGTCTTCTGCGTAGTTTTCCTCGTCATTCAGTTCTTCCGGTAGAGAATCCGTGTTCTTGGATCCGGTTTCAGCATCTCCCAGGTTTACAAAAGTACTGCATGACAGAGAAAACAGGGATAAGAATATTATCAGAAAAAGTCTACTCATTTAACTATTGCCTCAATTTCATCTTTTCTATAGCCGTGCGGGAACTTAGTAACATAGTCTTTACAGAAAGAAACATCTGAACTCTTGCTCTTGTACTGGGCCATACATCCTTTTATCAGAAGTTCTTCCCTGTAGACCTTGCTTGAGTTAAGAACGTCACTGTTGGCCTTAAGGATATTTACAGTATCTGAATGTTTGCCTGTTCTCTCATAGATCTTTACAGTCTCAAAAAGAGCTTTTTCCTTACTGTTACCTTTTTCGAGTTCCATAATGAAGAGCTGTATAGCGGCTCCTTCTTTCCCGGCTTTAAGAGCTTCTCTTCCCTGTGTGAGAAAAGATGCGTCGGGGGTTATTTTCATTTTCGGCCTGTTAAGTTCCTTTACAGGACCAAGCTTCTTTATTCTTGCAATTTTCAGTTCAGATCTCTTTTTGACAGTGTATGTTTTTTCCATATCTTTTGTAAGAGAAACTACGGAGTCATCGCTCTTATTAATGACTTCGACGAGACCTTCATATACCTTAACTGAGAAGTCACTATCGTTAAGATCAACGACAAAGGACGTTCCGAGAACTCTAACTATGAAACTGTCGTTCACGTTTATTCTGAAATCGTTGCCGGGAACAACATCAAACTTGGCCTTTCCCTGTTTCATAACAACTTCGCTGTCTGAGACCGAGTCGAAGTATGTGGGTTTAATGGTCTCGATTTTAGCTATGGCGGATTTGAATACGAGTCCTGCCTTTTTAATGCCTTTTTCCTTGAAAAGCTTTTCAGTTTCAGGAGCTGCAACTTTTTTCTGTTCCTCCTTTTCGATCTTTTTGTTGTCCGCTATCTTATCAGAAGTATTTTTGTCGACACTGTTCGTACTATAGATCACCACTGCAACGGCAGCCGCAGCACCAGCGATGGCTATAGGTTTTATCCAGTTACGCACAAAAGATATGACACTGTCAAGAACGCTTTCCTCATGTTCAGCATTTTCAACGTTCTCATGCAGCAGAGCAAAAGACCGGGATGCGATATTTTCTATTCTTTCCGCATCCGGAATATGGCTGATGTTACTTCCTGCCTTGATAAGTGATGTCATTTCCTGTACTTCAAAGATAAGCTCACTGCACTGATCACAACTGGATATGTGGTCCATTGTTTCAGGCAGGAGTTCCCATCTTTTTTCCAGAAGGGCGACAACCTCATCGAATTTCAAATGTTTAGAGTTCTTCATAACTTCACCTCATTTATCTGCTCAGGCTTCCTGATAGCTTGTTAAACAAATCCTTTCTTCCGTTGTAGACTCTGGACCAGACAGTTTGCAACGGGATCTTCAGTATCTCGGATATTTCATTCAGAGTAAGTCCTTCAACTTCAAAAAGTACAAGTGCGACACGTTTTTCCGGTGAAAGGCTTTTCATAGCGTTATTGAGCATGACAGCTCTATCCTGCTGTTCAAGGGAAAAACCCTCATCGTTCTTAGTAACGAACATGTTTGCCAGAAAATCTATTGAATCGGATACAACATCTTTGGAGGTTTTCCTTTTAATGTACCTGTAGGAAGTGTTTACGGATATTCTGTAAAGAAATGTCGAAAATGAGGAATCTCCTCTGAAATTCTTTACTGATTTTGCCAGTTCCATAAAAACCTCCTGCACAATGTCCTCTGCCTCGTTTCCGTAACCGAAAATACGGTGAACGGTGGCGGAGACTTTGCTGTAATACCGACCAATGAGCTCTGACCATGCTCTCTGGTCCTTTTCCTCGACGGCAAGGCCCAGAAGATCTAAGTCGTTCATTTCATTGAGCTTTAAAACTTTATTTTTCATCGCAACAGCTCTCATGCACATTAAGTAACAAAAACGTGTCCATTTTATTAATATTTTTCATTTTTTTTACTTTTTTTTATTTTGTCTCAAAAATTGTGACTTTTTAGCTTGACTTCCCAGATTCTATGGCGTTATAAGTTGTCGATGAATGGTTCATTCATTATCGACAGTTTTACAACATTAATACCTTTTTTATTTCGGAGGGTAAGATGAACAGTTACACAAGTTCCGTCCTTGAAAGTTTAAAAACCCGTTACTACTGGGAAAAAGAGTTCCTTCAGGCAGTTGAGGAAGTTCTTGAATCTCTGGATGTTGTCATTGAAAAAGAGCCTAAGTATAAGGCCAGGAACATCCTTGAAAGAATCACTGAGCCCGAAAGAACTGTTCTCTTCAGAGTTCCATGGGTTGATGACAATGGAAATTACCGTGTAAACCGTGGATTCAGAGTTGAATTTAA
>CAZTKP010000042.1:16402-17986 GCA_964614215.1 uncultured Spirochaetales bacterium | reverse complement strand
AACTTTTTGTACTGAACAGCAATATTGAAAAGGTAGTCCGCGTATTTTTCCAGATTTGCCGCAGCTGTAATATAGTTACCGACAATATTGGCATCCCTTTCGGAAAGAGACCTCTGAGAAAGTGAAAGCAGAAACTCGGTTATCATATTCCTGTATTCATCAATAAGATCTTCATTTCTTTCAACTTTCTTGAAAACATCCGTGATGGAACGCTTTTCATTTAGAAGGTCCATAACTCTGGTATCATTCTTCTTAACACGGTTCGCCATTGCTATAAGCTCTTTCTCTGATTCAGCTATACCGATGGAAGGAGTGTCAATAAGTCCGTAATGAATGTGCGAGAACTGGAATGCACCTTTCTTCTGTTTTGTTTTCGGCTCTGGAATGATCTTTGACACTACTTTGGCCAAAAATCCTACAAGAGGAATAAATATGATAACGTTGGTTATATTAAAAACTGAGTGGAACATAGCGATATGCTGGGCAATGAAGGGTTTTGCCCCGACTTCCATTCCATGCTTAGCCGCCTGCTCGGCAGTCTTGATAGTCATATCCGCCACTCCGGGGACAAGTGATTCTATCAGCAGAGAGAAAGGATGGAACAGAACAAGAATTATCAGCACACCGAGAGTATTGAACATCGTGTGGGCAAGTGCAGCTCTTTTGGCATGGTGATTTGCTCCTATACTTGCGAGAATAGCCGTGATCGTCGTTCCGATATTGTCACCGAGAACCAGTGAGGCAGCACCTTCAAAATTGAGCAGACCCTGAGAAGCAAGTGCTATAGTAATACCGATAGTTGCTGAAGAAGACTGGACAATAACAGTTGTGATGGTTCCGACAAGAACACCGAGAATAATGTAGAGATAATTGTGACCGTCAACGAGCATGAAAAGATCTATGAACTCCTGAGATGAACGAAGCGGTTTAAAACCGTCTTTCATAGTTGTCATACCGAGGAAAAGAATACCGAATCCAAATGTTATCTCACCGATATATCTCCACTTCTGACTTTTTGAAAAGAACCTCAGCCCTACTCCAAATCCGATAAAAGGAAGTGCATACTTAACGATAGGAAGTGCAACGATCCATCCAGTAACAGTTGTTCCGATATTAGCTCCGAGAACAATACCGATAGCCTGTGTAAGTTTCATCAGGCCGGCATTTACAAAACCTACAGTCATAACAGTTGTTGCAGAACTCGACTGAATGATAGCAGTAACAAGAAAACCTACAAAAACGGCAATGAACCTGTTAGCGGTGAGAAGGTTGAGCAGACGTTTAAGGCCATCCCCTGCAACTTTCTGCATTCCTTCGCTCATGATCTTCATTCCCATAAGGAAAAGACCCAGTCCACCGAAGACCTGAAAAAAGACTTCTTTCCAATCCATTAATATCTCCACAGATAATTAAGAACAACGTCAGTTACACATTAAATAATAATGTTAATTTAACGTTAAGATTGGATTAGTTTTCTGCTCTTGGGTGATTTTATTTCCTACCGGAAACCACTTCTGCGATATTAAAGTTGTCGGATCTCATTGCATCGAAATTATTAAGGATATCAATAAAATGGATTGCGGC
>CAZTKP010000042.1:14758-16302 GCA_964614215.1 uncultured Spirochaetales bacterium | reverse complement strand
GCGGCAATATGCTCAGCATAGTCCGCAATTTTTTCCAGATTATGAGCCAGACTGATGTAGTTCCCCACCTTTGAAGCATCATGTACGGCTAGAGCTCTTGACGAAAGAGTGACGAGAAACTTTGTTATAAAGAACTGATACTTATCTATTCTGTCCTCATTTTTCATTATTGTTTCACATACCTTTTCCGAGCCGTTCTTATCGTTCAGCGACATTTTTCGCAGCAGTTCCAGATTCTCCCTGACAAGGCCTGCCATAACAACCAGTTCCTTTTCAGACTCGAGAATTCCCATTGAAGGTGTCTCAATAAGGTTGTAGTCAATGTTTACAAAGCTTTCAGGAAGACCGTAGACCTCTGATTTTCTGTCCGGGAAAATAGTTGTAACGATCTTTGCAAGAATAGGCACAGCAGGAAGAAAAACAACGAGGTTAAGTATGTTAAATATCGTATGTCCCATCGCAATGTGAACCATTATGTTCTCTACAGCAGATTTAGGAGTGATCCAGTCGACCAGATCACGGAATGGATAAAAGACCGTCAGCATTATCAGGACACCGAAAAATTTGAAAAGAGTCTGGGCAAGTGCGGCACGTTTTGCATTTGTAGAACCGCCGATACTTGCCAGAATCCCTGTTATCGTTGTTCCGATGTTACTTCCCATTACTATCGCGAGACCACCGTCAAAGTTTATCAGTCCCTGGGAAGCCAGAGCTATTGTGATCCCCACTACGGCACTACTTGACTGAACTATTGCTGTTGTGATAGTTCCGACAAGAACACCGAGAATGACCGAACCATAGGTCTTTCCATCTATACTCCTGAAAAGATTAATGAATTCTTCACTATGTTTGAGAGGCGCAAACCCATCCTTCATAGCCGACATACCCAGAAACAGTATTCCGAATCCGAAAAGAACCTCTCCAAAATACTGTTTTGTCTGATCTTTAGAGAAAAATCTTACAAAAACACCGATGCCTATCATCGGCATTGACCATGCAGTTACATCAAGGGAAACTATCCAGCCCGTAACCGTTGTACCGACAGCTGCTCCAAGCTCAACGACTATCGCCTGCTGAACGGTCATCAAAGTCGCATTGACAAAACCGACGACCATAACACTCGTCGCGCTGCTTGACTGAATGATCGCAGTAATTACAAATCCGACAAGCACACCGATAAAACGGTTCGATGTGAGAATCCTGAGTATCTTCCTCAATCTTTCTCCGGCTGCCTTCTGCATACCTTCGCTCATGATCTTCATACCCATGAGAAAAAGACCGAGACCGCCGAACACCTGAAACACAATCGTTTTCCAGTCCATCTTTAAACTCTCCGCAACCTGTAAATTAGTTTTACGTTAATTTTCAGTCAACAAACTGTTAAGTTTGCGTTAAGATATAAAATAAAAACACTACTATTTCAATAAAAAGACAGATATTTCTATCATTTTTTCACAAATGAAATCATTTGGGAGAACACTTTTTCAAAGATCTCTTCAGATTCGTTTAAAAGCTCGTGAAAAGCACCTTCAACAACAATTTTC
>CAZTKP010000042.1:0-14658 GCA_964614215.1 uncultured Spirochaetales bacterium | reverse complement strand
TCAGGACCTGTACCTATAACAAAATCATCAGCTTTACCGATAGAACAGGATATCCTGCTTATCAGGCACGCTAAACTATTACCTATCAGGCCAGTGTTTATTCCCCACATCGGAGACGTGAAGACCATTTTATTAAAATAATCTTTCCTTAAGCCAAGAAGGATAGAGACAGCTCCTCCCATTGAATGGGAAAGACTAAGAACCGGAACATGCTCATCTTTATCTTTGAGAACATAGTTCGTTAAAAAAAATTCAGCATCATCAACAAAATGAGAGAATTTCTCCACATGACCCACCTGGGGATCTTTGAGCATTCTGCCGCTATGTCCCTGACCCCGGTGGTCCATCGCATAGACAGTGATCCCTTCATCGTTAAGCATTGTGAACAGAAATTCGTATTTTCTGTAATATTCAGCCCTTCCTGTAAGAAAGAGCATCCTGACCTTTTCATTTTCAGCTTCATAGACCGAAAAATCGATCTTTAAACCGTCAACAGGACTTTTAAATTCCATGTTTATTTTATTATATAGTCGTCAATATTCTGACAGCACCCTGTAAGAGATTCAAGATGTCCGTCTTTCATAAGGTAGGTGTTCTCTATTCCGACAACACCCAGATCAGGAAGAAAGATCTTCGGTTCGATCGCAATACACATCCCGTTCTCATAAGGTATTTTCTGCCTGGGAGCCATAACGGGAAGCTGATTCACCTCAGTTCCTATTCCGTGAGCTATGAACTTCACTTTCTGATGGTAGCCCATGAAATTGTCCTTCCAGCTTTTCTTTTCGACCTGCTCCATCGCAAAGCTGTAGACCTCTTCGCCGGTAATTCCCGGAACCGTTTTTTCAACGATCATAGAAAGAAGTTCGTTCAATTCAGTATAAGTCTGAGCAATTTTCTTATCAGGATCACCTATAAAGAAAGTTCTGGTGCTGTCGGCACAGTATCCGTAACTTGAACCTATAAAATCGATCACAAAACTATCTGTGATCTTTTTCCCGGCAGCGCCCTGAGCAACAGCCGGAGAAAGGCCTTCTCCTCCGATAGGAAAATCCGTATAGGTTGGCTCTAAGGCTGATGTGCCTGTAACGACAAGCCCCATCGAAGCCTCCATGTTGGCTCCTCTAACCCAGAAAAGTCCCTGATGACCGCACTGCCTTTTTGCATAGGACTCTATCTCAGCCTGCATCTCAATGTCGGTCATTCCCTTTACAAAAACGTTTTTGGCATGGTTCATGACCTTAATATTGATGTCCGCCGCTTTTTTCATCAGGTCGATCTCAAGATCAGATTTTTTCATCTTTGTCAGAGCAAGCGGCAGAGAACAGTCGGCAGCATCACTACTTAGACCGAGCTTTTTTTTCAGAAACACATGTTCCGCCAGAGTCGTAATATCCATAGGCACAGCCCATGTCCCCTGAATTGTTTTCTTTATATCTTCGGTATCCCAGGGCATTACATCAAGAGCAGATTCCTTCTGAGCTCTTTCGAAGTTCTTCTTGACAAAATACGCGGTCTCCCCCGAAGAATTGACCACAAAAGTGCCCTTCTGAACAGATCCCGTAAAATAGAAAAGATCCATATTCGACGTTATTACAGCTGTGTCGACACTGAATCTTGTAAGCTGCTTAGCAAATCTTTCCGCCCTGAGTTTCAGTTCATTCCTGTCAAAAAGACGCATTTTCTACCTCACAATTGAGTTCCAGTGCTTTTCACTCATAAGCTTCGTGGAATAATGAATAGCTGAAATAGCATGGTATGTCGCATCGAGCCTCAGTTCATTGATGTCAGGTCTTAAAGCGGTTGCACCTATTACTTTTTCAGGCCTTTTTATCCAGTATGTGTCTTCCTTCTTAAACTGAAGTCCAAGAAGATAGCCAAGAGTTCCTTTCAGTGTCTTTCCATAAAGTTTTATGCGTTTTTTATCTTTGACTTCAAGTGCAAGAGCATAAGCCTGTGAAAGACCTTCAGAATAAACTGCCGTTGAAGCGAACTGAGTCGAAAAGGCACCTTCTCTTCCCGGACCGGCTTCAGCCGTTACAGGTTTATAACGTTTTATCATCCAGTCCATAAGATCAAAAACATAGTCCGCATACTTCTTTTCGGGAGAAACCTGATAAAGTTCCTGATATGCTCTTATCTGCCAAGGAACAAATGGGCCGTCCTTATTGTCATCCCAGAACTCAAGATAGAACGGGAAAGCTTTCTCCACCATCTTCTTTGCAGGCTCATACTTAGAAAGTTTGTAGTAACGGATCATAGCGAGCAACGTCTCTCCCGGATAGTAAAGCTGGTCAATATCTCTGAGAGGTCTGTAAAAATCAGTTTTCAACTTTCCATTATCTTCCTGCAGAGAAATAATGGCATCCGCCATCTTTCTCATATCGTCCTTATAATCAGGAATATTAAGCGCAACCATGGCACCGAGAAGAAAAGCAGTCCCGGCGATACTTGAAACAGGTCTGTGTTTTTTCCAGTCAAGATACTTTATTCCTTCTTTCTCAACAAGAGCCTCTCTGAAAGTCTCAATAACTTTCCTAACACTGGCAAGAAGTTTCTCATTGTTCTTATCCTTTGCGATTTCTGCAAGAACAAAAATACCGTTAAGATTTCTCAGAGCCCAGTCATCGTTAGGTTCAAAATCCTTTGACGGAAAGAATGTGTACATATACCTGCCGTCGGAAAGCTGATTCTTCAGATACCAGTCTATTGCCAGATCGACACTCTTCACCATATCATCTCTAGTTACCGAATCAATGGGAACGACCGTTCTTGAATATGCAAGCTCCTTTGTTTCTGTCATATCCTTAGCCAGCACAAAGTCCTGTGTCATAAAAGCTGTCAGTTCAGCGCCTTTCCATCCATCCTCTCCCATTCCCGCATCTATTGAAAGCTGTCTCAGAAGAGTTGTGGCATCTCCATACTGCTTTCTTGCGATCTGAGTCGGCAGTATCGCTGCTGTCTTTCCATTTTTATTTACGGAAAAACCCATATTCTGTCTCATTTTCGTAGTCACAACATGTTTGGATGGAGATATCTTTATTCCTGAATGGATTATGCTCAGCTCTACAGAAGCGCCACCCTCTTTGGCCGGTTTTATCATGGAAATTATCCCTTTTACTGAAGATGTAAGTTCCTTTGCTGAAGAGAAAGCTATGTCTTTGAGTTCTCCATTTCTGAAAACGCTTACGGCAAGGCCTACCTTTCTTGCCGCCATATTTTCAGGAATATCTTTTATAAGACTTTCCTTATCTATCTTTCCGTCAGCATAGTCTCTAAGTTTTTCGGCAAGAAAATGAGCTTCGTTGATCGTGATCTGTTCTGATTTAAAAGCTTTTATCTGAGCCTTAAGAGGTATCTTCGATGAATCTCTGACCACCTTGAAGTCTATTTTGCCCAGATATTCATCATTGACCTTAACCGCAATTTTCCAATCTCCGGCTTTTAAAGGAGCCTGCCCTCTGTAATGAATGGTCGTCCTCTTCCATGTCGGATCAATATTAAATATCTTTTCATATGCGACTTTACCCTCAGGATCAAACCAGATAAAATGCGCATCCACTTTTTTACCACCCGGTTTTGAGATCCAGAAACCTCTTACAGCATGTTTCACCTCATCAGTTGAAAACACTGTCCTTACCTCTGAAAGGCCTGAACCCTGGGGTCTGGGGATACCGACAACAAGTCCTTCGAGGTTACCCCTAAATCCCTCAGGCATCACGTCCTGAGACGCTGAAGTCGTCCCTGAAAACTTACATGAAGCTAAAAGTGCTAAGATAAAAAAAGCAAGTAAGATCTTTTTCAAAATGATTCTCCCTGATAACTTATTAAACAGTTTTCTCGCTAGAGATATTACATAAAAGAATTTAAATGACAAAAAAAAACCCCGGCCGGAGCCGGGGCATAAAATTCAGCAGATAAGAATTATCTAGCCGGACAAACAGTTACACCAAGGTCACCTGAAATGTCGCCACCGTAAAGCGGGCAGTTTTTCGGGCTGTAAAGCTCAACTGTTCCTGTGAAACCAACGTTTCCGGCTGCGCCTGCAGCAGTGTTGATTCCTGTAAGGTTAATATCACCGATACCGAATGCGTGGTAACAGCTTACGTTTCCTGATGCATCTGTATCAACAACAAACATCTGAACTGTATCGTCCTGTGTAAGTCCCATCTTGAGAGTTCCCGGAGAAGCATCAGCAGGAATTATAAGAAAAGCAAGGGGATTAAGAGTTGTCTGTCCCTGATTAGCATAAGGAGTCTGTACTATCTGAAGAATATTTCCTGAAGAATCTTCTATATAAGCAGAGTAGCTGTATGCGCCTTCTGCGCCCGTAGCTTCGATCGTTCCGTTTCCAAGAGTTCCCTTTGCAAAGTAATCCATTACAATCATGGTCTGTTCAAGCTGGGTCTCATTTGTAAGGATGTATGTGAAGTTACCTGTAAGGTTTGCACTTCCGTAAGGAGATTTATAGCTAGGATCTCCTTCTTCACCAGCTGAAATTCCACATTTTTCTGACTCAGTAGGACAGTTATCAACTGAACACTGTGCAGTTGTATCACTTGCGCAGTTAGCGTTGAAGCATGTTGCCCATGCATTATAGTCAGCCTGTCCCTGAGCACTTCCGGCATCGTAACAAGCCTGCATGCAAGCCTCGTCGCCATCGCTGCAACCGTTCATACAGATGAAGATATCTTCACATCCTGCTGCTGTATCACCTGTATCACCGGTGTTGCCAGTATTACCTGTGTCACCTGTGTTGCCAGTATCGCCAGTATTACCTGTGTCACCTGTGTTGCCTGTGTCACCTGTGTTGCCTGTGTTGCCAGTATCACCTGTGTCACCACTTTCTCCGCCACACTTTCCGGTAGCTTCATTACACTGTCCTGCTCCACAATCTTCAACCTTTTTCCATACACCGTCCTCACAAATGTGTGAAGCATCCTGAAAACATTTGTACTCACCTGCTGTACAAGCAGAAACTTCATCTTCTCCACAGCTTGTGAAAGCAAAAATAGCCATGACAGCCATTACAGCTAGTAAAACTTTTTTCATTACATTACCTCCAAAATTGTAAAATGGCATTAAACCAAAAATCGAATAACACCCGCGGATTTTACCCGTCCGTCCTCTTCTGTCAAGCAAAAAAAAACTGTCGTATCTCAATTAGCGCTTGATTTTAATAGGGATTGTGTATAATTGAATGTTAGCTCTTTTGCTGTGGCCTGAAATAATTAACAAAAAAAGTCAGGAACATTAATTGCTGAAGTTTCAGGTTGTTTTGGTGTTTATTGAAGTTATTAAATTAAAATATTTGCGGAGGTTCTTTAATGATCAGAAAGCTGTTTTTATTCATCACGATTATGCTCTCCTGTACGTTTTTTCTAATCCACGCATCGGATCTCAAAAAACCGAAACTGGGTGAGGTTGTTACTTTTAACAATTATAAGTACGATACTTTTTATTATTTTCAGGGAAAGCCTCAGTACCTGCTGCAGCAGTACAACAGGATATCCATTCCTCACAGTGTCAACTTAAACAGACTAAGCAGCATTAAAATGGACGGCGTACTTCTGACAAACGTCATCAAAGACGTTGATTTTTCACACATGCATGTGAAATCACATAAGGTAATGATCGACGAAAATGACAGAAAATCCTGGATAAAGCTGAGAAATCTGCTGGCAGAGAATGATATCCCTGCATGGCCTGTCGTTACATACCATGCGCAGAGGCCTTTTGTGCTTGACGGAATGATGAACCTTCAGTTCTCAAAACACATGAGCACTGAGAAAAGAGAGGAAATTCTTGATCTTTTCAACCTCGAAATAGTTGAAACTTCAGAAAGAGATCCGGATTTCTTTACTGTCAAACTTCCTACCGGATCAGATCCTTTTGCAATAGCTAACAAACTAGTTGAAAAGGATCTTGTCAGATGGGCTCAGCCAAACTGGTTCTGGTACTATGAAACCAAATCAACTACTCCGAACGACCCTCTGTATTCAAGTCAATGGCACCTTCCCCAGATCCTTGCTCAGTATGCATGGGACACTGAAACAGGCGAAAGTTCCAACGCCAAGATAGCTATTGTCGATAGCGGTGTGGACATGTCTCATCCTGACCTCAACGTACTTTCAGGATACGACTACATCTCTAATGACAGCGATCCGAGTCCCGACATTTACAATGATGACCATCAGGGAGTGCCTCACGGAACCTCATGCGCAGGACTTGCCGGAGCAAAAGGGAATAATGGAACAGGAGTTGCCGGTGTCTGCTGGGGCTGCCCTATTATTCCTATCAGATTAATAGGATCCTATCTTTATCCGACAACAATAAAGAATGCTCTCGAATACGCTGTCGATCAGGGAGCGTGGGTAGTTAACAACAGCTGGGGACCTCAGGGAACTGATAACTACGGCAACTGTATCTCCTCGCCTGCTGACAGCAACCAGTCTTCCGCAGTTGACTATGGAAGAACTAACGGACGTGGCGGAAAAGGAACTGTCTTCCTGTGGGCAGCAGGAAATGACGGATGTAATACTTCCTATCAAGGTTTTCTTGCAGATAATGACATGCTGACCATCAGTGCACTTGAATCTTCTTCAACAATGGCCAGCTACTCAAATTTCGGAACAGAAGTCGACCTCAGTGCAGGTGCAGGCGCTTATACAACCGATATTCAGGGATCATACGGATATAACTATTCTACCGGATATGACGGTGACAGTTTAAGTGATCTTAACTATACAAGCGTTTTTGCCGGAACAAGTGCCGCCACACCGGTTTCAGCCGGAGCAGTAGCGTTGATGATAGCCGCAAACCCTGACCTTACTTTTTCAGGGATCATGAACTGTGCAAAAGCTTCGGCTGCTAAAACATCCAAGACATGCTCAAAAGGTGGTTGGACAGTACAGACTGACGAATGGCTTGCAAGCGGTTCAAAAGAACATTCTCCCTGCTACGGTTTCGGAATTGTCGATACAAATGCAATGGTTAACGGAGCCAAGGACGGCACGTGCGGCGCATGTGTTCCGACTGCGGATATAGATCTCTGTTTCGGCGACGGATATGACCGTGATGACGATTGTGACGGAACTGTCGACAACGAATGCAGCACAGGCGGAATAGGAAAAGCTGGAGATGCGTGCTCATCCAATGATGACTGTCTAAATACGGCCGAAACACCCAACTGTATTACAGATGAAGGATGGGACGGCGGATACTGTTCTGCTGAATGTGAAACAAAATCAGATTGCTACAACAACAGTGCCGGAGTTGAATGTTACGAAGGAAAATGCATAGCACAGTGTGATTACAACGAAGTAAGATCCGGATATGAATGTATTTCAGAAAAAATTCTACCTGAAGGGACAGAAGTTACTGCTTCATGCGGAAACGATATGAAAGAAGGCGATGAAGTTTGTGACGGCGGATACAGACCATGTACAATGATAGACAGCAGCTTTACCGATGGTGTTGCATACTGCAGAGATGACTGTAGGGGATATGACACCTCGACCTGCGAAGGCGGCGGCGGAGACCTCTGCGGAAACAACAATGTTGATTCAGATGAAGTCTGCGACGGAGAGACTCTTCCATGCAGTGATTTTGCAGGAGTTCCACCCGACGGCAACGTAACCTGTCTCAGCGACTGCTCAGGATGGGACAAATCAAAATGCTATGACGCCGGTGACAGCGGCAATACTGGAAATACAGGAAACACAGGCAACACAGGGGACACAAGTGACTCAGGTGACACCGGAAACACTGCTTCATCAAAGAAATGCGGAGACGGTATCCTTGACATAGGAGAACAGTGTGATGACGGAAACCTCGTCGATGGTGACGGATGTTCCGCCTACTGTGTAAAAGAAGGCTCCGGAAGCTCCGGCGGATGTGCAGTAATTTCGCTATAAATTCATATTTTTACAGGTGAAATCATGAAAAAATTCATTTTCTTTCTTTCTATAGTTGTATTTATTTCCTGCGGTTCAGACAAGAACAGCAGCGACGATGAAAATGATAACAGCAGTTTAGATAACGACATCGAAACAACAGATGAAGACAGCAGTGACACTTCAGCCGATGATGACGATACAGCTTCTTCCACAAGTCCCGATTTTCTTGACGGACCCTACGGGACCAACTATGGAGATACTGCCGGAGATTTCACGATACCGACTGAAAATGGTGACTGGGTTTTCTCCGAGAACAGAAGTAAAGATGAAACATACATATTCATAATCTACCGCCCTTCGAATACTCAGAGTACTGCTATCTGGAAAACAGATCTCATAAAGTTTGTCGAAAAATCTCCGACCAATGTTCACTACTTCTTTCTTATAGATGCCATCCAGGATACTTTTAATGAGCGTATGGACCAGCTTAAAGCAAATCTTGAAACTGCCTACACCATCGGGGGATCAAAAATAAAGGAGCGGATACATCTGGCTTCAAAACCTGTTAACGAATTTGACTCATGGATAAGTGAGTGGCTTGAAAACACTTCGGACTTTTTTCTCGGAATAGACAGATTCCAGAAACTCAGGAAAGGCGGTCTTTTTCACAGCTGGGCATCGTCTTCCATGGACCTTCAGTTCGAGTTTGTCTACAAGGAAGCTGAATACTACAACTTTGAGTATGACCTTGAGAAAAATTTTTCCAAAAATGAAAATGCTGTAAGGATCAAAGGTATTGACGGTGTTCCTTTTCCGGAAGAGGGTTGGGGCAAAGAACTGTTCTTCGAGGCTGACTTCCCTGAGTTGACAAAAGGAAAGCTCTTCATAGAACTAACTCAGGTATGCGATGATGCAGCAGCCTGCGAGTGGGATAGGATACAGCATCTTCATCTTTGTGAGAATACTGATTCCGACATCTGCGACATTGAGATCGGCAGGTGGATAACATCCTACGGAAGAAGTGGAAAATGGGTTACGGACATAACTCCTCTGATCCCTCTCATTAAACAGAACAGCAAAAATAAATTCAGATTTTCCGTTGCGGGAGACCAGTACACCAACTACCTCGACTTTCTTTTCATCCCTGACGAAGAAAGTTCTCACCCAATCGAGATACACGAACTTTACAACGGGACGACTCAGTTCAACGAGGAGTACAACTCAAATTTTGAGGAGATCAACCTCGATGTACCGTCAACAGCTAAAAAAGTTTTTATCAGCGCCTATATCACAGGTCACGGGAACGGCTCTGAACAGGCAAACTGCGCTGAATTCTGTAAGTTCGAATCGATCTTTAATGTAAACGGAACTGACTTTGAAATAGATTTTGACAATGCAGGTACAGATCGCGGATGTTTTGATCTTGTAAATGAAGGCGTTATTCCTAACCAGTCAGGCTCCTGGCCTTTTGGAAGAGCAGGATGGTGTCCGGGACAGGATGTCAAACTGATAAATATCGACATTACGGACAAAGTGATAACTGGAGCTAACACTTTCTCGTACAGGGCTCTGCTCGACGGAGAGATCTATGAACCTGTTGTTACAAATCCCGATGGATATAGAGCTGAAATCCCACTCACAAGCTATATCGTGATCTGGTAGAAACTGTCATCTTTAGTTTACACATCATGTTTACATGAAATTTTTCTTAATAAAATTTTAACTGCAGAATAGCCTTTTTTTCATTATTTCAAGTTTTTAGTCAAACAATTTCAGAGAGTTAGTGCCTTTTCACCCCAAAAAGACTTTGGCACGCTATTTGCATATACTTTGTCGAGTTCATTTAAAGATGAAAAAAGAAAGGGTTGCTCTTCTAAGTATCGTTCACAGTGCCGTTTCGGCATTCTTACAACACCAACACTGTATTAACTTCAATCCAACAAAGCCTTCCGGGGCTCCATTACTAAAGATCCCCGGAGCAAACCTTTCGAAGAAATAAATGCCCCCGCAAGGGGGCGTTTTTTTATTTTATGAACTTTGTGAGAATTACTTATCGCCTGTTCCGGGTTTCTGCGCAGATTCGTGCCACTGAAAATTGTCAACTATCACTTCTGAATCAAGTATGTGATCAAGTGCATCCCAGATGGCCAGTCTTAAAGTGATCTCCTCACCTTCGACAACGTTCCCTCTTGTAACAAGCCATCCTGTGCCTCCTTCCTTGCTTGAACCGTAAAGTCCAGTTCCATCAAGATCTCCGGGTCCCAATGTACAGTATTGAGAATAATTGTTCATCGGATCGTATCCGCACTGGATTATTCCACCGTTACAGCAAACCCTAAAAAGGCCTGACTTTGCGAGGTTTATACCGACAGGATTCTTGTTTTCATCCATTGCAAGATTCTTGTCAAGAGGATTCTGAAGATTCATGTCGGTTGATGTGAAGGTAGAGTCAAGAAGCGCAACGAAGAAGTCGTTATACTGACAGACGTATTCCGGAAATTCACGACTGAAGAAGTAAATATCAAAACTGAAAGAGCTCGCATTGTTGGGAACTTTCAGCTTCAGTTTAAGCATGACGGGATCGTTCAGCGGCTCCTTGCCGGGATCCCCGGTACTGATCAAACCTCCGCATCCGGGAGAATCAGGAAACTGGCTTCCATTTGCCTGATACCAGTCAGCGGGAGCATTCGACCGTGTGCACATCTGTTCAGAACTGAGTCCGTTGGCCTGTGTTCCCGGATCAGGAATGGGATCTGCGGCAAAACCGTTAGCAAGCATAACAAAGCTGCTCCCTTCCCTCGGAGTAATAACATTTCCGAATTTTGAAAGCACCGCATAAGAATCAGGGTTGGGAGGCGTTCCTCCGCAACTTACCGTTCCGTCACCTGTACTGAGGTCAAAGTTCTGACTCTCAGTTGTTTCATCAGGAAAAAGAATTTCCGCTGTCACAAGTCCATATCCTCTAGTTTCAGTAACAGGACAAATTCCCATTGATTTTGCAAGATCGACAGGATCTTTTGAATCTCCGGCTATACCTGAGTCACAGGACTCGGCCTCATCTATTTCACCGTTACAGTTATCATCTACGCTGTTTCCGGGCACTTCAAATGATGCCGGCCCGGCTCTTGTCGGTTCGGGACATTCCCAGTTGGTCTCACAGCAGTCACCTTCGCAGTAAGTAAAACCGTCACCATCAATATCTACGACGTTTTCCGGCGTTGCATCCACTCCGTCACAGTTCTGATCGATCCCGTCTCCGCAGATCTCTGCCTGCGGAAGTATCTGACCGACACATTCGCTCCAGTCTGTTCCGTCAACGACGCATGTAGCGACACCTGCCATACAGATACCGACACCCTTGGAGTTACTTGGTCCTTCATAGCATTCCTTTGTATCTCCCGGAGTACATTCAACATAGATCGATTGCTCATCAATATCCGGTTTCTCTGAAGAATCCGACCCTGATTCATCATCATTTCCGGACCCTGCCTCATCGTTTGCGGCTTCCTCTCCGTTGTCGCCAGTCTCTGACACCTCAGGTTCACACTCCCCTGTGTCAACGTTACACGTAAATCCTTCCCCACAGTCATCATCCGATAAACATTCGTCATCATCTATTCCGCAACCGGAAAATAACAGAAAAATGACAAGTAAAAATAAGAGTTTTTTCACTTCTGCCTCCAATTTTTGTGATTACAGCACACAACTTATAATTATAGTACTCTGTGATAAAAAACTTTCAAGGATTAATTTATTCAGGAACTTTTGTTACTTAGGAGTTTTTATAAAGTAAGGGAACAACCTGAAGAACTCTTTTTCTCTGTACTTCCCTCATCATCAGGGATCTCTTCAGCATTACCGCTGTCAGCATCCTCATCTGTGGCATCACTATCTTCCACTTCGGCTTCAACATCCTCACCTTTAACCTCGATAGATCTAAGCACACCCGATGCCGCTGCATAGTTAACTGCCTGGAAGTAGTATCTTGCGCCTTTTTCCACATCAGCTATCTCAAAAGTATGCAGTGAGCCGCTTCCGCCTTTTTCAATCGTTGCGTCTTTCTCAACTATAACTTTATCGTTCTCAGCATCATAGATATATTCCACCGGAGCACCTTTTCTTATAAAGAGTCTAACTTCAGGATCAGCCGATCCACCTGTGGGAAGCATGGAACTTCCACTGTCAGCTGTTACGCTCATTGAGATCTTTATCCCTGTTTTTTCAGCATCTTCAGGAACATCGTAATAGAACTGAAGATAAGATGGAGCTACATTGACCTCTTCATCATCTTCAGTGATCGTAATTCCGCTGCCGCCGGTCATTCCACCCATGGGATCTTCACTTCCTTCAGCGGCCGCAGCTGCAGCGATATAACTTTCTTTGATAGTTTTATTCGCTGACCTTGCTCTTTTCTCCTCGAAGAAATTTCTGTCGGTCAGGATCTTTTCGATCTCGGCTTTCTTTCCTTTGTAGACATCATCTTTTTCAACTTCGGCCATAAAAGTGTCAGCCCAGAGTTTAAAAGATGCATCGCTGTCACCTATCGCGTACAGAGTTTTCATTACAAGTTTCGTATAGTTATCTCTGTGTGTCTGTGTATCTGTATCCTCACCCTTCATGAGCTGATAAATACTCCAGTTGGCAGCAAGAAGAGGCTGTCCGTCCCAATGAACTTCCGCAATGAAATCCTCGAAAACGGTATATTCATTAAGAGCTGTTCTCATACAGTAGAAATCACCTTCTTTATCCATTTCGATAGTTCCGCCCATTGCTGCGGCCATATCCACGAAGCCTTTTGAAGCATACTCACCTGTGCAGCTGTTGTCTGTCATCAGGAAAGCAAAAGTATCTGCTGTTCCTTCGTGAACTGAACCAGGCTCATTTGACATACCGTATTTGTCGGTAAACTCCATTCCTGCAATTCCTGCTGTGTAAATGGTTGCATGACCGAACTCATGGTAAACTACATCGCCGTCATATCCGAGATCCGCCTTTGTTCCCTGACCGAAAACAAGAAGGTCGCCTTTTATTCCGAACTGTCCGAGAAGTGAACCGAAAGTCGGATTATCCTGTGAAAAGAAAGCATTGTCCATTGGAACAAGAGCAGCTTCGCCACTCATAAGAGCCTGAAGATCACTTGTATCAGGCATCTGGAAGTTCCCGATTACATTAAGAGGTCTTTCCGCATCATTATTCTGAAGATAGAACTTTCCTTCACGTCCGAGATCCTTGTAAAGTCCTCTGAGATACTTGTAGATCTTTGAAGCATGGTAGTACATTGAGATCTCTGCGCATCTGTCGATCTTATCCTCTGTCATATTCTCTTCAACGAACTCATGTCCGCCGTCACAGTCGTCATAGATAAAACTTCCGTTATCGATCTTATTTGCGAGCTGAGTCGGACTGCACATCGGAACAGTAATGGGATAGCCGATCATTTCCTCAAGACTTACACTTCCACCACTGTTAGGGCAGTTAAAAGCCTTGATCTTTCTTATACCTTCATCATCAGCTTCAGTAGTAAGCGTACCTTTCATCTCTTCATCAAGTTCAGCATCATCAACAGGGGCAACCCACGGAAGCTCAACTTCTTCAAGGTCCGGGGTAACAAGCGGATTATACTTCCACATTTTAGCCATATCTGTCGCTTCAACAGGAGGAACTGCATCTTCGTCACTAACTTCATCGTCAACTGCAATAACATCGTCATCAGCAAAATATGTTGAATTTCCTGATTTGATTACTTTTCCTGTCAGAGCATTAACGACAACGTAGCGTGAGTCATAAAGAGCGATCGGAGCAAAACGAACCTTGTAAACAGGAACGAACTGACCAAAATGTCTTGATATAAGCTTTTCAACATGGTGGATCTTCGGCAGCTTTTTCATTCCTCTGAACTTTGCAGCTGCAAAAAGAGCTTTGTCACTTGAGATCATCTTCGATACATCTATGTCGATCTTTCCAAGTCCGTTACCCATTCTGTCGATCTTTCCGTTCTCAACAGTAAGAGTTGTGTAGACACCTTCAACAGGAATTCCCTTGTAGGTGTGTGAGAACTTAAAGATCTTTGAACCGTCGATCTGCACTGCTCTGAAAAGAACAGGCTCAATGTTCATTCCGAGTCCGTAAGTTTTAAAGAAATCGTTCTGGATAAAAGCTTTAAGGGACGCTTTGTCCTCTTTTACCGGAACATTCAGGTTGGTCACAAGAACAGGAATGTCCAGTCTTGTCTTGACAGTTGCCTTTGAGAAAAGATTCTTCTCAACAGCTGTCACTGACGCTGTGAGCATCAGAACAATCAATAAAATCAATGCCTTTTTCATTTGCTAACCTCCAAATATGAATAATGTGCACCATCACCAGTCAATGAATTATATAATTGCGTGATTTTATGTCAACGCCTAAATTAATTATAGTAGGAATGTAGTGGTTTTTCTTCGTAACGAAGGACTTTTCACGTTTTCAATTTTTTATGAACAAAGCACCTCATATTTTTGTATTTGGGAAGATGAACTGTACGGAATTTTCGTACAATTGAGAATCTTCAACAATTAGCTTTGATTGCAGAAAATACCAAAAATGTGAAAATCTCCTTGCAAAAAATACCAAAATTGGTAATATCTGCAAGGAAAGGTTGAAAAAGGAGGCGGAATGGAAAGAGTGGCAATGCAGGCACTCATTAAATGGAAAAGTGCACAAAACAGAAAACCTCTTGTTGTTCAGGGAGCAAGGCAGGTGGGGAAAACTTATCTGCTTAAGG
>CAZTKP010000041.1:5688-18325 GCA_964614215.1 uncultured Spirochaetales bacterium | reverse complement strand
TGATGAAACTTGATGAAAACGGAGACATGATCTGGGTGGAACAGTTTGGTACTGAAAATGATGATATAGGAATGAAACTGGTTTTTGACAACTTGGAAAACCTTTATGTCTCAGGAAATATAAATACTCGTCAAGAGGGAGATTTTATACTGGGAGCTCAGGAAACGTTTGTGGCGAAGTATGACAAAAACGGATCAAGGATTTGGATCGAGCGATGGGGTACTGAAGGGTTTAATTCAACAGGGTATTTAAAATACCATAATGGAGACCTTTATGTGCCGGGAACTACAACAGAGGATCTCGCAGGTACAGGCTTTGCAGGTGGAAATTACGATAGTTTTCTGACAAAGTTCAGCACTTCAGGAAATCTTTTATGGTTAAGCCAGTGGGGAAGTGTGGGGTCTGAAACTGCAGTTGATATCGAATGGGATTCGCAATCGAATGTTTATTTATGCGGAACTAGTGATGGTGGATTAGTTGATGCCGATATAAAAGATTATGGTGCTTATTTTGCAAAGCTTGATAGCGCTGGAGAATTACAGTTTGAGAAAATTTGGAAAAGCGGTAAATGGGACGGATCAAATGCGATAATTTCTGATGGTTATAGCGGTTTTTACGTTTTAGGTTTTTCGAATGGAAATTTTAACGGATATAAAAATTCCGGTTCCATGGACTTTTTCCTGATGAAAGTTGATAAGTTCGGAAATCTTATCTGGACAAAACTGGTTGGAAGTTCCGGGATGGAGATGGGATATCCGATCATGATGGACAGCTATGGAAACATCTATATTTCAGGATTTACAGATGGCGATCTCGGTGGAATTGAGAATTCAGGCGGTACCGATATTTTTATTGTGAAGTTCAGTGCGGAAGAGCTTTAATTAAACTAGATTCTTAAGGTCGTTGACCCTGTCGGTCTTATCCCAGGAGAAACCATCTCTTCCGAAGTGTCCGTAGGAGGCAGTACGTTTGTAAACGGGTTTGAGGAGATCGAGCTGTTCGATAATTGCAGCAGGTCTCATGTCAAAACACTTTTTAACTGCATTTTCAATATTTGCTTCAGGAATTTTTGAAGTTCCGAAAGTATTTACATAGACAGAAACAGGTTTAGCTACGCCGATAGCGTATGCAAGCTGGATCTCACATTTTTCCGCAAGTCCTGCCGCAACGATGTTCTTGGAAACGTATCTGGCCATGTAGCTTGCCGATCTGTCAACTTTAGACGGGTCCTTTCCTGAGAATGCTCCGCCGCCGTGACGTCCCATTCCGCCGTAAGTGTCAACGATTATTTTTCTTCCTGTAAGTCCTGCATCAGCAACAGGTCCGCCGATTATGAACTTTCCTGTAGGATTGACCAGAAACTCCGTGTCAGCATGAAGAAGATGTGAAGGAATGACGGGTTTGATAACTTTTTCGATAACAGTTTCCTTTATTGTTTCGTAATCGACTTCAGCCCGGTGCTGTGTGCTTATAAGAACTGTGTCAACCGCGACAGGTTTGCCGTTATCATATTTTACAGAAACCTGAGATTTTCCATCCGGGAGAATGAAAGGGATCTCGCCGCTCTTTCTTTTCTTAGCAAGTTCGTATGTAAGCTGATGTGCAAGATTTATCGGTGTAGGCATAAAATCTTCGTTTTCGTTAGTTGCATAACCGAACATAATACCCTGGTCGCCGGCACCCTGTTCTTTGAACAGTCCTTCGCCGGAATTAACGCCCTGAGCAATGTCGGGAGACTGTTTATCGATAGTTGAAAGAACTCCGCAGGTATGTCCGTCAAACCCGCAGATATTTGTGTCCTGATAGCCGATCTCAAGAATGGTGTTTCTTACGATCTCGGGAATATCGGCATAGGTAGTTGTTGTGATCTCACCGCCAACTACAACGAGACCTGTTGTAACAAATGTTTCACAGGCAACTCTGGCATTTTTGTCATCCTTTATTATCGCATCAAGGATAGCATCGCTTACCTGGTCTGCGACTTTGTCAGGATGTCCCTCAGTAACTGATTCGGATGTGAAAAGATAGGGTCTGTTCATATTGTCACCTCATAAAAAAAATCCCCCTCACGATTGAGGGGGACAAAATATCAACATCAAAAAAGGGAATCGAATTATCTCTTTGAGAACTGGAATCTTGCTCTTGCACCCTTCTGGCCGTATTTCTTTCTTTCCTTCATTCTTTCGTCTCTTCTCAATAATCCTTCTTTTTTAAGAACAGATCTTACTTCAGGATTATAACTGACAAGAGCTCTGGCAATTCCGTGTCTGGCTGCTTCAGCCTGTGCGCTGACTCCGCCGCCTTTAACGGTGATGAGAATGGAGAATTTGCCTTTATTGTTTGTGAGCTCAAGAGGATTGTCCAGCTTCATTGTGTTAATGTCGGTAAAGAAATGCTCCTTCGGAGTTTTACCGTTAACGACTATTTCACCTTTTCCCGGTCTTAAAAATACTCTTGCAACGGCTGTTTTTCTTTTGCCGGTAGCATACCACTGTTCCATCAATTTATCTCCGATAATTATTAATTATAGGTTGATCTTCTCAGGATTCTGTCCAGTATGTGGATGATCAGTTCCTGTGTAGACTTTTAACTTCTTAATGATCTGGTTCGAGAGACGGTTCTTTGGAAGCATTCCCTTAACAGCATGTGTAATGATGTGCTCAGGATGTTTTTCTCTCATTTTTTCTGCACTAAGCTCCTTCAGACCACTCTGATAACCTGAGTAGCTGTAGTACTTCTTGTCAGTCCATTTCTGTCCTGAAAGATGGATCTTGTCAGCATTTGTGATCACAACATAATCACCACAGTCAACATGTGGTGAGTAATGAGCCTTGTTTTTTCCACGAAGCATATTTGCAACTCTTGTGGCAAGTCTGCCGAGAGTCTGACCTTCAGCATCGATCTCAAACCATTTTCTTTCAACGTCTTCTTTTCTTTTGTATTTAGTCAGTTCCATAACGCTACCTTCTACGGTGGTTAGCAAAAAAGCGATGACAATGTTACATAGAGCGTCGATGTTGTCAAGGAATTTTTAGAAGAAACCTTAGAATGCCATAAATCTCAATATCTTGAGCTATATTCTGACATAGCGGAGAATATTTAATGTTGACGTTACACATATTTTTATTGTAGATTGCCGATGAAGGTGTTCTTATAAATTTAGAGGAAAACTTAAATGAAAAAGAAAGATGCTGTCTTTATTGTTTTTATCATTATTGTATTTTTACCATTTTTTGTATCAGATGCTGTTCTTGATCTCTACAAGTCGTTCAATGCCTCCAACGGAATTATAATGAGTTTCATCAAGTTTGCTTTTCTTGCAACACTTGGAGAGGTTATCGGTCTGAGAATAAAGACGGGGAACTACAATGAAAAAGGTTTCGGAATAATTCCAAGAGCAATTGTCTGGGGATTTCTGGGGATAGGAATAAAGGCCGCTTTTGTTATTTTCGGATCGGGCACCCCCAATTTCCTGAAGTATCTGGGATTTGATGTTTCCGCCGCAATACTTGCCCAGAAAGGATTTTCATGGATGAAACTTTTAACGGCGTTTTCCGTAAGTGTTGCAATGAATGTTATCTTTGCGCCTATCTTCATGACGCTGCACCGGATCACGGATATGCATATTGTTGAGACAGGCGGGACATTAAAAGGTTTTTTTACACCTATTAAATTTGAGAAACATTTTGTGAATCTTAACTGGAAAGTTCAGTGGAGCTTTGTTTTTTTAAAGACAATACCTTTATTCTGGATTCCCGCTCATACAATAACTTTTCTTATGCCGGCACAGCACAGAGTTCTTTTTGCTGCAGTTTTAGGTATAGTGCTTGGAGTCTTTCTTGCTATTGCGAGTATAAAGAGTAAAAGCTGATCAGAGTTTGTTGATCTCTATTTCTGAAACCGGAATTCCGGTACCGTCAAGTTTATTTATTCCGCCTGTGATAAAGATTATCTCGTCTCCTGCGACGGTAGCTTTAGGAAGAACTCTGCCGAAGTTAAGTCTGAATGTTGCAGGTTTTCCCATTACTTTGAAAGTTCCTTTGTCGATAACCTGATAAAGATCACTGCCTGCATTAATATTTTCTTCTTCCCCTTCATATCCGCCGGCACCACCTACAACAATGAAATAGCCGCCTTTTTCGTAGTAAAGTGCTTCAGAAAAGAAAGAAGCCCCGCCGTAAGAGTAAAGATTCCCATCAGAGCTGGTGACATCTTTCTGTCCGATATTCCATCTGTAAGCGGTTTTGTTGTTAGAAAGGCTTCCTTCGTCACTTTTAAATCCTCCGAAAGTGTAAAGGCTGTTGTCAACAGTGAGGTCTGTAGAAAAGAAAAGATTCGGGCCTGTGCCTTCCCAGGCTGCTGTGGACGCAGCTGAGTGGAGGTCTGCAACAGCTGTGGCATTGTCATCTTTTCCGCCTGCCGCAAAGATCGATCCGGAATAGACACCGGCTGCGGGCATTACCATACCGTCTTTGTCACCTGCCGCGACCTCTCTAACCGGAGACAAGGTCACTGTGCCTGAAACTTCAGTAATATCAAAGGCGTATATCTTGTTTGAAGCTGTGTATGTGCCGCTATCCTCATTTATTCCGCCAATAAGGTAAACAGTTTTAAGAGCGGGATTTGAAACGGTATCCACCACTATTTTCTGAAAAGGAAGGAACGGGATATCAGTATAGCTCAGAGCAAGTGTTTCAGATACAGACTCGACGTTAGTTCCCAGGTTATTCTTTCTCATGTTGAGTTTAGGATACTGCGGTGTATATTTTTCAACTGAAACAGCCTGAGCTGAAAACTTATAAGGCAGATCCGGATAATCTGTTACACTGACTCCGGCGGTATCAAGAAGTCTGACTCCGCCAACAACGATAACGGAACCGGAGCCGTCATCTAAAGGAATTACAGTGTGGAGAGCTCTTGGTTCCTGAAGGTCTGCAAGTGTTTCAATAGTTCCTGACTCGACATCAATTATTTCAACTGATTTACCTGCCTGGCAAGTTGTTCCTGTGCATGATGTAAATCCACCGGTAAGAAGAATTCTGCCGTCGCCAAGAAGAGTGGAGGTATGTCCGAAACGCGGAATTGTGAGAGGATCCGGAAGACAGGCTGTTCCTGAAACCGGATAGAGAATAATGTCAAGATAGGTTGTTTCACCTTTCTTAAAATTGAGCCCTGTTGCCCGACCGATCCACTTTATTTCGTTTGCATTTGAACCGAACCCTGAAATTGTCACTGTGGCAGTATTGCAGTCTTTAATTCCCGAAATGTTCATCTGAGAACTGATATCGTTCCTGCTGTAGGAATCCTGAAAGCACAGGCTTCCCTTTGCATCTTTGATGTTTACGGTTATAGAGCCCAGGTTTGTAAGACTGTGTTCGCCAACTGTTCCGTTTGCACAATCATCACTGATAACTCTGATGCGGATCTCTTTGCTTTCTTCGGAATTTTCACCGGTATTGACATCTTCGCCACCGCATGAAGAAAATATCAGTACGAGCAAAAAAAACGGGATGTAAAGAATCTTTTTAATCAACGCTTTCTCCTTATTTCTCAGTTCTCATTTTCATAGGTCTTTATTTTTGAATTATTCTCGGCATTGAGAATTTCTATCTTTTTTATCTTAGAGTTCTCTATCTCCATGATCGCATAGGATCTGTATCCTGTCAGGCCTTTTTTCCCAAGTGACCCGGGGTTCAGATAGATCGTTCCTTCCTTATTCTCTATCAGCGGAGTGTGTGTGTGTCCGAAAATGACAAGATTCGGAGTGCACTGGCAGATCTTTGAATAGTTGTCGGTAATTATTCTGTGCGGGGCGCTTAGATTGTGAACGAGATAAAATTTAACTCCATCGATCACTCTGCAGAGATTTTCAGGAAGGTCAAGAAAGTAGTCAGTGTTCCCGCAGACAGCATAGAGTTTGTCGAAAACGAAAAATTCGGAAAGGAACTTATTATCTCCGATATCTCCGGCATGTATGACAGCATCAGCGTTAAGACCTGCAATGTCTATCGGAAGTTTTCCGTGTGTATCCGAAATAACGAGAACCCTCATTTCTCTCCCCGCAAAAAATTAGGTATATATAACACGCACCTGAATAGATGTCAAAATATCGTTTTTTAATTTTGTAAAATACTGAAGAGCGGATGTTTGCATCTAGTTGAGAATAGGACCTTTTTTTGACATTTCAATAAAGGCTTCTCCGCAGGTGGGACAGAATTGAGTTCCGATGTTTTCTTCAATAATTTTAAGTGCCTTCTTTTCAGAAAGAGCCTTTCTGTAGGGTCTGTCTGATGTAATTGCATCGAAAGTGTCGGCAACTGCGATTATTCTTGCTCCCAGAGGTATCTTTTTGCCCTCTATCATCGACGGATATCCTTTGCCGTCCCACCTTTCATGATGAAAGAGAATAAGAGGCACCACATCCTGAAGCGAATTGAGAGGCCTGAGTATCTCGGCTCCTATAACTGCATGTTCCTGTATTTTTGCATATTCTTCGTCACTTAGTTGTCCCGGTTTTAGAAGAATGTCGTCCTTGACACCGATCTTTCCGATATCATGGAGGTTTGCCGCGATCTCAAGCTTGTCGAGCTCATAGGTCGAAAGTCCCATGTGTCTTCCAAGCAGCAGAGCATACTTAGAAACACGGTGGGTGTGACCTTTTGTATATTCATCCCTTGCCTCAAGTGCCGTTACCAGGGCCTTGATGGTGGAAAGCATGTACTCATATTCCTTTTTATAGATGTTGTATTTCTCAAGAAGGAGCTGTTCCACTACAATGACAAGTTTCTCTATGTCAAAAGGTTTGATAAAGTATCTTGAAACACCGAGCTTCTCACTTTTCTTGATATCACTCTTTCTGTCCCGGCTGCTCATCATAATAAAGGACGTTTCTTTTGTCGAAGGATTCTCCCTGATCATTTTTACGAGGTCATAACCGTTCATTCCCGGCATTTCCACGTCTGTAATAACGATCTCCGGATGCTGCTCGATCGCTATATTGTATGCATCCTCCGGGTTGGATGTCATAATGACGTTATGCGCGTTCTTCATGAGTGCATGGGTTATCATTTCGGCAGAGACCTTGCTGTCATCGACGACGAGGATCTTGTTCCTCTTCTTTCTGTCCAGAACACCGAAGTAATCCTTGATCTTTTCAGTGAGATTTTCAGGGGATACCGGTTTTACGAGGTAGTCGTCTGCACCGTAGTTAAAGGCCGTGTCTATATCTATCGGCTGACTTTTGCTTGAAAGGATCACAATAGGAATAAAACGTCCTTCATTGTTCTCTTTTATCTTTTTGCATAGTTCAAGCCCGTTCATGTTGGGCATTTCAATGTCGGTAACGATTATATTGGGAAGATACTTGCAGTATTTTTCATAACCTTCAGCACCGTCGTTAGCTTCAATGAGATTGTATCCGCTATCCTTAAGAGCAGTTTTAACAAAATGGTGCATTACCGGACTGTCGTCAACATACAGGACAGTTCTCTTTTCAGGTTTGTGTGTTTCATTTTCTGTTTTTTCTTCCCCTTCGACCTGTTTGCCCGGGATCAGTTTGTCGAAGATGTCGGTGAAACTGTCTTTGGAAGCAAAATTACAACTTTTGTATTTTGATAGGGACTGTTCAAGTTCCTCCTGAAGAGCATCATCGTCCCTGATCATGAAAACAATGATATCTGCAGATATCTCCATGTCTAAAAGATCAAGGAATCCCGCGACATCAGTATACATGAGGCTGCTCTGGATAACTATTACGTCAGGTTTGAAAGTGCTGATCTTTTTTCTGACATGCTCAATTTCGGGATAGCAGAATTCATAATCCAGATCTCTTGCAATGTAGTATTTGGTGAGAACTATTCTCACAATGTTGACATCGACGATGTTTAGAATCTTCATTGTTTCATAAACCTTAACAAACACGCACAGATAATTATATAATTTTCCTGTGAGGTTGCAAGCTTATAAGACATATTAAATTGACGACTTTCCATTTTTTTAAACACTTTTTATACAGCTTGTTTATATGTTAGGGTCAGTGATAAAAAGTTGACTGTAAGGGTGAAATATCTAGTATGTTTTCAGCAGAAGTTAATTTTTAGAAATCTTACAAAAATGGCAAAATTATACTTCAGATACGGGGCTATGGGAGCAAGCAAGACGGCCAATGCTCTTATGGTCGAGTACAACTATCATGAGAGAGATCAGGTAGCTGTGTTAATGAAGCCGGCTCTGGATGATAGGGATGGAGCAAAAAAAATAAAAAGCAGAGTGGGGATGTCGAAAGATGCTGTCTTGATCTTTTCAGATTCGGATGTTTTTAAAATGGTCTCGCAGATGAACGAAGAGCGTGGAATAGACTGTGTGATTATCGATGAGGCTCAGTTTCTGACTAGAGGTCAGGTGGATCAGCTTTGTAAGGTAGTCGATGAGCTTGGAATTCCTGTCATAACTTACGGGATAAGAACTGATTTCAGAGGAGAGCTGTTTTCCGGAAGTGAGCGGCTTATGGCGGTTGCGGATTCAATTGAGGAAATAAAGACAGTCTGCTGGTGTTCCAGGAAAGCCGTCATGAACGCCAGAGTTGTTGATGGTCATGTTGTAAAGGAAGGTGAAAAAATATTGATAGGCGGGAATGAAAGCTATGTTGCCTTGTGCAGAAAGCACTGGGCACAGGGGAAGTTAAGGGAGGATGAAAAATGAAGAAACTTCAGTGGGTTGTTCCGAAACAGTACAAGTCTGTTGAATCGTTAAGGTCATTTTTAAATGCCAATCCTGAGATCAGGTTTGTCTCTCTTGCAGGAGTGGATTTTCTAGGTAACGATACCGATGAAAGAATTCCTGTGAAACATTTCATCAGTAATATGGAAGACATTTTCTCTGGCGGTATCCAGACAGACGGTTCTTCGGTAAATCTGCCGGGGATAGCAACTTTAAGCGATGCTAAGATCGACTTCATGATCGACAGTTCGGCAAGGTGGTTCATTGATCATAATTTCGACAGTCTGACCGAAGAAGGTAAGCCTGTCGGAACACTGAGGATCCCTATCTTTTTTAAACATCACGATAAAATGTGCTGCTCAAGATCAGTGCTTAATAAGAGTTGCAGTCATGTTGAGAAAGAGCTTCTGAAACTTTTTGAAGAGCATCCCACGCTTCTTCCTGAAAATGTTAAGCCCGGTGACGTGAAAAAGATCCACTACACTCTTGGAACCGAGCTTGAATTCTGGGTGAGGACAGCTCTTGATAATGTTCCTGCAAGAGAACTTGAAGTTTCCCAGATGCTTAAGGAATCATACTGGAAAAGAACGAAAGGTCAGGTGAGAACCTGTCTTGAGGAAGCTTTGGAGATGCTCGAATATTACGGTTTTCAACCTGAAATGGGACACAAGGAGGTCGGTGGGATCAAAGGAACGATCAGCCCGACAGGAAGTCTGTCCAACGTAATGGAGCAGATGGAGATAAACTGGCGTTTCAGTGATCCGATGACAGCCTGTGACAACGAACTTTTTGCGAGAATAATCATAAAGGAAGTGTTCAGACGTCACGGTCTTGAGGCTACTGTCATGGCAAAGCCTGTTGAAGGTGTTGCAGGTAACGGTGAACATATGCACGTGGGGATCACGGCGGAGCTTAAAAACGGTGGAAAGATCAACCTTTTTGCACCGCATAAGAAGGAACTTTTTCTGTCACGTTTCGGTTACGGTTCAATGATGGGAATTTTAAAGAACTGGAGTGTTGTAAATCCTTTTGTGAGCCACTCAAACTCAGCTCTCAAGCGCCTTAAACCCGGTTTTGAAGCACCTGTCTCAGTTGCCGCATCACTTGGAATGTCTCCTGATACTCCTTCGAGAAACCGTTCAGTTCTTGTAGGACTTGTCAGAGGAGATAATCCTATTTCCACACGCTTTGAGGTTCGTGCTCCCAATCCGCACACAAATTCATATCTTGCGATGAGCTCATTTATTATCGCAATGCTTGACGGTGTGAAATATGCCGCATTGAAAAGCGGTGAAGAACTTGACCGTGAATTACATAAAAAAAGAGGTGATGCTGCTGATTATCTTGAAGATGACCGTATCTATATTTGTGAAAAAGACCTTTTTGAAGAATTTTCAGCATCTGACAGAGAGCTTCTTTTCGGAAAGTCTCCTTCAACGGTTTATGAAGTGATTCAGGAAATTGAAACGATGCCGGAACTTTACAAGGGAACGCCGCTTTCAAATGCAGTTGTAAGGTCTTTCTTCCTCAGTGCCCTCCATAAATGGGAAGTCGAACTTCTGGAAAAGGAAATCCCCGAGATCAGAAACAGTATCAGATCAATAAACAGGATCCCTGAAGGTGAGAACGAACTTGATCAGAGAAACTGGGAAAGTGTTGACAGCATAAAGAATCTGATCGCCAAGGACGGACTTGCACAGAAGAGTCTTATCACCAGACTTAAAGAAGCTCTCCATAAAGAAGATTATCCCAAAGCGAGTTCACTCTTTCTTGAACTTCAGAGAGTTTTTGCTGAACTTAAGGAAGCCTGGACTATTTATAGGTCGAATATTATATAGTTTTCAGGATCTAATTTTTCCGCGATAATTTCTTTCGCAATTTCTATCGCCGGTTTAAGAAATGTTTCAATTTCAGATACGATTTCAGCAAAGTCTTCGGGAGTGTTTTTAAGTTTGAGCCTTTTTGTGAAAGCTCGCCACATTGTCTGTTTTAAGTTGCTGAAATCTTTACTGAAAGCTGTGATGTAGTCGGGGATATCGGTTTCTTTGTTTAAGAATGTTGCTGCTATTGCTTTACCTAGATTTTCAGCTTCAAAATTAAAGTTTCCTGATAGAAGCCATATGTCATAAAAATCTTTTATCCTGCTGTTCAGCATTCCTATTTTTACCATCGCATGGAATTTTTCGGCAATTGCGCTTTCCCTACTGTAGCAAACTAATTCAGGGGAGGGCCCGTCAAGAACCGAGGGAAGAAATCCGGTTTCAGGATGCGGATATATGACATCCCCGAAACCGATATCTATTTGGATATAGACTCTGGCGTTTCCAAGTGACCCTTTAAAATTTACTCTGAGGCCTTTGTACTGTGCATCTTCGGTAATTTGTTCTGTTTTGATTGAATTTTCATCAAAAATTAATCCGTCATCATCAATTTTTACGGCTATTATTTCACGGATAATTCTTTCTATATTTAATGCTTCATTGTCAGTTCTGCCGAGCATGTCAATATCCATAGTGGGTCTGATCTCCGGTGAGTTCCAGACTCTTAACATTAAAGCACCTTTCAGTATAAAAATGTCAGAATATTCTGAAATTGAGAGGCGATAAAGAAATCTTTCCATTGCGTAATACTGAAGTAGTTCATTAAACGAACGGTTTTCCTGTTTTGCACGGTTTAGAAGTCGCTGTCTTACTGACTCGGAGATATTTTTTCTGTTCATACAAGTAGCTCCAGATAAGGTGTTATAATTTTTTCCACCCTGCATGTTCTGGCGTATTTCATAAGCAGATCCGGTTTAAATTTCTTTTGTGTTTTATAGATTTTCAGAGCCTCAAGAACAATATCCATTCCAATTTTGTTTCTGAATTTAAAGCAATCGGCTATTGTTTTTTCAGCACTGTAGATTTTTACAGGAATGCCATCAATAATGTGTGTTTCAATTCCTTCAGAATAGGCAGTGTCAGAGAACTTATGTACGCTGATAGGGGGGAAATCAATTTTGGGTAGACGGGATTTCTGTTTAATTGCAATGAAAACCTCGTGAGGGATCTGGGTGGTTATCTTATGAAAATAAAGAGCCGAGATCAGGCAGATAACAGCATTGGGAAATCTACTTGAAACAGTAGCAATGTCCGGGTTTGTCATTGCTGGAAGACTGGCGAGTCTGTAGATTCCACGGCTCATCTGTTCAATTATCCCTTTGTCTCTTAGAGAGTAAAGCATATATCTCGATATTCCCAGATTAATGGCTTCACTCATCCTGAGTTTCCCTCCATTCTTTTTAAAAATGTTTTCTATCTTTTTATCCATAACGCTCCAAACAAAATGTTGCTACATGTCAACAAGTAGTAACATTATGTCTGATTCTGTTTCTAAAATCAAGTGAAAAATAAAAAATCTTTATCCAGTAACCCTGACTTTTCTGCATAAATGAAAAATTTAGCCTTGACTTTTCTGCATGAAGTGAGGTAAGTGCTTGAATTTGTTGAGGTCGATGTTTTCTTGAAAAAACAGGTGAGCAGAATGCCGATCTATCTTGCAGGAATTGTCACTGGCGATAATGAATAATGTTTAAGATGATTTAGATAGAAATTGTTTGATTACTTCTTCTCTTCTGCAGGAGCAGCTTCGGCTTTAGGCTCTTCTTTCTTTTCTTCTTCAGCTTCTGGTTTTGCTTCAGCAGCCGGTTCTTCTTTCACCAGTTTTCCTGGATCTTCGACTATTCCCATCTGAGCTCTTTTTTGTAATCTTTCTCTTATCTGAAGCTCGGCTTTTTCCATCGGTGTTAAGGGTTTAGAATCTTTAACTTCTTCTTTTACACCATTCTCAAGGACATCAATAGTCTTTTTGAAAAGTACTGAGAACTCAGGATAAACTTTGAAGCTGTGTTAAGCGAGGTCAAGTGCAGTATTGCCTTCGT
>CAZTKP010000041.1:0-5667 GCA_964614215.1 uncultured Spirochaetales bacterium | reverse complement strand
AGCTGCCATGAGCGGTGTCCACTGTTTGTCAGTTTCATCGTTCACGTTTGTGCACTTTTCAATAAGGAGAGCTGCAATTTCATCCATACCTGACCAGCTTGCCCAGAAAAGAGGTGTCCAGCCGTTCTTATCCTTAATGTTACAGTCAGCGCCCTTTTCAAGAAGATATTTTACGATCTCAAGACGGGCTTCTTCGGTCTTTTTGGTGTTCTCAAGCGTAGACTTGTTAGTAAGTGAAGCCCATACGATAGGCGATCTGTTAAGGTCGTCAAGACTCTTGTTAAGTCTTGCTTTGACATAATCTTCATAGCTTGCAAAGTTGCCTGTGCTTTTTTTGAATGTCTCTTCCGAAAGTTCTATCTTGACATCTTCGAGCTTTCCGGCATTGATCGCTCCGACGAGCTTGTCTTCAAGACCTGTTTTCTTTTCATCACAGGAGACGAAAGCAATTAAAATTGCCAGAGCTATTATAATCTTTTTCATAAGTTTCCTCCTTTAGTCTGTCTGTTCCTGAGGTTTCTCAGGTGTTTCTTCCTCTGCCGGATTGCTTGAAGTAAGGAACTTCTTAAGCGCAAGAACAGCTATTGGACTTGTTGCTGCTACAAGAAAGTAGATAAGCCACATGAAAGATGGCGAATCAAAGAATTTAACATCACCAGTTTCGATCTTTGCTCTTATTCCGGGGTAACAGAATTTTGCAATAAGAATTCCGCTGATAAGTCCGTTAATGGGTTTTGCAATGAACATCGGAAGAGCGGAAAGTCCCATGTATGAACCAACTTTGTCCTTGGGGGCAACAGAAGCAATGTACTCCATGAATCTTGGTGAGAAAATAAGTTCACCGATAGCGAAAACAACTATCTGAAGAATAATTATGAACCAGAGTGCCTGATTGTAGTTGTGTATCATCGGCAGATTGAGCATCCAGTCAAGCGGAAGTGCCATAGGAAGAAGTGAAAGTGCCGAAATAAACATTCCTGTAATAATCAGACGCAGTGTGTCGAACTTGTTAATTATCGGAATAATAATGATGAGTCCCACAACGATGATCGCGGGGTTAAGCATATTGACATAGCCAATGGAAAAGTCGTTGTATACGATTCTTGTGTAGTATTTAGGCATGACAAGGAACTGATGTGTGAAAACCAGTCTGACACCGAGAGTCAGTAGAAGGAAAAGCATGAGTTTCATGAACGGTTTTTCCTGCCAAACTTCCATGAATATCTTTATCGGACTTTTCTTTTCAGTAGTTTTTTCGACCTTTTCATCTTCATCAGCAAAGTTGTCTTCATTGATGAATACGCTGATTATGAAAGTTATAACAGCCGCACCGAAACCGAAATCAAGGATCGCGGTGTTACTTGCAACTTCGCCGAAAGTCTCACGGAAATACTGAACGGCAAGACCTGCAAGGACAGCTCCGACGTTCATGATAAGATAGTACATGTTAAATCCGGTCGCTCTTGATTCCTTGGTAGTGAAACGTCTGATACCGGTTGTTGTTACCGGAAGTATCATCGAGGTTCCGAAAGCCATTACGATAAGCATTACCTGTACCGAGTATTTAAGTATATCTCCATGCAGAAATGACGGCATAACGCCAAGACCAAGTCTGGAAATAAGCAGCAGCCCGAAACCGATAAAATAGGATTTTTTAATACCTATCGAATCACAGATAGAACCGACACCCATAACAAAAACAGAAATGAGTAACGTAAAAATCCCTACCCATGTTCCTGCTCCTACATCATCAAAACCGCCGTTCGCAGTAAGGTAGAGAGTGATGATCATGATCATCGAAAAGTAAGCAAGTCCGTCAAAGAACTGAATGGCATTGATCAGCCAGAAATCCTTTTTAGCGGTTTTTAGAACCTTAAATTCTTCAAAATAATTCTTCAGCATAGAAATCATAACAGTATCCTCCATCAAAATAGTCGCCATAGTTTCCCTAAAATGAGGTTCAAGTCAAAAAAATGTGTGGAAAAATGTATGAGGTAAAGAATACGGTTCTTAAAAATTTTGCTTAAATAGGGCATATCTGGTAATGTCTCAGGGATTTTTTGTAACCTTATTGGAGAAAAATGATGAAAAAGCTGATTTCACTGATGATTTTCGTAGCTATAGCTGCAATGGTGTCCTGCCAGGCACCCAAGGCCAAAGTTCAGGAAACACCTGTAACAAAGAAGGATCTGGAAAACGAGCAGGCTAAGTATAGCTATGCACTCGGACTTGATGTTTCCATGAACTTTAAACAGAGAAACATGGATGTTGATGAGAAATTTTTTCTTGCAGGATTTAAAGATGGAACAGCTGGAAAAATGGACATCATGAACGAAGAGGAAAAAGGAGCTGCTCTTCAGGAATTCCAGACAAAGATGATCAAGAAGATGCAGGAAGATATGACAAAAAAAGCCGCAGAGAACAAGGCAAAAGGTGAAAAGTTCCTTGAAGAGAATAAGAAAAAGGAAGGAGTGAAGGTAACAGAATCAGGACTTCAGTATAAAGTGATAACTGAAGGAAAAGGCCCTAAACCGACTGCTGAGGATATGGTGGAATGCCACTATAAAGGTACACTCCTTGACGGGACAGAGTTCGATAGCTCTTACAAGAGAAATCAGCCTGCAAAGTTCCCGCTCAACAGAGTTATAAAAGGCTGGACAGAAGGTCTTCAGCTTATGAGCAAAGGTGCTAAATACCAGTTCTTTATCCCTTCGGATCTCGCATACGGTGAACGTGGAAACAGCAGGATCGGTCCCGGAGAAACACTTATTTTTGAAGTTGAACTTATCAATTTTGAAAAAGCTCCGGCTAATCCTCAGAAACCAACTGTCAAACCTGTGAAATTACCTGCAAAAAAATAGTTTCCACTGACTCTCTGAAAAAACCGCAGTGGTGTAACCACCTGTATTTCCTAATAAAATCTTGTTAGCAATAAAAGTTAATAATATTTTCAAAATAATGCACCTTACATCTTGATTTTTATAGACCTTGATGATACATTCATCTGCGTTATGTTGATTTCACAATCTTAATAATTTGGAGGTAGAAATGGCAGCAAAAGGATTTGTCGAGATTTCAGTGGAAGGATGTAAAGGCTGCGGTCTTTGTGTTCATTACTGTCCAGTGAAATGTCTTGAGCTCAAAATGGATGACACGAACTCTTTCGGATTACACTACTCCTATCTGAAAGAAGAGGACAAATGTATCGGATGTGGTAACTGTGCTGTAATATGCCCGGATGCCGCGATCACTGTCTACAGAAAAAAACAGTAATTTTGTAAATAATCATTAAATGGAGGCTAAAGTGTCCAAAAAAGAGATAGCATTCATGAAGGGAAACGAAGCTCTGGCAGAAGCTGCTTTCAGAGCAGGAATGACAGGATATTTCGGATATCCCATCACTCCGCAGTCGGAAGTTATTGAATACCTTTCAAGAGAGATCCCTAAACACCCCGGTGTTGTTGTTCTTCAGGCAGAAAGTGAAGTTGCTTCAGTAAACATGCTTTACGGAGCAGGCGGAGCAGGCGGAAGAGTTATGACGACCACTTCTTCACCGGGATACTCACTTATGCAGGAAGGCGTGAGCTACATCGCCTGTGCAGAGATCCCAGCTGTTTTTGTAAACGTTCAGCGCGGTGGTCCCGGACTCGGAACAATTCAGCCCAGTCAGGGTGATTACTTCCAGGCTGTAAAAGGCGGCGGTCACGGTGATTACAGACTGATCGTTCTTGCACCTAACTCAGTTCAGGAAATGGTCGATCATACAGTTCTCGCTTTTGATCTTGCTGATAAATGGCGTAATCCGGTTCTTATTCTCACTGACGGTGCGATCGGACAGATGATGGAAAAGGTCGAACTACCTGAGCCTTATAAATTAAGGTCCGCTGAAGACATGAGAGCAGACAAGCCATGGGCAACGAACGGAAAGAAAGGAAGAGCAAAAAACATAATGACCTCTCTTCACATTAAGTCAGAGAACATGGAACAGCAGAACGAAAAACTGCAGGCTAAATATCAGAAAATAACTGATGAGGAAGTAAGATATGAAACTTACAACCTCGATGATGCTGATGTTGTTATTTCAGCTTACGGTCTTTCAAGCCGCCTGTGTAAGAAAGTCGTTGACCTTGGAAGAGAAAAAGGAATGAAAGTCGGTCTGCTTAGACCTATTACACTCTGGCCTTTCCCCACAGCTAAGTTTGATGAGCTCGCTAACAAGGAGAATGTAAAACATTTCTTCTCTATCGAGATGAGCACCGGACAGATGGTCGAGGATATCAAACTTGTTGTCAACGGACGTAAGCCTGTGAGCTTTTACGGCAGAACAGGTGGAATACTTCCTACTGCAGAAGAGATTCTTAGCGTAATTAACGAGAAACTTTAAGGGGGATAAAATGAAAGACGGATACGATGTAGTATATAAAAGGCCGAAAACACTCATCGAAGATGTGAGAATGCACTACTGTCCCGGATGTTTCCACTCAACTCTTCACAAACTTATTATGGAAGTTGTTGAAGAAATGGGAATTGAAGAGGATACCATTGGTGTAAGTCCGGTTGGATGTTCAGTTTTCGCATATGATTATATGGATATCGATTTTCAGGAAGCTGCTCATGGAAGAGCATGTGCGCTTGCAACAGGTATCAAGAGAACTCTCCCTGACAAGTTCGTTTTCACCTACCAGGGTGACGGTGACCTTGCAGCGATCGGAACAGCTGAGACAATTCATTCATGCAACCGTGGTGAAAAGTTCTCCATATTTTTTGTTAACAATGCTATCTACGGAATGACAGGCGGTCAGATGGCTCCGACCACTCTTGAAGGCCAGAAGACAAGCACAAGTCCTTACGGAAGAGATACATCTCATGTCGGTTATCCTCTGAGAATGGCTGAAATGGTAAGTCAGCTTCCGGGAGTAGCCTATGCAGAGAGAGTTGTCCTTGATACTCCCGCAAATGTCAGAAAGGCAAAGAAATCTGTAAGAAAGTGTTTTGAGATCCAGCAGAAAAAACTTGGAACGACCTTCCTTGAAGTTGTTTCAAACTGTCCTTCAGGATGGAAACTTACTCCTGTACAGACCCTGGATTTTGTCAAGAACAATATGCTTGATTACTATCCGCTCGGTGTCAAAAAGGACGTAACTGCTGAGTAGCGTTGTTATTAATTTGCTTTAATTAGGAGGATAATATGCTTCAGGAAATGATATTTGCAGGATTTGGAGGACAGGGTGTTCTTTCAATGGGTAAACTTATTGCCTATGCTGCAATGAAAGAAGGAAAGGAAGTAAGCTGGATGCCCTCATACGGACCTGAGATGAGGGGCGGAACAGCAAACTGTATGGTAAACGTGAGCGACAGCCCTATTTCAAGCCCGATAGTTCAGGCTTATGATGTTGTCGTTGTTTTCAATCTTCCGTCACTTAAGAAATTCGAGCCTTTGGTAAAACCGGGCGGGATCCTTATCTGGGAAAGTTCCACGATCAAGGAAGCTCCGACAAGAACAGATATTACCGTTCTGGCTGTTCCGGCTATTGAAAAAGCCACAAATGACCTTAAGAACACTCAGGTTATGAACATGATCGCTCTTGGTAGTCTTCTTGAGAAAAATCCGATCGTTAAAAAGGAAACTCTCATCACAGCTCTTAAAGACACTCTTCCGGAACGTCA
>CAZTKP010000040.1:0-18348 GCA_964614215.1 uncultured Spirochaetales bacterium | reverse complement strand
TGGCGGCCCCGACAGGAGTCGAACCTGTTACCTATCACTTAGGAGGCGATCGCTCTATCCGTGTGAGCTACGGGGCCGCTTTTGGAAGATATTTCAAAGGATCAACGGGTTTAACGCCTTTTCTTATTTCAAAATGAAGATGGGGTCCTGTCGCGCGTCCAGTCTGGCCTGAAAGGGCTATTTTCTGACCTTTTTTGACGTTCTGTCCCTGACCTGCGATGTTTTTGCTGTTGTGGGCATAGATCGTAAACCACTCTCCCGGATGCTGGATGATAATTACTGTTCCGTAACCACCTTTTTCTCCGGAAAAGATAACCTTCCCTTCACTTGAAGCAAAAACAGGAGTTCCCTCCGGGCAGCCGATATCTATCCCTTCGTGCATTTTTCCCCATCTTTTTCCGAATTTGGAAGTAACAACACCTTTTGCAGGCCAGTTGAACTTAGATGATGAAACTGCCGGAACAGAATCTTCAACACTTTTTATCTTTCCGTTGTCCTTTTTCGTTTCTGAATGAGCAACTTTAGAGCCATTTTGAGATTGCGGGCCCTTTACATCAGGGACCCAGACATACTCACCGACACTAAGCTGAGTTTCGTCGGCGATATTATTACTTTCCTTGAGTTTGTCAACATTAGTCCCGTACAGCTTTGAAATACCGTAAAGAGTCTCACCTTTCTTCACCTTGTGATACACCCCGAACGGAGCTGCACAGGAAAAAATCAGGAAAACAGAAAAAATAAAAATTACTATTCTTATAGCGATAATAGCGCCCCCAATTAAAAATAACCGCGCAATTATAATTTTATATTAAAAAACTGTCAACTTGATAATAAGAACTTAGGAAAGCAAAAAAGGTTGATTTCGTGGCTATTTATATGTAATATTAGCACGTAATAGTATTACTTGTTTTATTTTTTAATGATTTTTGATATGTAGTGAGGGAAAGATGAAAAAATTAACTGTTCTTTTTATCGTTCTTACGATTGTCGCCGCTGCCTGTGGCAGTACTGATGAAAACCAGGGCAAGGACTCTATTCTTGACAAGAAAGTGGCTCTTGTAAAATCTGAAAACGAAAATCAGGGTAAACCTGTCGCACAGATAGTCGGTATAGATAAGCTGAGAGCTGAGCACGGAGACAAGGTGAATCCTTATATTAAGGATCTTTTCAAAAGCATTTGCAAAGGCAACACCAAGCATCCGCTTGACGAATTCAAAGAATCTCCTAACAGAAAACTTGAGATACCTTCAAACAAGACCCAGATCCATCTGAAGAACAACTACCCGAGCGGAAACACTCTTTTCTATCTCATGAAAGGCGGAGAACCCGTTATTGAACATGTTTTCGAGTTCAATACCGAGCAGAAATTCGAAGTTGCTCCCGGACAGTACAATATCATTTTCATCATTGACAGAAAATTCAACAAGAATGTTTACGTTTTTCAGGCTGCAAAGAACCTTAACGGAGGTGAACTTTACCTCGGAGAATTTAACATAACTTCCCAGTACAACAAGTCTGGAAGCTGTGGAGAAGGTTTCATCTCTGATGATGATATGTGCATCAAACCTGTTTTCAAGATACTTGACAACTGTGCTGAGGGAAGTCACCTTGTTGAACATCTCTGCTGTGAAGAGGGATTTAACTTCATCATGGAAGGCAAATGTTCCAGATACAGTGATAAAGTTGAAAGTGTAGTCTGCCCTGCCGGATATCACGAAGCAGGAAAAGGCAGATGCTGCCCCAAAGGCTATGTTCTGATCGAAGACAAATGTCAGGAACCGCCGAAAGAAAGCAAATAATTGAAAACTGAGAAAACTGATAAAAGGCTCGGACAGTTTAAAGAAAACTTCCGGGCCTTTTTGAAAAATGAGCTTGAAGAGAACGGTCCGGCGATGATCAGAGAGGTCACCTACCGTTTTGCAATGGTTCAGTTTAGAGACACCAGAGGATTTGAACCTTCAAGGATTCATTATATTCCTAAGATCCTTTCTGAAATGCAGATAGGATTCGGCAGAATATTTGAAGAATTTGAAGATCACTGTTTCAGTAACGGAATAGCAACTGCTGAAACTAACCGGATATTGAAAGAATGGTTGATAGAGATCTTAGACGAAATAATTCCGGCACATCAAAGTTAATCCCCTATCTTATTGTGTCCCTGCTCATTCACGGGCTGCTGTTTTTTATTGAGATAGAAGATCCTAAGCAGGACGAGGATCTGGTCAATATCCGTTTTCTTGGAAGTTCTTCTCCGGGTCACCGTCTAAAACCTGAAAAAAAGGAAGTTGAGAAAAAAAAGGAAAAACTCCCTGAGGGGCAGGTTGTGGATGTTGCCCGACCTGAGATAGAGAAAAAACCGGAAAAAAGCAGGTTCCTTTCAAAATTCAACAGTTCTGTGAAAAAGGAAACAAGAAGCGATTTTGATAAGAATATTACTCTGAGGGACAAAAAACTTCGCAAAAAACTTTCTGAAAAATCTACGGACATAAACCTTGAAGATTCTTCTCAGATCATTACAGGCCCGGACAACAAAACGCTTTCACAGTCCATCAAGCAGGTTAAGAAGGGATATCTTAAAGGTCTGGACGGAAACAACGGAAACTATACAAAAGGAAAAAGAAAAGCTGTTTCCGGAGTACTCAATGCAAAAAACAAAAAAGATATAGAAGGGAATGAAACTATCGGCGGACATTCTATTCCTAAAAAGTTCCTTCCCTATTTAAATGGAAATGACACCTATCTTGCCTCTCCTTCAAACGATTATCTGGAAAAGATCGAAAAGGGAGATAAAACTGAGCTTAACACAAAAAAATTCATCTATGCCGCCTACTTCAACAAGATCAAGCAGGCCATATCAAAACACTGGACTCCGAACTATGTCATGATGATAAACGACCCGAGAAGACATATTTACGGTAACAGCAACAGATATACGAAGCTTAAGGTGATGTTGTCTAAGAACGGCACAATAAACAAAATCTCGGTAATGACAAGCTCGGGGATCGATTTTCTGGACAGAGAGGCCATAAACGCTTTTAAAATGGCCGCTCCTTTTCATAATCCTCCGGAAGCATTGCTTAACGAAAAGGAAGAACTTGAGATACAATTCGGTTTTATGGTGATGATGGAATGAAAAGTTACACTGTAATTTTAATATCGAAAGGTAATATCGACCCTCAGACTGAACTTCTGGGTGTTGCGGCATATAGAAGATGTGCAGAGAAATGCGCCAAGTATTTTGAAACAGACCGCATTTTTGTGCCGGCCCTTGAGAAAGAGGATTTCCTCGGTGACATTTTAATACTTGATCGGTACCCTGAAGAAGAGGAGATCGGACACAACCTTGTAGTCATTGATTCAGCGCTGATATTTGAAGGCAAGTTCCTCTGGAGAATGCGCAACAGATTCGAACCGCCACTGGTCGCTTACTCGGAAGATCTGAAACCTCTGGGATTTGCAATACTGACAAAAGAACATATCTTTGAATCTTTTTTTGACAATCCCTGGGCGAATATAGACTCCATGGTCGAAAAAAATATGGACACCAGAACCATCGTGATAGATACTCACTACTTTATGATGTGTTCAAAAAACGAAATATCAGATGCCGAGGAATTTCTCTTAAGAGCACTCAAAAGACAAAGTGACGGGATCATTTCCTCCAACATTAACAGAGCTGCCTCTATCAGATTGACAAAGTTTCTTACCAGGTGGCAAATTAACCCTAACTCACTATCATCTGTAAGTCTCGTTATCGGACTTGTCGGAACGTTTCAGCTTTTGCGGAATTCATATCAGGCATGGCTTGCCGGAATGATACTTCTTCAGATATCATCCATATTGGCGGGAGTAGACGGAGAAACCGCAAAGTTAACACTGCGCAGAACAGAGTTCGGAAAATGGTACAACTCCATTTCCAACGATATTGTAACTCTATCTTTTCTGGGGATTCTCACAATATCCACAAGACACAACAGTTTTTTCTATGAACTGGGGATTCTCTTCCTGACAATTTATCTTATCTTCCTTTTCTCAAACTATATATTCACTCTGGTATCTTCATTAAAAAAAGGAAGTTTCTTTATTCAGGAACTTGCTGACAGAAGTTACCTTTCAGAAAACAGAGGCAGACAGCTTCTTTCATTTCTGAAAAGGGATATGATCATTTTTTCAGGTCTGATCCTTTCTGTTTTCGGTATTCTGGAATTTCTTCCTTTTGTTTATATTGCCTTTTTCTTTTCGTTTCTAGTTGCAACTTCGGTAAAATATTTTCTTAAGATATTTAAAGGTGCGTCAAATTGAAAGCAGTTGTTCTGTTCAGTGGTGGACTTGACTCCACAACAGTTCTCGTTCATGCACTTAAGAACGGATATGATGTCTATCCTCTGACAATAACTTATGGACAGAGACATAGGATCGAAGTTGAAAAATCGCTGCTGACACTCAGAAAATACAGTCTGGAAGATAAAGCATTAAATTTTGATATTGACCTATCTCCCTATTCCGGCTGCTCTCTAATAAATACTGAAATAAACGTTCCCGATAAAATGGAAGAAGGCATACCATCGACTTATGTTCCCTCAAGGAACCTCATCTTTCTTTCAATTGCATCCGGCTTTGCAGAAACTTTAAATGCTGAAAAAATATTTATCGGAGTTAATTCAGTAGATTACAGCGGGTACCCTGACTGCAGACCGGAATTTATAGAAGCAATGAACAGAACTCTTGCCGTAGGAACTAAAAAAGGTGTCGAAGAAAAGTTGTCGATCGAAGCTCCGCTTATCGAGCTGTCAAAAAAAGATATCATCAGCCTCGGCCTGTCAATAGGAGTTGACTACGCCTTAACTCACAGTTGCTACAACCCTTCAAAAGATGGAAAAAGCTGCGGGAAATGTGACAGCTGCAGACTTAGGCTTGAAGGTTTCAGACAGGCGGGATTTCAGGACCCTCTTGATTATATTAACTAAATATAGATAATATTTAAGAGAAACTTTGTGTGGAGAGTAATATGCGCGTGTTGTTTTTAATTTTTATCTTTGCCGCTTCAGTCCTGATATCCTCATGTGGGGAGGATGATCCAAATACAGGAGGCGGAGAATGTTTTTCCAACTATGACTGTCAGGTGGGCCAGGTTTGCGATCTGACTACAAACACCTGTGTGGATGAAGATGATAACGGACAGACTTTTCCGGATACTTCAGATTCAGGAAATGATAATGACCTGGGAAATACTGGAGACACTGGAAATACAGGAGACTCAGGGGATACAGGAAATTCTGGAGATTCAGGAAATTCCGGAACAGATGGATGCAGCCCGGGGGACACCGAAACATGTAACTATCAGGGACCACCGGAAACAAACGGTGTCGGACCATGTAAGGCTGGTGTAAGAACCTGCGGAGATGACAGAACATGGGGACCATGCGAAGGAGAAGTTCTTCCGGAATATGAACTTGAAGAACTCTGTAGTGACGGAATCGATAACGACTGTGACGGGACGGCAGATAACGGACTGGACTTTGACGGGGACGGATCACCTCACTGCGAAGACTGCTGTGAAGCAGATGCAGACTGCCCTGACCCTGCTTCGGCATGGGACGAAACAATTCACTTCTGTTCTTATGACGATAGTGAGAACGCTCAGATATACGAATGTGACACGAGCTTAACTCAAGGAACAAAAGAACCGATGGATTTTGCAAAAGCTATCGGCCTGTGTAAAACCGCAACCGAGGACGAATCAAGCGGATGGGGAGTTATTTCAGCTGAAATTCTTAAACCGGACGGAAATTTCGGAGCCAGTCTCGACAGCAACAATATCCTCAACGCTCTGGGAAATGTAATAGTGCCTAAAGTAGGTGGCTATATGCTTGCTCTCTCCTCAGGAAAAGCTGAGAATCCTCTTCCGATGGGAACATACAACCAGAATGTATCCTCTCCGCCTCCTTCAGACTGGTATGCTGCAAACGGGAACAGCTATCCATCTTCCCCTGCCTGCTCAACTTCAACAGGAACTACTGGGAACACAAATGATCCTGTTATGTTTAAGTTGAGAATAAGAGTGCCGATGGCTGCCAAATCCTTTATGTTCAATCTGTATTTTTTATCCATTGAATACATAAGATATGTCTGTTCTCCCTATAATGATTTCTTTGTTGCTCTTCTGGATTCAACCCATACAAGTGATAATCCGGACCTGCAGAATCCGGCCGACAAGAACCTTGGACGAGATGCCGCAGGGAATCCCGTCGGCGTAAACCTTGCTCCGGCAGGACTTTTCAAACAATGCAGTAACGGGACCAGCAATTACGGAGCAACAGTTACATCATGTGTTGGAACGGAAGAGCTGCAGGGCACGGGTTTTGATAGTAATGGCGGAACCGGATGGCTCGTCACAAGAGGAAATGTTGTCCCGGGAGAGGTTATAACTTTAAGACTTGCTATCTGGGATCTCGGCGACCACGCACTTGATTCAATGGTTCTCATTGATAACTTCAAGTGGGAGTTTGAGGAGTATAAGCCGGGTACTGACGAAAAATAAATTATAGCATCTTGATAAATCAGCACATGAATTCTTCAATTATTATAATTACATGCTTTTTCTTCTTTTTTTACGGATGTAAAATTCCTGATGCTGTCTCTGACATTGATTCTGACAGTTCTGAAAATGATGTTATGCCTGATAACCTCATCGAAAGCGATCATACCGATAATGTGAATGATGTTGACAATCAGACAGACAATGACTCTGGTGACTCTGGTGACTCTGGTGACTCTGGTGACTCTGGTGACTCTGGTGATTCTGGGAATTCTGGGGATTCTGGAAACTCAGGAACAGATGTCTGCGCTCCAGATGAGACGGAAACTTGCAACTATCAGGGGCTACCTGAAACAAATGGAGTAGGGCCTTGTAAGGCTGCGGTCAGGACATGCGGTGCAGACGGTCAGTGGGGACCATGCGAAGGAGAAGTACTGCCTGAATATGAGATTGGTGAACTATGCAATGACGGAATTGATAATGACTGTGATGGAACTTCTGACAACGGACAGGATTTTGACGGGGATGGTTCCCCTCATTGCGAGGATTGCTGTGAAGCTGATTCTGACTGTCCTGATCCTTCTTCTGCCTGGGATAAAACAGTTCATTTCTGTTCCTACGATGAGAGTGAAAATGCTCATATATACGAATGTGATGCCAATTTAACCCCGGGAACTAAAGAACCGATGGATTATGCAAAGGCAATCGGTCTTTGTAAAACAGCTTCAAATGATCCTTCCAGTGGCTGGGGTGTTATTTCTGCAGAAATATTAAAACCTGATGGAGAATCAGGAGCCAGCCCTGACAGCAATAATATTCTAAATGCTCTTGGAAACGTCATTAAGCCTAAAGCAGGGGGGTATATGCTTGCTCTCACATCAGGAAAAGCAACAAACCCTTTTCCGAACACCCATACCACTCAGGACGTAACTTCTGAACCGCCTGCTGACTGGTATGAAGCTAATGGAAACAGATATCCGTCTTCTCCGGCCTGCGGTTCTAGCCCGGGAACTACTGGAAACACAAAAGATCCTGTTATGTTTAAGCTTAGAATAAGAGTACCAATGGCTGCAAAATCATTTAAGTTTAATATTTATTTTTTATCAACTGAATATATCCAGTATGTCTGTTCGAACTATAACGACTTTTTTATAGCGCTTCTGGATTCAACACACACAAGTGACAACATTGACCTTCAGAACCCGGCGGATAAAAACCTTGCAATGGACGAAAACAAAAATCCTGTGGGGGTTAATCTTGCACCTGCCGGTCTATTTAAACAATGTGAAAACGGTACAAGCGATTATGGTGCCACAGTTACATCCTGCATCAGCACTGATGAACTTCAGGGAACTGGAGGATTTGAAAGCAGCGGTGGAACTGGCTGGCTTGTTACCCGTGGAAACGTCGTTCCCGGAGAAGTAATAACCTTAAGACTAGCCATATGGGATCTAAAGGACTATGTTTTAGATTCAATGGTTCTCATTGATAACTTCAAGTGGGAGTTTGAGGAGTATAAGCCGGGTACTGACGAAAAATAATTAAAAAAGCGTTGTCTGCTCAGGACTTTTTTCCCTTTTCAGCTTAAAACTTTTTCTGTAAATTCTGCATGGACCGACTTTTTCAAGAATTTCGTAGTGCTCCTTTGTAGGATAACCTTTATGACTTGCAAGATTATACTGCGGATAGATCTTCGCCCATCTTGCCATGATCCTGTCACGGTGAGATTTTGCCAGAATTGATGCAGCGGCAATATTCACACTTCTGCTGTCACCTTTCACAAGACATTCTTCAGTCTCAAAAGCACCTGTAACTCTGTTTCCGTCTATCAGTATTCTGCTTTCACCATCCATATTTCTTAAAACGCGTTCAACACATTTTTTCATTCCCCACATAGTTGCATGCAGAATATTGAGCCTGTCAATGATCTCAGGTCTTACGGAAAAAACCGCCCAGATACTTTTTTCAATGATCTGCGGAACAAGCTCCATTCTCTTTTTTTCTGAAAGTTTCTTTGAATCGTTAAGGCCATCAATATCTTCCAGAAGGCTGACAGCTGATACAACAACAGGACCACATAAAGGGCCTCTACCCGCCTCATCGACCCCTATTACGATCTTCCCCAGTTCCTTCCACTTTTTATCCACTTCACCTATCATTTTCACCACTTTCAAAAAGTCTTATAAGTATATTATTGAGAAGATCGAACCCTTTCTCTGTACAGACAATGTTGTTGCTATCCACAGAGAGCAGTCCTTCTTTTTCCAGTTCCTTAACAACACCGGAAGAATAGATATCCTCAAAAGACACATCAAACAAGCGCTTGAATTTATTGAGTTTTATGCCATCAGTCGTGCGTAGACCCATCAAGAGAAACTCTTCCATAAGTTCATTTTCTGAAGGTGTAAACCTGCTGAGTCCGCCTCCGTTTATAAATTCGTTTATGTCGGGCTGATAAAAACTGTGCTCACCCTTTTCACTGTTAAAAGAATGAGCTCCTGAACCTATTCCAAGCCATGATCCGTATGACCAGTAGATCATATTATGAAGACTTCTCTTTCCGTTCTTTGAATAGTTGCTTATCTCGTATCTTTCATAACCTTTTTCATCTAGGCCCGCTCTTATCTCCCGCTCCTGTCTGAAAACCTCTTCTTCATTAAGAAGTTCCGGGGCATTTATCCTTTCAGGCCGTGTATATTCATAGGCTGAAAAATGATCGATCTCGGCTAGTTCAAGTATGTCATTGATTTCTTTTTTAATATTTCTTTTTTTACCCAGACCGTAAATAATATCGACCGATACATTTTTAAAATGCTTAGAGATCAGGGGAAGATTCTTCTTTATATCCGCAACCCTTGTCCTTCTTCCCATTTCTCCAAGAACGTTATCATCCATAGCCTGAATTCCCGCACTTATTCTATTAACTCCGTTTTCAGAAAGTGTCCTGAGCCAGTTCTCATCAATATCCGCAGGATTTATCTCAACTGTAAATTCTTTCACGTTTTTAAATTTTTCGTGGCAAAGAACGGTTTCCCTAAATTCCCTGAAAATATCCTCAGAAAGCATTGAGGGCGAACCTCCCCCGAAATAGACCGTTGAAAAATTGCTAAATTCGCCAACTCTTTCAAGAACAGTTCCTACAACTTTCCTGCTGTAATGATCGATGAGATCTCTGTCACTTGACTCCAGGCTGAAAAAATCGCAGTAGGAACATCTTTTTGAGCAAAAAGGGATATGAATGTAAAGACCGGTCTCAGACTGATTCATTGACAGGCTCAGGCTGTTTTTTTTGTTTTCTGTTCTCGTAAGCTACAAAATTCAGTGTGGAATGAACAACCATGAGAGGAAACAGAAACGCAAGAAAGATAATATTTACAAAAGGGATCATAGAAAGAAGTGTCGGCAGAGCACCGATCCTTATACTTGCGATCGGGTTTTCCTTAGTCCACAGAAGCTTTCTCTTCATCGGCCATCTTCTTCTGCTGGCCGGGAAATCAATAAGCATCAGTGAATTTGCCCAGACATAGACAGATATTGCAAGGATCTGACCTATGACAGGAATAAAATTTATCAGAAAAGCGGAAACTGAAAGAAGAGCGGTAATACCTGCTATCTTCATAGCCTGAAAAATATCCTCAACAACACCTTCAAATGAAAAATCAGCATCATCATCAGGCCTGCCGAAATGAATGTCTTCCGCTATAATGCTTATAAAAGAGTAAAGTGGCGAACAGACCGTATATGCTACAACAAAGGATACATAGAAAGATACAATGATGACAATTGCCTTAAAAAGCACCTTTACGACCCACCAGCCCGAGTAATAAATAAAATCCAGAACTCCTTCCAGAGAAGGCGGTTTATTGAAAAAAGAGACCGTCAGCGAATCAAACCACGAAGATATCTGATGGTACATAAGAATGGAGAGAAGTATCATAAAAAGAACCGCCGCAAGTGAAGCGACAACAAGCTTTCCGTTTGAGAAAAGATACTTTATCGACTTGACAATACCTGCACCCTTCTCAACATCTTCTGAAACCATCTTTTTTATCTTTTCAGCCTGCTGCGAAGCAACGTCCGCTACATTTTTTTTCGGTTCTTCAGACTCAGCTTCAGATTCATCAGTAGCCTTTTTAAAAAAGCTCTTCTTCTTCGGCTCCTCTTTTTTCTCAGGCTCAGGCTGAGGTTCGGGCGGTTTTTGTACAGGAGGATTCTTCATCTTTGCCATCGTAAGTTTAGGCCGCTTACGATTAATTATACTCTCTTCCTCTTCAGCCGGTTTTTTTGAATCTGATCTTTCGTCTGTCATCTTTTCCCTCAAATTCTATCTTTATTTCAATTTTCGGTCTGTGTTCTTTCCAGAAACTGTCATACATTGATGCCCATTCAACAATATTGACTGCTCCATCCGTTTTCAGTATCTCACTGAAATCAGCAGCCATAAGCTCATCCTCTTCCATTATCCTGTAAAAATCCCAATGGAAAACTGTAAACTTTCCCTCATATTCCTTCATTATAACATAGGTGGGGCTGGAAACCTTTGTTCTTTCAACACCCAGTTGTTCACAGAGTGCCGCAGTAAAGAAGGTTTTCCCTGCGCCCAGATCTCCGTCAAGAGCTATTATTTCACCACCGGTAAGAGACTGTGCAGTTTCCTTTGCAAAATTTATCATTTCCTGCTCATTAGAAACAGCTATCAACTTCTCTTCCATTTTCACTTTCCAGTTTCACCAATAAATTCAAGAAGTTTATCCATATCATGACATGAAGGGCCGAACTCCTTTTCAAGCATTATTCCAGCCAGTCTATGCCTTAAAACACCTCTTGCAACACCTTTTCTGATCCCGTTCTTTACAGTCTCAAACCCGAGAATTCCCGTTAAGGCATCACCTGTTCCGCCAAAAGAAAGTGCCCTGGCTCCCGGGGGAACTATCCTGACATCGTTCAGGGTTCTGATAAAACTTGAATGACTTTTTGCAACAAGAACATGGTCTTTTTCAAGAGGGAATCTGTCAACGAGGTCTATCCAGGGTTTATTTTCTCCATCCAGAAACCTTTTCAATTCACCGGGATGAGGTGTAAAAACAACTTTACAGTTTTTTAAAGAATCAAGTATCTGATCGTGATCTTTTAAAACATCGAACATACCGGCATCAACGATCACAGTTCCATGATAATCCTGAAAAACATCCACTTTTTCAAAGGGCCACTTCATAAGTCCTGGACCTATTACAACGGCATCGTATTTATGAAGTTCCTCAACTGCTTTTTCAATATCGACAAGCATCAGTGAGGGCATTTTTCCTGCGATCTCTTTATGGTATTCCTTTTCAAAAGCGGCTGTAACAAGTCCGCCGCCTGAAAAGAGAAATGACTTCGCTGAAATTATCGTTGCTCCGAGCTTTTCAACATCTCCGCCGATTATAAGAAGATGTCCGTTGGAATTCTTGTAGCTGTCAATTTTGACCTCTACAGGCTCTAACTCATTCTCACCAAGAACCGTATATTTGTAGATATCTTTATAGATTCCCGATATCTTCCCTAGAACCAGTTTCCCGCAAAAAGATGGACCTTTAGCTGCAAAAAGCCCTGTTTTATATATTCCGAAAGTCACAGTCAGGTCAGCTTTCACGGCTTCACCCATGACCTCACCGGTATCGCTGTTAAGTCCTGTCGGAACATCAACTGCAACTACTTTCACATTTTTCATGGCGTTGATAGTTTTCACCGCTTCAAGTATCTTTCCACGCAGATCACTGCTCAGACCTATCCCTATCATGGCATCAATAACCAGAGTTCGACCTTCTATCTGAGGATCGTCAGTTATTTCAACATCTTGAGGAAGAATTTTCCAGTTGGCGGCAATATCTCCTGTCAGTTCTTCAGGATTAAAGAAAGGAACCACTTTCATTGGAAGCGCGTATCCCCTGTCACGGAGAATTCTAAGAAGTGCCAGACCGTCGCCGCCGTTCCCGCCTTTCCCTGCAAAGGCAACTATAGCCTGAGGCTTAAACTCCGCAATGAGTTTAGTGACCTCAAGATAAAGTGAAAAAGCCGCATTTTCCATAAGGATCAGCGACAGAACACCTTTATCCATTGAGAGTCTGTCAAAATCTCTTGCGTCAGCCGCTTTACCTGCCGGAAACATTTTCACCTCCGGTTAAACATTAAACCTGAAGTTTATAATATCACCGTCCTTAACAGCATACTCCTTGCCTTCGAGTCTGTATGCGGCAGCTTTTTTACATTCGGCTTCAGATCCGTACTTTATAAAATCCTCAAAGTGTACTGTTTCAGCCCTGATAAAACCTCTCTGAATATCGCTGTGGATCTTTCCTGCGGCTTCCACTGCGGGAGTTCCTTTTCTAATAGGCCATGCTCTCACTTCGTCAGCACCGGCTGTCAGGAAAGAGATAAGGCCCAGAGCGTGATATGAACTTTTTATAAAACGCTCTCTTGCAGTTTCTTTCAGTCCGTAATCATTCAGAAATTCAAGCTGTTCTTCAGGAGATAATTCCGCCAGCTCAAGTTCAAGAGCGGCACTGACACAGAATGCCTCAAGTCCGTCTTTTTCTATTTCAGCTTTAATATTTCCGGGGACTTCGAACTCTCCTTCAGGCTGATTAAGCAGAACTATTTTCTTCTTTAAAGTCAGGAAGTTATAGTTAGAGACATGTGTAAGCTCATCTGCTGAGAGATCCGATTCCAGCGGCATTTTTCCCTCTTCGAGAATTGCATGCAATCTTTTGAGAGTTCCAAGTTCAGGCGGATTTTTCTTTTCTTTCTGTTCTCTTTCAAGTCTTCTTTCAATAACTATGGTGTCGGTTATTATCATCTCATCTCGAAGGGCTGAATATTCTGCAACGGCATCTTTTGCATCAGCAGTCATTATCGAATCAAAATTCCTGATGACAAAGATAAGAAGATCCGTTTTCTGGATCATGTTCTTGACCTTTGCACTCACTGCTGCATCTTTTGCGTGCGGAAGAGCGAAATCACTGAGAACGAACTCCGCGTAAGTTTTTTTCTTGGGATTATAAAGTTCCGACAACTTGTCTATTCTTTTATCAGGAACTTTAATAGTTCCGATCGTTTCTTCCTTTTTTCCTGTCTCAATTCCTGTCAGCGCCTGAAAAACAGTGCTTTTACCTGAATATGGCAGTCCGATTAACGCCGCTCTCATATTTTCCTCCAAATTTCAATATATCAGAAATTCCTTAAAGAATTCCCGTGCTTTATTTTCACATTCAGTAAGATATGAATCAATTTCTCTAAAATCTGCAAAATCATAGAACATATCTATCAGTTTCTCATCACCGAGCAGCAGTTCCATGGCAGGAATATCCTCAATAAATTCATATGCTTTAGTCCTAAAGAAACCCTCATCACTAAGAATTTTTCTAAAGGTCTGCATAATCTGAATATATGCTCTCAGCGGTTTGACTTTTTCCCTGTCAGTTAAAGAAATATAGACCCCGCCGCATCTTTTCGTTGCACATTTCTGAAACATGGGTCTGAACTCAAGAGGCTCAAAACTAATACCTTCAATGTTCAGTTCATCAAGTTTCTTTTTAAGTGTAAAAGGATCTACACTATCTATACCCACGACCTGAAAAGGAAATGTCGTTCCCCTGCCTTCCGAAAGTTCTGTCCCCTCAATGAGACATCCACCGGAATAAAGTATTGCGGCATCGACTGTCGGCATGTTGGGAGAGGTCGGGATCCACGGATAGTCATATTCATCAAAGTAGCTGTCACGTTCCCAGCCCTGAACTTTTATAATCTCAAGTTCAAAGGAATAACCTTTTGTTTTATGATAGTAACCTGCAAATTCAGCGGATGTCAGACCGTGTCTGTGCATGAGCGGAAAGTAGCCTACAAAACTCTGATACTTCTGAACTTGAAGCATTGATCCTTCGATTTTTCCACCGATGGGGTTTATCCTGTCAAGAATGATAAGTTTCTTTCCGCTTCCTTCAAGAGCGTCCATGAACATGGCAAGGCTTGCAAGATAGGTGTAGTACCTGCTACCCACATCCTGAATATCGTAGATGACAACATCGAATTCATCAAAATGTTTTAAGTCAGGTCGCAGAGAGCCTTCATTGTCTCCGTAAAGAGAATAAACGGGAATTCCCAGCACCTTGTTTTCCGCCCCCACACTTTCCATGTCCTGCGCGACAGGAAAGAAACCATGCTCAAGACTGAAAACAGCAGTAATTTCAACACCTTTCTCCTGAAAAATGGAAAGTACAGATCTTCCGAGACGGTCAATAGATGTATGGTTTGCGATCAATGCAACCTTTTGTCCTTTAACTTTGTTGAAATCAAATAGATCAATACCCTGAAGAAGCTTTCTTTTCATAGATCAATCTTTCTAAGGCTGTTCATCTTCTTCATCGTCCTGAAGATCATAGATCACCTTACGGCTTCTGTATGTTCCTACAAGAACGACTACAACACCGACGATATAGATAAGCCAAGGCAGTCTTCTCACCAGTATAAGCATAACGAAAACCGCAAAACCCAGAACCATAAGCAGCTGGCTTGTTTTTGATTCAGGTTTAGTAAGTTTGGGATATCTGAAAGGTATCAGCAGAAGGAACGCCTGAGCTATTATCATTCCCGAAACAAGGTTTACATCAAGCAGAAAAGATATGTCATTATCAACCGCAAAGATCATGTAGGCCGCGATCATTCCACCGGACTGAGTTGTTGTCAGACCATAGAAAAAATGTTTATCTTCAGACTGCATGCTGTTGTATTTGGCAAGTCTTATCGCACTGAAAATTATATAGACAGCGCAGGCTACAACAATATAGAATCCTGATCCTGTGAGATCAGTATGTCCTTTTGCGCTGAAGTATGAAAAGACCAGAAGTGTCGGAGCAAAGGCAAAGGATACAAAATCGGAGAATGAATCAAACTCAACTCCGAAACCTGTAGAAACATTGAAGAATCTCGCTGCCGTTCCATCAAGTTTATCCATAACTCCGCCAAGAAGAATAAGCCAGCCGGCATTTACATAGTCACCTTTAATGGAATAGAAGATCGCTGTCATTCCTATAAGCATGTTGAGACTTGTAAAAAAATTAGGAATGAGAATTTTGGGATTTCTTTTTATCATTCTGTCTCCTGATTTCTAAATGGAACGATCAGTCAGTTTCTCTATCGAGTTCTTCCTGAGATCTTTTTGCGTTGTCTTTAACCCTGCGATCCGGGTCATCCTTTTTGTTCTCTTTCATAGAACCTTTCTGCTGAGTCTGTGGCTGAGACTGAGTTGAGACCTGAGATTTTCTTCTTGCATAGAAAACCCTTGTCGGAAGCTGTCCCGGAGCCGTCGAAGGCGCCTGTCTTACCTTCTGAGCTGCCTGTGAATTGTATGAGGGTTTAACCTTATACTGCGGGGCATTTCCTGTTATTCTCTGAACAAGAGAACTCACCAGAAGAGCGGATGCATCGATCAGCTTGTCGTTATCTTTTGCAACCTGCTTGTCGGCGAACATGATCTTTCCTGTATTTACATCGACGATCTTTACATTAAGAACAAAGCTCGTGTTGAACTTCTGAAGCGTTCCGATCATGACGGTATCAGCGTTAAGAAGTTTACCTGCTTCGATCGCTTTGCTTGTATCCGTTACACCTGTCTGCTGAAAACCCTGTTCGTTAAGGATCTTAACGACCTGCATTCTCTCAAGAACCTCGAACTGGCCGCAGTTAACAAGCTCTGTTACAACAAGGTCTGTAACTCCTGTTGCAAGCTCAGCGGTAACTGAAAGCGGCGTAAGTTCAAGCATTGCTATTCTCATCTTCTTCTTTGCATGAAGACTCGTTGTAAACAAAACTGCGAACATCAGCATCACTATAACTGACAGCAGTTTTCTATCCTTTCTCATCTCATTCCTCCAGAAAGAGTTTCATCACTACTTAAATATGCGTCAATTTAGTGAAAAAGTCAATTTACGGGATGTCTTAATTTTATTATGTAGTTTAAATAGGGTTGAATCTACTGATATTCGACAACAAAATCCCACATGTATTTTACTTCCGGCGGGCAGTCAAATTCCATTCTGTCTACACCGCAGTCCCATTCAAGATTATCATTTTCATCGATCAGATAAGTTGTGCAAGGTGTTGTTACTCCGGCTCCAAGTCTCCAGCTTACAACGGCAGTTTTATCAGGTTCAATTGTAAAACCGCTGATCTTTTCACCTTCTGAGACCATTTCAAAAACATCATTATTGAGTATATGGTTCCCATCGGGACCGAAATAGTTGGTTTTAGCCCATGATTCATCATTTTCATCACAGGCATCCTCCCATGAACCCATTGTTTCAAGCAGTTCATACTTGACAGAAGGATCTGATATAAGTTCCGCATATCTGTAAAAAACATTCCTGAAAGTAATTTTTATACTTTTATATGTTCCGGCCGGGATCTCAACTTCCGAAAAAGAATAGTCTTCGAACATTTTGATCTCAGTGTTGGTACTAGTCGTTAGTCTCACCCATTCAAGATCATCAGCTCCGCCTGCTTTCACCTCTCCCTGAGAGACCCAGACATCTCCAATCGCAAGTTTCATGCTGGTCGTGTAAACCGCTGTTGATTCTCCTGTCAACTGCGGATTAGTAACAGCTTTTAAAGCCATCGCTTCCGGAGTTTTTACAGAGTTTGTCATTTTAAACTGCAAAACTCCGTTGTTATTTTCTTCGCCGTTGTCGTCACCTTCCCCGCATGAAAAGATGGACAAAGAAAGAACCATAAGGAGCGCAATAATTATTAACTTTTTCATTCTTTCCCTCACTTAAACTCAGTTGATAGAACCATTAAATTTCCCACGCATTTTCTTTACTTCACTCCTAATTTTCTTCGATTTTATTCTTTTTTCAACAGATTTTTTTGTCGGCTTTGTCTTTTTTCGTTTTTTGGGAATAAAAGCCGCTTTTTCGAGCAGTTCCTTCAATCTTTCTATCGCAGTTTCCCTGTTCTGGATCTGCGAACGATCCTCCATCACCTTTATGACAACTTCTCCGTTTGAAGTTATCCTGTGATCGCTCATTTTGAGTAGCTTATTCTTCACAAAAACAGGAAGAGATGAACTTTCAATGTCAAAACGTAACTGAACCGCTGAGCTAGTCTTATTCACATGCTGACCGCCGGGCCCTGATGCCCGAACTGCGGAAAATTCTATCTCATTCATGTCAATTGAGAACTCTCGTCCCTGATTGTTTTTAATTGTTATCATGGCTGCCTTCAAAACTCCTTCTAAAACCATCAATCTTTGGAGTGTATTCCAAACTTTTAACCGTTTTTTTGGATTGTACTCCAAATTCAGGCATTATCAATTCTCCGTTTCTGACCTCTCCCTGCCCTCTCAATTACGGAAAGGCAGCTAAAGCCCTTCCCCTCCAGGGGCAAGGGTTTGGGATGGGGTCCAGCGGTACCCGTGTGTCCGCCCATATAAACGATCTGTCGAATTCAAGGTTGACACATTGGTCAACCCCTACAATCAAAACCCACAAAACTTGAAAAAACCCGATTTTACTGCAAAATTCAGTTGCACAGATTTTGGAGGTTAAAAATGAAGGTAACGGCACTAATCGGTTCTCAGAGAAAGGGAAATACTCTTGAACTGGTGAAAGATGTTGAAGAGAAACTGAAGGAGCGTATCGACGATCTTGAGTTTGAATATGTGATGCTCATGGATGCGGACATAAAGACCTGTATCGGTTGTTTCAACTGTCTGGCAAAAGGGATCGAGAACTGTCCATTGAAAGATGACATTCCTTCAATTATCGAAAAGATGGAAA
>CAZTKP010000039.1:0-18365 GCA_964614215.1 uncultured Spirochaetales bacterium | reverse complement strand
AGAATGGAAGTATCCGTAACATTGAAATTAACGAAGCCTGTTCTTCAGGATGCGGATCTTTTATTCAGACTTTTTCTGAAAGTCTGGATATCGGTCTGGAAGACTTTGCGCTCAAGGGTTGCCTTTCTCAGGCTCCGTGTGATCTTGGTTCAAGATGTACTGTTTTCATGAATTCCAGAGTTAAACAGGCACTCAAAGAGGGAGCTTCCATTGGTGACATCAGTGCAGGTCTTGCAATTTCAGTTATAAGGAATTCCCTTTATAAAGTTTTAAAGATTAAGGACCTCAGTGAGCTGGGGAATATTATAGTTCTTCAGGGAGGAACCTTTAAGAATCCATGTGTCCATCGGGCCTTTGAGATCTTGACAGAAAAAAAGGTAATCGTTCCTGATATTGCCGGATTAATGGGGGCTTACGGAGCAGCGCTTTACGCTCTTGAGAGTTGGAATGAAAACAGGGAGACGGGTTCGGATTTTAAAGGATTCCGCTATCTTGATTCCGGGGAACTGAAGATCACAAAAACTCATTTTACATGTAACGGCTGTGAGAATACCTGTTTTATAACAAAAATGACAATGGTTGACGGAAGGGAGTTTTTCACAGGCAATAAATGTGAGAAAATATTTTCATCAGGGGACATAAGTGTTGATAGAGAAGGTGTTGATTTTATTGAATGGAAAAGAAAGTTGCTGTTTGAAAGAGAGTCTGTTCCGGAAGATAAAACTGAAATGACAATCGGGATTCCGAGAGCTCTGAATATTTATGAGAACTATCCGTTCTGGCACACATTATTTACAGAGTGCGGGATCAGGGTGGTTTTGTCCGATCCTTCAACGATATCCATGTATGAAGCAAGTTCCGGCAGTATTATGAGTGACAATATATGCTTTCCTGCAAAACTGATGCACGGTCATATTATGAATCTTGCACAGAGTAAGGTGGACCGGATATTTTATCCGATGGTAATTTATGAAGGTATTCAGAATAAACACAGCGACAGTTTTAACTGTCCGATAGTTTCTGGGTATCCAGATGTTATAAAAAGTTCGGTCGATCCGGAAGGAAAACTTCATATTCCATTCGATGTTCCGTCTGTTTCTTTTAAGGACAGTTCTCTTCTGGAGAAGAAGCTTGAACGTTACTTTGTCAAGGTGCTGGGGGTTTCTGCATTAAAATTCCGCAATTCATTTAAAAAAGCTGTAAAGGAGAAGTTCCATGTAAGAGAGCAGATAACAGAGTACTCCGGAAAAATAGTGGCGGCTGCGGAAAATGAAAAACGGAAAGTCATTTTACTGATGGGTCGTCCTTATCATGCCGATTCTTTTATTAACCATAAAATTCCTGAAATGATAAACAGCTTCGGGTTTGATATAATTACAGAAGATAGTATTGATGAGAAATATTTTGAGGATGCAAATGTTCTTGATCAGTGGGAATATTCGAACAGGCTTTACAATGCTGCATGGTATGCTGCAAAAAACGAAACTGTTCTTCCTGTCCAGCTGAATTCTTTCGGTTGCGGACCTGATGCGATAGCCATTGATGAAGTAAGAGATATTCTGAGATCTTCAGGGAAAAATCTGACAGTGCTGAGAATTGATGAAGTCGCATCTCCCGGATCAACGAAACTGAGATTGAGAACATTATTTGAATCTCTACGGATATCGGTGCCGAAAGCCTCTAGCAGAAAAAGAAATCCCGTTCTAAGGGAAAGTGATATGAACAAACAGATACTGGTTCCGTTCTTTGCTGATTTTTATTCACCTTTTGTGGAAAGGGGATTGAAAGCTGCCGGACTTAATGTAGTTTCTCTTCCCAAACCTGATGAATACTCTCTGAGGGAAGGTGTGAAATATGCAAATAATGAGATCTGTTATCCTGCGATCATTGTTGTAGGTGATATTATAAAAGCTCTGAAAAGTGGCAGGTATGATCTCAAGAACACTATCGTTGGAATTACTCAGACTGGTGGTCAGTGCAGAGCCAGCAACTATCTGTCCATGATCGGAAAAGCGATGATCGCTGCGGGATTTGATGATATTCCCATAATTTCTTTTTCATCGACAGGAAAAACCGTGGCGGAACAGCCTAAACTGAAATTCAGGAAGCGTGAATTCTTAAACTGGGGATTGAAGACCATACTTTTGGGAGACGCTGTTTCAAGAATGTATCATGCTGTGGCCTCAAGAGAAAAAGTCAGAGGAGAAGCAAGGTGTGTTGCAGATTCTCTTGTCAGCCAGTGGAATAATACTGAGCTGAATATAAGCAGAAGATCGATGCTGGAATTCCTTGATAAGGCCATTGACAGTTTTAACGGGATAGAAGTTAACGGAACTGTCAGGCCTCAGATAGGTATAGTGGGGGAAATATATGTTAAGTACAGTGCATTTGCTAATCATGATATAGTTCACTGGCTTATAGATCAGGGTGTCGAACCGGTACTGCCTGATCTTGTCGATTTTTTTGTTCAGGAAGTACTTAATCCGAGAATAAACAGTAGAGAGAACATTGCCAGAAACAACATGTCGACATTTTTTCTGCCCCTTATGGAAAAGTATTTCACGGATTTTCAGAAAAAAGTCGAAAAGGAGATGAAAAGATTCAGATTCAGTTTCCCGTATTCTGAGTTGAGAGATCTTTCCAGAAAGGCTTCAAAGATACTTTCTCTTGTCAATCAGTTCGGTGAAGGATGGCTTATCGCAGCTGAAATAGCATTTTTTGCGGAAAACGGAGTTAATGATATTATCTGTATGCAGCCTTTTGGATGTATTGCGAATCAGGTTGTCGCAAAAGGTGTGGAAAAAAGGATGAAAGATCTATATCCGGATCTTAATATTCTTTTTATTGACCTTGACAGTGACACGTCACAGGCGAATATGATAAATAGAGTTCATTTTATAATAAGAAATGCCCGGAAAAGGAGAGTTTATGAGCAAAGTTAAAAAAAAGATCATTAAGGAAGCTGGAGACCTTTTTTATGTTTACGGTTTTAAAAGAGTTTCAATGGATGAAATAGCTTCCAGATCCGGTGTGAGCAAAAAAACTCTTTACAGTCTTTACAGCTCTAAGAATGAGCTTATGAAAATATTTGTAGAAGGTAAGGTCGAGGGTTTTGTCAGTGCTGCTGAAAAGCTGATTGATAATCTTTTTGAATCTGACAACAGTTTTCAGGATTATATGGAACTTTTCGGAGAGTTATCAGGATTTATTTCAAGTCCTATGATCACGGATATGAACGGTATGCCGCATCTTTTTGAAATTATTGATACAAAAAGACAGAGAATTTTTATAAAGCTTAGAGATGTTCTCAATAGGGCGAAGGAGGAGGATAAAATAAATCCTGATCTTAATATTTCCGTTTTTATGGAAATGCTGACAAGTGTTGTAACGTCAGTCGTAACACCAAAGAAACTTGTTGAACTTAATATTTCTCCAGGGGATCTTATTGAACAGGTAATAACTGTACTTTTTCTTGGAATATATAAATATGATCAGGATGAGATAAGAAAACCCGCACTAATGTTTCCGTGGTTCTTTTCAGATACGAGTGAAAAGGGGGATAAGTAATGAAAAAGCTGCTGATAATTCTTATTCTGGTTTCTTTTCTTGTTTCGTGTGATCTGATAAAGAACGGTAAAAAAGAGATTCCATTGAATGGTACAGTTGAGATAGATTCTGTGAAAATATCCTCGCTTGCCGGTGGACGGATCACGGAGCTGAAGCTTGAGGAAGGCCAGAAAGTAAAAAAAGGTGATGTTGTCGCAAAAATAGATCCGGAGGCTCTTGAGCTTGAACTTAACAGGCTTGAGAAGGTTCTAAAAGGTGCAAATGCCAATCTCAGGCTTGCATATAACGGCGCAAGGAAGGAAGACAGGAAAAAGGTCGGTGAAATACTGCGTCAGAGCGAGATCGGTAGGGACAAGGCAAAAAGGGAGTTTAAGAGGCTGGAAGGTCTTTTTGAAAAGGGTGCTGTCCCTGAAAAGCAGTATGACGACGCTAAAACGGCCTATGAACAGGCCGAGGCTAAATACAGTCAGGTGATGGCTGAAAGCGAAAAGGTAAGTAACGGAACAAGGCGTGAGCAGATAGATATTGCACGGTCCGGTGTGGATCAGGCAAAGGCGGCTATTGAGATAGTCAGGAAAAAGATCGCCGACTGTACGGTGGTCTCTCCGGTTGACGGAACAGTTGTTCACAGGCTTGTCGAGCGGGGAGAGATCGCAGGGGCCGGTGTTCCTCTCGGTATAGTCCGCAATATGTCCAGGGCGAAAGTAATAGTTTTTCTGCCTGAGATCGAGCTGGGGAAGGTTCAGATAGGCCAGAAAGCCTATGTCGTTACGGATTCATATCCTGACAGACCTCTTAGCGGAAATATCAGTTTCATTTCAGAAAGTGCGGAATTCACACCGAAGACCATCCAGACGAAGGATGAAAGGATAAAGACAGTTTACAGAGCTGAGATAAAGGTGGATAACCGTGGTGGAATTCTAAAAGCAGGAATGCCCGTTGAGGTCAGTTTTGAAAACGGAAAATAGACTTGAAATAGAGGATGTACATTTCAGTTTCGGACAGAAAGAAGTTCTTCGTGGTATTACTTTCAACGTCAAAAAAGGTGAAACTTACGGAATGGTCGGTCCTGACGGAGCGGGAAAGACAACGCTCATAAGGCTTTTCTGCGGGCTTCTTCAGCCTCAGTCAGGTCAGTGTAAAGTTCTGGGACTGGATACCGTTAAAGATAAGAGCAGTATGATCAAAAAAATAGGCTATCTTTCTCAGAGATTTTCTCTCTACGGAGATCTGACAGTTTCTGAAAATGTTAATTTTTTCGCAGAGATACACGGTCTTAAGAACTTTCAGCAAAAGAAAGAGGAGCTTCTTAAGTTCATGGGAATGGAAAAATTCGGAAAGAGACGTGCGGACAGACTTTCGGGCGGTATGAAACAGAAACTGGCCCTTGCCTGCACCCTTATCCACACTCCCGAGATAATTTTTCTGGATGAACCGACTAACGGTGTTGACCCTGTTGCAAGAAGGGAGTTCTGGAAGATCCTCAAAACGGTAGCTGAAGACGGTGTCAGCATCGTTATTTCGACACCTTATCTTGATGAGGCGGGCAAGTGTGACAAGGTCTGTTTCATGAACGAAGGAGAGATCATTGAAAAGGGTGCTCCTTCAGAACTTAAAAAGAAGTTTAACGGCACTATAGCTGAGATCGTTGCAGGTGACTGCAGGAGTTTTTTTCAGGATATAAAAAGTATAGAAGGTGTGAGGTCAGTTCAGCTTTTCGGTGACAAGATCCATGCTGTTTTTGATGAAAAGATCATCAGTGAGAAGGAGCTCCACAGAAGCACTGCCCGTATTGCAAAAACTGATCGTTTCAGGATAGTTGAGCCTACGATGGAGGATGTTTTTATCTCACTTCTTGAGGACAGGAAAGATGAGTGACAACGTTATCGAGGTCAGAGGACTTCTGAAAAAGTTCGGAAGTTTTACCGCAGTGAACGAGGTGGACCTCGATGTTAAAAAAGGTGAGATATTCGGGTTTCTGGGTGCGAATGGAGCCGGTAAGACAACGACGATCAAGATGCTCTGCGGACTTCTCCCTCCTGATGGCGGGAAGGCAACTGTTGCAGGATTCGATGTCGCTGATGATCCAGAGAGCGTAAAGAAGAACATCGGCTACATGTGTCAGAAGTATGCAATGTATGAAGATCTTACGGCAAGTGAGAATCTTGACTACTACGGCACTATTTACGGACTTGACAGAAAAAGGCTCGTCAGGAGAAAAGATGAGGTCTTTGAACTCCTGAAACTCAATGAAGTGAAGAATATTCCGACCGGAGAACTTCCCAGAGGTTTTCAGCAGAGAGTGGCTTTTGCGGGAGCGGTCATTCACGAACCTTCGATCATCTTTCTGGATGAACCTACGGCAGGTGTCGATCCTCTCCAGAGAAGAAATTTCTGGGACATGATATATGATTTTTCAGGACAGGGGACAACGGTCTTTGTAACCACACATTTTCTTGATGAAGCGGAGTTCTGTCACAGGATATCCTTTATTGTGAGCAGTAACATCGTTGCGGAAGGAACCCCAGGAGAGCTTAAAGCTATGGATCTCGGCATTGAAAAGGAAGAGCCGGATCTGGAAGATGTGTTCATCGCACTTTCCACGGGGAGCGGTAAATGAACATAATTGCCGTCATAAAGAAAGAGCTGATCCAGATAGTAAGGGATGTGAGAACACTGCTTCTGCTGATCTTTATTCCGGCTTTTCTGCTCATACTTTTCGGCTATGTTCTGAGTTTCGATGTTGAAGATACTGCACTGGCTGTGATAGATCTTGACAAGACGGAACACTCAAGGCTGCTTGTCAACACTTTCACATCGGGCGGATACTTTATGAAAGTTGCAGATCCTGACAGTTATTCCGAGGCTTCGGATCTTCTTGACAGCGGAAAAGCGGAAGTGGTTGTTGTCATACCTTCTAATTTCGAGAAAACGCTTCTAAAGGGCGAAAGCGTTGAGATACAGGCTATCCTTGACGGCTCCGAAGCGAGAGTTGCGCGTATTCTTGACGGTTATATCTCGGCCTATGTGAATTCTTTCTCCAACAGAGTTACCGGAGACTATGTTCTCAGAACTTACGGCATGTCCGTCGAGGCGCCGCTACAACTGCAGGCAAGGATCTGGTATAATCCCGAACTTGAATCGACGCTTTTTCTGGTCACAGGTCTCATAGTTTTTATCCTGATGATAACGACAACTATATCGACATCTCTTTCAGTTGTGCGCGAACGTGAGAACGGAACGATGGAACAGCTCATGGTCTCTCCTCTGAACTCGGCAAGTGTGATAATCGGAAAAACTGTTCCGTATCTTTTTGTGGCGATACTGAGCACGGTCTTTATTCTAGTGATAAGTTACTTTGCGTTCGGGGTCGAGGTGCGGGGAAGTTATTTCCTTCTTGCGGTTTCAAGTCTTGTTTTTATTCTTGCGGCACTCAGTCAGGGAATTTTCATTTCGACTGTGACGACTTCCCAGCAGGTCGCTTTTTTTATCGCCGCCCTTTCAACACTTCTTCCGGCCCTGCTTCTTTCAGGTTTTGTGTTTCCCATTGCTTCGATGCCTTTATGGATCCAGTATATTACAAAGGTTCTTCCTGCAAGATACTTCGTTACTCTTCTAAGGGCGGTGCTGATGAAAGGTGCGGGTTTTGAGAGTGCGTGGGAGCATCTTCTGGCGCTGATGCTGTTCTCGGCGATCACGATACTTATCTCCGCTGTGCGACTTAAAAAGATGAAGGTGGTTTAGATGAGACTGCTTATCCAGATGATAAAGAAGGAGTTTCTCCAGATAAGAAGGGACAAGCGGATGCTGCCCATCATCTTCATTGTTCCGATCGTTCAGCTTACGATCCTCGGACTTGCCGCAAATTTTGATATCGAGAGGATGGATACGGCGGTGGTCGATAACGATATGAGCAGGGAAAGCCGTGACTTTCTGAGCAGTTTTTTCGGAAGTGCATATTTTTACAGGTCCACCCAGAAGTTCAGTGCCCGGGAAATGGACAAGGTAATTGAAAGAGGTGAGGCCGAAGCCGCGATAGTTATTCCAAAAGATTTCGGCGAAAAGATAAGAAAAGGCGAATCGACGGAAGTTCAGCTTTTTATAAACGGGTCTGACAACAACTATGCCTCAAGCGGTCTGAACTATATTTCAAATATTGCTGCCGGATACGGTACGAAGATAATGATGAACAGGATCTCTTCCAGACTGAAAACAGGTGTGCCTTCGGTCTCGGTAAGGACGAGGATCTGGTACAACCCGGAGCTGAAGACTAGATTCTACATGGTTCCGGGAATAATGGGACTGCTTATTCTTATTATCACAGTTCTGCTTACCTCAATGTCGATAGTTAAGGAAAAGGAGCGGGGGACAATTGAGCAGCTCATAGTTACTCCGGTGACAAAGTGGCAGTTCCTTGTCAGTAAACTTCTTCCCTTCTTTATTCTCGGAATAATCGTTACCGTTCTTTCAGTTCTCGTGATAGTTTTCGGGTTCGGCATCGCTCTCAAAGGAAGTATTCTGATACTCACAGGAGCAACTCTGCTCTTTCTTTTTAACACACTTGGACTGGGACTCCTGATCTCAACTATCTCGAACACTCAGCAGCAGGCGATGATGGCGTCACTTTTTATCATCCTGATGCCGTTCATCTACTTTTCTGGCTTTGTGTTTCCCGTTAAGAATATGCCTTTCGGATTTCAGTATGTCGCAAACGTTATTCCCATGACCCACTACATTTCTATCGTCAGAAAGCTCTATCTCAAGGGAACAGCCTTTGAATTTCTGTGGCAGGGGTTTGCCATAATGGCCGTGACAGGTTCGATAATTTTTGTAAGTGCAGTCGCAAAATTCAGGAAGAATTTGTGATACCATTTTAAGGTCAATCTTAAATTGGTCCGAACCATTTTACGATGAGTCGTAAATTAGTCCTTGCAGAAAAATTAAAATCAGGTAAGATATGTCCTGTAATTAATGGAGGTTCAAGATGAAAAGAATTTATTCTAATGTGATAAAAGAACATTTTAATGCAAATCGCCAGATGGTGTTTCTGAGCGGTCCGAGACAGGTGGGTAAAACCACTTTATCTAAAATGGATGAAGATTGTTTTTACCTTAACTGGGATAATAAAAATGACAGGATGGATATTCTTGCCGGTCCAAATGAGCTTGTCGAAAAGCATGGACTAAATGCTTTTGATGTCCGGAAGAAGTTAATGATTTTTGATGAAATCCACAAATATGACAAATGGAAACAGTTTTTAAAAGGTTTCTTTGATAGTTTCGGTGAAGATCAGAAAATAATCGTTACAGGAAGTGCAAGGCTGAATATCTATAAAAAATCAGGTGACAGTCTGATGGGACGTTACTTTAACTACCGGATACACCCCTTTACTGTATCTGAAATTCTTGACCCGGTCTATGGTGAGGACGAGATAAAAATGCCTTCTATGATCTCTGATGATTCTTTTTCAAACCTTTTGGAGTTTGGAGGTTTTCCGGAACCTATGATAAGAGCTGACAGTCGTTTCTATAATAAATGGAGACGTTTGAGAAGTGAGCAGTTTTTTCAGGAGGATCTCCGTGATCTTACGAATATTAATGAAATAACGCTTATAGAAACACTGGCAGAGATCCTGAAGCATCAATCCGGAAATATGGTTAACTACAGTTCACTTTCAAATGATCTGGGGGTTTCTGTTGATACTGTAAAGAGATGGTTCAATGTTCTTGAGAACATGTATTATATTTTTACCTTGAGACCTTTTTATAAAAATGTTCCCAAGTCTTTAAGGAAGCAGCCGAAAGTTTTTTTAAGGGATTGGTCACTTATTAAAGATCCCGGACAGAAAGCTGAGAATTTTATTGCCGCCCATCTTTTAAAAGCAGTGGATTTCTGGACTGATACAGGGTTTGGAGATTATAAACTTTTTTATTTAAGAGATAAGCAGAAAAGAGAAGTCGATTTTCTTGTAACAAAAGATGGAGATCCATGGTTTATGGTCGAAGCAAAAGCATCATCATCAAAAAGTGTTTCACCAAGTCTTGAATATTTTGCTAAACTTTTAAACGTCGAACATGCGTTTCAGGTGGATCTTAACGGAAAGTATGTTGGAAGAGACTGTTTTTCAGTGAACAGACCGGTCAAAGTTCCGGCAAAAACCTTTCTGTCTCAGCTGATTTAAAGTTCCTTCTCTTCCTGAAAATATTTGTCAGTCATCTTCTTAACTACAACTGAAAGTGCGATCACACCGATGAGGTTGGGAAGTGCCATGAGGGCGTTCGCGATGTCGGAAAATGCCCAGACGATATCAAGTTTGACGACTGCACCGACAGGGATAAGAAAGACGAAGAGGAGTCTGTATGCAATGACCATTTTATTGCTGTTAAAGAGATATTTTATGCTTCTGTCACCGTAGTATGACCAGCCGACCATTGTTGTGAACGCAAAGATAGTGATGCTGATTGGTACTATGAAAGATCCGATCCATGGTAGTGACTGCGAAAATATTTCATCGGAAGGACATCACTCCTGCGGTACAACGGGCGGAAAACTTTACTGCTGGGGATATAATGCTAATGGAGAGCTGGGAGACGGAACTGTAGCAGACAAATCTGTTCCCACCCAAATCGGAGTTCGTACAGACTGGAGTGATATTTCGTCAGGAATATATCATACCTGCGGAAAAATAAATGGCGAGCTTTACTGTTGGGGATATAATGGATACGGACAGCTGGGAGACGGAACAGCATGGAATGAAAACCCTTCACCAGTTCAGAATCCTAGGGATTAATTTTCTGCTGACTTTTTTACAATTTCAGTAATTGAATGAAAATTTAATAATTGTATTGGTTAAAAAAGAAAGATGTCCCAAGACCATTTTACGATGAATCGTAAATTAGTTCTTGCAAAAACATTTCTGTCTCAGTTGATTTGATCAGAAAAAATCAGTAGTCATCATTGTAATCATAAGGGATACATATTTTGTCAGCTAAAGTTGTTCCCATGCAGTAGGAAATTTCGCCTTCATTTGAAATACATCTACCGGAAATACAATGTGCATTTTCAAGACACGCCGAACCGCCTTCATATTTCAGAGTGCATTTTCCAGTTTCTGCATCTTCTCCTATTTTGCAGAAAAGATCATCCTTGCATTCAGATGTTTTTATACATGTTCCGCCTTCATCTGATTTTTCTCTGCACATGTAAGAAGATGTCTCATTATCAGATTCATATTTACAGATTAAACCTTGTGCGCACTTGTTGTCATCATTGCAGGGTTTGTTTACTCCAGGATATGCACGGCAGAAATATACGGTCTCTTCTTCACTGTTTTTTTCTCTTGCGCAATATAATTGGCCTTCGCTCTCATTGAAACAATGTCTGCTCAACTCACAATTTTCTCCCTTTTTGGGATATTCTTTGCAGAGGGAAGATTTAATGACTTTTTTACCTGTTTCCTCATCATAGATGTAGTCACCTTCCGAATCAGTTTTGTAAATAATTTCACAAAATACATTTTCAAGATTCTTATCGCACTCTTTTTCACTGCAATTTTCACCAACTACCGGAGCATATTTACAGACTGCGGATTTAATAATATGGTTTCCATTAGTATCTGTTTCATAATTTCCTTCAGAATCTTTCTGATATTCTTTATCACAGTAGATTTCCTTGTCTGGTTCATTTGTGTAACAGCTATCTATGGTTTTACAACTTTCGCCGACTAAAGGTGTCTTTTCACAGGTGTAGGTTCCTTTAAAACAAGTCAATCCCTCTACACAGCCGTCCCCCTTGGGAGTATCGGGATAGCATCTGTCTCCCAGCTGCGCAGCTTCGATAATCAGAGAGTTGCAGGAAGATTCCAGTTCAGAGATATTTTCCTGCTCTTCTTCGCTTAACTGATCAGCTTTCAAATAAATGTCTTCGTCACAGAGGGAGCTGTACTGTGAGAAATCTTTCCAATATGAAAGACATTTTTCTGCGTTTTCCTTATTCCATGTGTAGTTCGAAAATTCAATATATTCAACGGAACCTGCTGAAAGGATCTCCTGGTATTTGACACACTCTTCAAAAGTTTCATAGTGTCTTGGCTTTGTTGATGTCTGACAGCATTCAAACTCTTTGGAGCATTTAATTTTTGCAATATTGGTATATAGCTCGGCAAATTCATTTGCAACATCATCTGAGCAGCCTGAAAAGAATAAAACAGCTAAAGTAACTAATAAAAATGTCACTAAAAATCGCATTGGTTTCCTCCATAGTTGTAGTTCCAGAAAGTTCTTAGAATTTTAATACTGAAAATTAAATAAATATCAATTTTTATTGAAATATCGAGGATTGATAATAAATTTTTAAAAAACAGGTTAGGATGCAGAAGTTCTTAAAGTGTCTTCTCTTCCTTAAAATACTTGTCAGTCATCTTTTTAACTACGACTGAAAGTGCGATCACACCAACGAGATTGGGGAGTGCCATGAGGGCGTTCGCGATGTCGGAAAATGCCCAGACGATATCAAGTTTGACGACTGCACCGACAGGGATAAGAAAGACGAAGAGGAGTCTGTATGCAATGACCATTTTATTGCTGTTAAAGAGATATTTTATGCTTCTGTCACCGTAGTATGACCATCCGACCATTGTTGTGAACGCAAAGATGGTGATACTGATGGGAACAACGAAAGATCCGATCCACGGAAGTGACTGAGAGAAGGCTGATGAAGTAAGTGCCGCACCGCTTTCTGTCGATGTGCTCCAAAGTCCCGAGCTGACGATAACGAGAGCTGTCATTGAGCAGACCATGATGGTGTCGATGAAGGGCCCGAGCATAGCGACAAGGCCTTCTCTTGCGGGCTGATCTGTCTTTGCGGGAGCGTGTGCGATCGCTGCGCTTCCAAGTCCGGCTTCATTTGAGAATAGTCCTCTTGCGACTCCGAATCTCATTACCATCCATACTGTTGCACCTGCAAATCCGCCGCCTGCAGATTTGGGAACATCGGTGAAAGCATATCTGAATATCGTTCCGAAAGCGGGTATGATCTGGTCGTAGTTGAAAATAAGGACGAGCAGAGAGAGAAAGATGTATCCCAGAGCCATGAACGGAACGAGTTTTGACGTTACTTTGGCAATTCTTTTTATTCCGCCGATGGTAACAGCTCCGACAAGAGCGGCAATAACTAGTCCGGTAATCATTTTTGGAATTCCGAACTCAGTTTCAAGCGGGTCGGCAAGTGAATTTGCCTGCACCATGTCACCGATGCCGAATGATGCGATGACGGTGAAAAGAGCAAAACAGAAACCGAGAAATGCTCCGACCTTCTTATTTTTAAGACCCAGTTTGAGGTAGTAGGCGGGGCCTCCTGCAACTTCACCGTCCTTATCTATTTCACGGTACTTCTGCGCAAGCATACAGCTGTGATATTTGATGGACATTCCGAAAGCCGCTGTTATCCACATCCAGACAACTGCGCCGGGTCCGCCCATTGTTATAGCCGTTGCAACACCTGCGATATTTCCGGTTCCGATCGTGGCGGAAAGAGCTGTCGACAGTGATTCAAAATGAGTCGTCTCGCCGGCTTCGTCAGGATTATCGTACTTTCCCGAAAGAAGCATCCAGCCGCGTTTAAACCCTCTGACCTGAATGAATCTTGACCTGATGGTAAGAAAAATTCCTGTTCCAAGCAGCAGAACGATCAGCGGAACTCCCCAGACAAAACTGTCAATTTCGTTTAAGATCTCAAGAAAACTCATATTCTCTCCCTTAATTTGATCATAGTTGGGCTATGATAGCAAATGGTTCAGATGATGCAAAGTTTTTCAAACATCAGGGTTCTTTACATGTTTTTTGAGATACTGTATAATTTATCAGTTTTAACACTAGGGGGAAGACGATGAAATTTTTAAAGATTATCTTTTCAGTTTCTTTTCTGTTCCTTGTTTCCTGTCAGATGAAGCTGATGATGAAACTGTGGATGAAATACCAGACGAAACAACAGATGAAATTCCTGATGAGACTCCTGATGAGGATGCGGAGCTTCCTCCTGCAGGTGTGATAGTTGAATATCTTTTTGAGGCATCGACTTCAGGCTGGACTCACGAAGCGGTTGACGGTTATGCGGGAAGCTCTTCCTGGTATTACGATCCATGGGATTGGACAATGCCGTGGGAAGGACCTGCCTCCTGTCATACAGGTTCAGTCTGCTGGCTCACGGAAATGGAGAACTATATCAACTGTCAGAGGGCTGCACTTTATTCACCGACTATCGACCTGAGCGCCTACAGCGGCGGCGGAAGGGCGGTAACTTTTTCATTCTGGCAGTGGTATGAGTTCTGGAGCGGCGGAGACGCAGGTGTCGTTCAGGTCTCGACCAACGGTTCAACCTGGACAACAATGGTCTGCGACGACACTAACAGCGGACCGATCGATATAAATAGCGGTAGCGGTCTTTATACATGTAACTCCTCAACTTCATGGGAAATTGAAGGAGAGGTTGGCTATTCCGGCAGCAGCAAAAGCTGGACGAATCCAAGCTGTGCCGTTCCCGCTGATAAATGTGCTTCAACAACGAAATTCCGCTTCCTTTTCAGTTCAGGAGTTCAGAAAAATTCGACTTCGGAGGATCCCAGTAACTACGATTATCCCGGCTGGGCAATTGATGATATTGTTGTGAGGGCTGACTGAGAACTATTCTTTTCCGCCGTCGGTGATTGTCCATTTATGTGTCTCAATGAGTTTAGTGCGACCGATCTCACCATTTTCACTGTATTTTGAATGGCCGCCATCGAAATCCAGATTTTTATTTAAAGAAAGTTCTGACCATGCATTTAAAATTGCATCATAGTTCGATGTGGAAAGGGTGGTTCCGCTGAACATATGGTCGATATGAAGAACATTTGATATATTCCATCCTGAAAGATCCTGATCGAAGCTTTCAGCGTTTGAGAGCATTGACATCATGTTAACCACATTAGATACATCCCACGAAGATATGTTCTGGTTAAAGTTCCTGTTTGAAAAGAACATTAGATACATGTCCATTACATTTGACACGTCCCAGGACGAAATATCCTGATTGAAAGGAGTGGAGGTAAACATACAGGACATGTCTTTCACGTTAGATACATCCCATTTTGAAATGTCCTGATCAAAAGGTGTCTGTCTGAACATCCACGACATGTTTTCAACACTAGACACATTCCAGTCGGATATACTTCTGTTAAATGATTCTGCTTCCATAAACATTCTTTCCATGGTTGTCACATTTGAAACGTCCCATGAACTGATATTTCCGTTAAATGCTCGTGCCTCAAAGAACATTCCACTCATGTCGGTAACTTTTGAGGTGTTCCAGTTGTTAAGATCCTGGTTAAATTTTGTGCTTGAACTGAACATATGGCTCATGTTCTCAACGCTGGAAGTGTCCCAGCTTGATAAATCCTGATTAAAAACAGGAGTGTTAGAGAACATTCCCATCATATAGATAACATTTGAAACATCCCAGGCTGATAAATCCTGATTGAAAGCAGTTGCTCCGGAAAACATGCTCGACATGTCTTTCACGTTAGACACATCCCATTTTGAGATGTCCTGATTAAAGACTTCTGTTGCACCAAAAGTTCCGGACATACTTTCAACACTTGATGTATCCCAGTCTGATATATCAACATTGAAAGATTTAGCACCGGAAAATAGGCCACTCATGTTTTTAACATTAGAAACATTCCATTTTGAGATGTCAGAATTAAATGCTTCAGTGTTGGCAAATACACGGAACATTTTCTCAACATTAGACACATCCCAGCCGGAAATGTCCTGATTGAATACTTTGCATAAATTGAACATCTCACTGATAGTTTCCGCTTTGGAGGTGTTCCAGTTAGAAATATCTCCGTTAAACTTTATGGCATGAGAAAACAATTTGCTCATATCCTTTACACTAGACACATCCCACTTAGAAAGATCCTGATCGAATTCATCATTATATATGAACATTCCGCTCATATTCTCAGCACTGGACACATTCCATCCTGAAATGTCTCTGTTGTATGTAGTGTCATTGAACATCTCACTGAAATCTTTAACGCCGGATACATCCCACTTTGAAAGATCCTGATCAAAATCATAGCAGTCTTTAAACATTTTGCTCATATTTGAAACAGCTGACACATTCCATTCAGATATGTCCGAGTTGAATTTCCAGGCATCCTCAAACATGCTGCTCATATCGCTGACCCCGGATACATCCCAGCTTGAAATATTGCCATTAAATTTATAAGCGGAATCAAACATTCTGCTCATGTTGGTAATTCCTGAAACATCCCAGTTGTTAAGTGTTTCCTGAGCTGTTAGGTCACTGCATTCAAAAAAAGCGCCTTTAAGACTGACCGTTTTAGAAAGATCCGGTGCATCGGTAGCAGTTATATCAAGTTTGGAGCATTGACCGAACTGATATTCCGTGTCTCCGAGAGAAAGATCTCCCCATTGTGCAATTTCAACAATTTTATAGTAATCTCCGGGATCACACTCATAGTTCTCTGCAACGTAATTGCAGAACTGTAACCCGGAAAACTCTCCCTCAATTACCAGGAGATAGTTTCTGGAGCTTTCCGTATTGTAAATATGCAGGGCATCAGGATCGTCCCACGATGTTATTTCACTTTGTGTATCATCTCCCCAGAAAACAGTAAAGTTGTAAGAGCCTGTTTTGACTAGGGGAAGTTGTATTGAGTATATTTTGTCAAGAGAAAAGACATTCCATTTTGAAATGAATGCTTTTGATGAAAAACATGTTTCAAATATACAGTTCTCGTCCCCTGGACAGTCTCTTTCATATTTACAGGCTTTTCTTGAGCTGAAAGAGATAATGTCTGAGTCATCAACATCTGAATCATATTCACTATTATCAGGTTCGAAGTCTTCAATATCGTTGCTGACATTGGATTCGGGTGTTTCGGTATCCTCATCCGTGTGGTCTGTATTTTGTCCACTGCATGAGGGAAATGAAAATAATATGAGTAGACCCAACAATGCTAAAATACGCATAATTATACTCCTATGGATAATTAACGACTGATTCTAACAAAAACCCCTGTTAAAATCAATTTGGTAAAGATTGTAATTTTCCTGATAGTATTTTGACTAGTTCCTAGATCCCGCAGCTCTTGGCGCCTTTCTTCTTCAGATAATCCTGATGATAATCTTCGGCCATGTAAAATGTGCCTGCGGGTACAATTTCTGTTGCTATTTTTTCTGAATATTTGGGTGAGAACTCTTTCTTAATTTTTTCGGCAGCTTTTTTCTGCTCCTCATCGGCAAAGAAGATGGCGCTTCTGTACTGAGTTCCGAAGTCAGGGCCCTGTCTGTTGACCTGTGTCGGGTCGTGGATCGTAAAAAAGAATCTCACGAGTGTTTCGTAGTCGACCTGTGAATTGTCAAAGACGACTTTGACTGCTTCGGCGTGACCGGTTGTGTCTGTGCATACTTCCTTATATGTGGGATCGTTGGTCTTTCCTCCCATATATCCCGCGTCAGTTGATTTTACGCCTCTGTGCTGGCTGAATTTGTACTCGACGCCCCAGAAGCATCCTGCGGCGAAATAGGCAGTTTCAAGTGCCGGTGTTTTCATCGTTCTCTCCTCTTTATCAGGTTCAAATTTCATTGATAGTGAATTTACGCAGTAGTGTTTTCCTGTCGGCTGAGGGCCGTCGTCAAAGACGTGACCCAGGTGACTTCCGCATTTGGCGCATCTGATCTCGATACGGTTCATGCCGTAGGAATCATCCGGAAGATATTCGATAGCTCCCTCTATCGCTTCAGTAAATGACGGCCATCCTGTTCCGTGATCGTACTTTGTTTCCGACTTGAAAAGTGGAGCTCCGCATGCGCCGCAGCGGTACAGACCCTTGTCATAAAGATCGTTGTATGCACCTGTGAAAGCTCTTTCTGTTCCGCCTTCTCTAAGCACTCTGTACTGCTCGGGTGTCAGCTTTTTCTTCCACTCCTCGTTAGTCACTTTCCCTTCCTTTTTCTCTGTCTCCTGCATCTTCACCCCTTCCTTGCTTCCCAGCTTTTCACTGAAAATTAAAGTTGAAACTGTGAACCCGGCAAGGAGCATGATGAAAATCGTTGTCGCTTTTCTCATTTCCTCCTCCCACTAAAATGAACAAACCCCAGAAGTAAATCTTAACACAGTGTTTATGATTGAACAAGATGGAAAATGTGTGTTAGGGGAAAAATCACCGATCGTTTTCTTGACTCGCGGATTTTATAGTGCTAATAAAGGTTAGTTAAATGTTTTTATGGAATAGGGAGATGAAATGAGCGATTCACGACTTGTACACAACAACTTTTTTCTGAAAGTGTTCAAAGATTCAAAGAACACGGCGGATTTCATTAAAGGCGTATTCCCTAAAGATGTAGTTAAACTCCTTGATCTCAGTTCTCTGAAAACTGAAGATTCAAGCTATGTCGATGAAAAACTCAGAAGTCACCTTTCGGATCTTGTGATAAAAATGAGTACGAAGAACGGAGATAAAACAGATATCTACATTCTTTTTGAGCACAAATCCTATATGGACAAGAATATTTTGTGGCAACTGCTCAGATATCAGTATCTCATGCTTGAAGAGGATTTTAAGGCAGAAAGACCATTTAGAATAATTGTTCCTGTTGTTTTTTATCATGGAAGAAGAAAGTGGAAAATGGAAAAAAGCCTATATCAGTCAATGAAAGTTCCTGATTCTCTTAAAAAATATGTTCTGAACTTTGAATACATGCTTTTTGACACTAAGGATTTTGATCTTT
>CAZTKP010000038.1:13045-19397 GCA_964614215.1 uncultured Spirochaetales bacterium | reverse complement strand
ATAACTCTCGGAATGGTGGTTGATAACTCGATTGTTGTTTTTGAAAATATTACAAGGCATATTGAAGAGGGGGCACGACCAAAAGAAGGTTCTATTTTCGGTGCTGATGAAATGAAATCAGCGATATCAGCTTCAACGCTGACAACTATCGCTGTTTTTATTCCACTTGCATTTATCAGTGGAGTTGTGGGGCTGCTTTTTAAACAGCTTGCCTTCGTTGCATCAGTTACAATAGCCGCATCACTTATAACATCGCTCACCTTTGCTCCTATGCTCAGTTCAAAACTGATGAAGCTGGCAGACAAGGGTGGAAAGAAGCATGGGCTTCTTTTCAATCTTTCTGAAAAAATGTTTGTGATCACGGAGAATTTTTATGAAAAAGCTCTTAGATTTTCTGTAAAACACAGATTTTCAGCAATATTTGCTGTTGCCGTAATTTTTGTGCTCTCTCTGTGGATGGCTCGTTCAACGGGAACAGATTATATCCCTGAGTTTGATATGGGAGACATAATTGCAACGGTTGAACTTGAAACAGGTGTAAGTGCCGATGAGGCAAAGAGAGTGGCAAAGAAAATTGAGACGATTATTAAGAAAAATATCGATCCAAAAGATGTCAGGACATACTATACTGTTACGGGGCAGACAGAAAGCGGAATGCTGAGCCTTTTCGGATTTAGTGAAGGAAAGAACATTGCAAATATTTCGGTCAAGATCGTAAACAGTGATAAAAGAGACTATCACGTCGGGCAGGTTGCGGATATTATTAGACAGGAGATTGAAAAGATTCCCGAGATCCATGATTTCTCAATGACATCGGGTTCTCTTCTTCAGGGAGCGATCCTGGGAATGAACAAGCCTCTTGAGGTGAAAGTAACAGGTAGCGATCTCAAGAAAATATCAAAAGAAAGTGACAAGTTGCTGAATATTCTAAAGAAACAGAATTATCTCAAAGATGTTGAATCCAGTGTTGACAGAGGCAAACCTGAACTGAGAGTAGAGCTTGACAGGGAACGGCTAGCCAGTCTCGGTCTTAATGCCGGAGCTGTTGCAATGACTGTAAGAGAAAGCCTCTATGGAGTTGAAGCAGGTGAGTTTAAACAGGATAATGATGAATATGACATAGTCATTAAGTATGAAGAAAAAGCCAGAAATGAAGTGGAAGATCTTAAAAACATCATGCTTACTACTATGACAGGTGAAATGGTTCCTTTAAGTGCAGTTGCAGAGATTAAGGAAAGTACAGGATCATTGAATATTCTTCATGAATCTCAGCAGCGTATTGTTTATGTAAGAAGTGCTCTTAACAATATTTCGCTTGGTGAAGCTGTGAAAGAAGTTAGATCAGTTCTTGAAAAAACTGATCTTGATCCTGATGTTGTAGTTGAGATAGGAGGACAGTTTAAAGATCAGCAGGAGACTTTTGAGGATATGTATCTTCTTTTTGTTCTAAGTCTTTTTATCATCTACGCTATCATGGCTTCACAGTTTGAGTCTTTTAAAGATCCGCTGATTATTATGTTTACTGTTCCACTAAGCATAATTGGAGTTATCTGGGCATTTTTCCTGACGGGAACAACTCTCAGCGCAGTTACTTTTATCGGTGTTATCATGCTTCTTGGAATTGTTGTAAATAACGGAATCGTTTTAGTTGATTATACAAACCTGTTAAGAGCTCGAGGTTACGGACTTTACGAAGCAATCGCCCTTGCAGGAAGGTCGAGACTTCGTCCAGTTTTAATGACGGCTGTGACCACAATAATGGGAATGGTTCCGATGGCACTTAATTCAGGTCCGGGTTCTGAGATTTGGAAACCTCTTGGAATTACTGTCATCGGCGGTCTGACAGTTGCGACTTTTATCACATTGATCTTAATTCCGTGTATCTACGCTGTTGTAAATAGAAAGAGTGAGGTTGCAAAATGAAATTAATATATACGACGATGAACATTTCAAGACTTGATCCGTTCATAGAGATACTTGAAAAGAGGTCATTTTCATCTTATCAGATAGTGGAACAGGTTCAAGGCAGACAGTTTACAGGTGATCCCAGAATGAATACTTCCGTCTGGCCGGGACATAACTCTATTGTCTATATTCAGTGTGAGAGCGAAAATGCAGAGAAACTACTTGAGATTATAAGAGAAATGAACAGAGGACTCATCAATGAATCTGAAAGGATCCTGGCGATGACATTTACCTGTGATGATTTTGTGTATCAGGAAGATGAAGGAGATAACCAATGAGAATGATCAGAATTATGCCTGTGTTTTTCTTCATCTGTTTTAATTTTATCTATGCTGAAACTCTTGATCTTGAACAGTTGGTGATCAGAAGTCAGCAGAACAGTGAAAAAGTGAAAATACAGAATGCAAAGTTTGAAAAGTCTAAAAATGACAGAAAAAGTGTTGCAATGAACTTTCTGCCGAAAACAAAGATCGATATAAAACTTCTGGAGCTGGAATATGCCCCTGAGCCTGAGCCGCTCACACTTGATATTACTCCTCTGATGGGGTTGATGGAGCAGTCGATAAACGAATCATCGCCTATTCCCATTGATCTTCCCGACCAGGTGCCTCCGATGGAAGTTCCAATTGAGGTCCCTCAGCATCAGAGAAAGCTTGATGTAACTCTTGTTCAGCCTGTGAGTCAGCTTTGGGGCATTTATCATGGGTATAAGGCTAGAAAACTTAACAGTGATATTCAGAAGATGAAAATTGAGCTTACAAAAGATCAGATAGAGCTTCAGGTAACAGAGTATTTCCTCACATACAACATGATAAATGATGTTCTGAAACTGCTTGACGAAACTGATAAACAGTTGGACAGATATGTTTTTACGACTGAAAGTTTTATTGAAAAGGGCCTTTCTGACAAAAGAGCTCTGCTGAAAATTGATATTGAAAAAGCCCGGGTCGCAAAGGAAAGAGAGAAATATAAAGGTCTTCAGGATGTTATAAAAACTGCAATTTCTTATCTTATTGAAAAAGATGAACGTGATTTTGAAGTGGCTTCCTACAGTGTGGCTGATCTTAAAAATATTAAGGATGCTGACCAGATAGCGGATGCTCAAAAAAAGACAAGATTAGAGTATAAACTTTTAAAAATGAATGATGAGATAAGAGAGCATATTGATAAGAGGTCGATTCAGAAGTTTATTCCGAATGTTGCTTTTACTCTCGGGTTTAAAAAGGACTGGGATTACACGGTTATCAACCCTGAAGGGGTGTTTTTTGTCGGAGGAGTGCTAAGCTGGGACTTTGGTGTGGGAACAGCTCAGGCCTTTTTTGATCATAAGGCGGTTCAAGCGGAATCTGTCATCACAAAACTTAATAACACTAAGCTTAGAAAAGATATGGCCCTTCAGATAAAATCAATGGCTGTTGATATAAAAGTGCTTGAGAAGACTATTGTTATTGACAGATCTCAAATTAAGTCAGCTAAAGAGAACTTGAGGATAGAAGAAGAAAAATATAAGAATCAGATAACCTCTGAAACGGATCTTCTTAATGCCGTGCTTAAACTGAAAAAAGCTGAAACATCAGAAATATCAGATAAATACAGGCATGAGCTTGCAGTAAGAAAAATTGCACTTCTTTCAGGGCTTGATAAGAGTGATATAGCAGATTAAATGTCTAAAACTTCGTTATCTTCAGTCTCAGAAGTGTCCGGATCTTCTTCTGTAGTGTCCGCATCTCCAGTGGTGTTAACTGTGAAAGTGATAAAATCGGCACAGTATCTTGCCTCATATGAAAGCGGATAGGTATTGTCAGGTTTTACCACCAGATAGAAACGGAAATTTCCTATGACAGGTGCGTTTCCACTATCTCTGAATGAAAAGGCTGCTGATCCGTCAGTTTCATCAGATTCAATAATTTCAGGAACTTCATCTCCAGTTCCGAAAACATACCAGGTGTAGGTGAAGTTACTGGTTATATTTTCGTTTATTGTGATCTCTTCAATTGCAAGATCTATTTTCTCAGGCACATCGTCCGGATCGAACATTATTGTTCCATCAGGATCTATTTCAGTTTTTGCATCCGCTGTCTTATAACTGACGGAATCAATGACAGGGTTCTCGTCATAAAGTGAAGGTTCGTATCCGGATCCTTTTATTCTGAAATATTTTGTTGCAGAAGCGGTGTCGGATTCGATCGTAACGGGAACATCCACATACTTTTGATTTCTTAATGTTTTTGCTGCTTCATCACCAAATATGCCGGAAATATCGGTCGGAATTTTCACCGTTGCCATGCTGCTGTCTGCAAAAATATGGTTTCCTATCCGGATGAGGCCTTTTCCCATTGTTCCGGTTCCATTATCAATAACTGCGAATATGTTTATTTCGTCTCCCGGAGAAACTGCCGGAGGGTCAGCTTTTATGATAATGAAATTGTCGGTTCCTGTTCCTGTCTCCTCCATTGAAACTTTGTCACAGCCAACAAAAAGAAGGAGGAGTGTTAAAAAAATCGAAAAATATATCTTCATAGGATCCTCCGTTAAAATTCACCAGTAATACCGATCGTACCTAAAACAGGAGTAAGGTGGAGTGTCGTTCTGTCGGTATAGTCGGAATTATAAATGTAATCGATGGTGGCTTTTGTTCCTTTTGCCTTTGCATAAATTCCCAATCTTATGTTGTTGAGAAAAATAAAATATTCCAGCTTAGCTCCATAACTGATGAGCCCGGAAAGCCTGCTGCTGTTTATTCCGTCATATGAAGTAACTGGCAGATAGATCTCTCCGTCGGCAAAGTAATTTGATCCGTCGATCTGAGAAACGAGCAAGCCGGAAGCTACAGTAATGTCTCCCGAAAAGTTCCAGTTCTTATGGAATCTGTAGCTAAGAGCGGCTTTCAGGTTGTGAGGAATATCTCCGTCAGATTTTCTGTAATCAAGGGTCTTGCTGTTTTTTCTTTCGCTTTTAAGAAAGGTGTAAGCTATCCAGGTGTTAAGATATTTGTTTTTATATCCTGCTTTAATCTCAGTCCCGGCTGACCATCCTTTTCCAAGATTATCGTAACCTGCGGCATCTTCAGGGTCTCTGGTTATCAGATTGAAATGATACTTATAGAATCCGGAAACATCTGCAAAGAAACCTTTCAGATTTACATTTATGCCGAACTTTGAGTGAGCGGATTTTTCATAGTCAAGAGCCTCGTTACCGAATCCGAAAAGGGTCATTTCATATTCCGGCCTTCTTGAATAAAGTCCACCGGAAGCATAGATCTTGACCATATCTTTAACTGTGTACGCAAGATAAAGTCTCGGATCTATAGTTCCTGACCATTCCTCCCTGTTGTGGAAATCTCCTGAAATATGGACTCCGGGAACGATCTCAAGCCCTGAAGCACTTAATCTGTACTTTAAATAGATCGAAGGATGAATGTAGCCGACATTCTCAGAGTATCCGAAAGTGTTGAATGTATGTATCATTCCCGGCTCTCCTTCTATAGGAAGAAGAGACGATCTTGTTTCGGTGGAGAAAATTCCAGCCATGAAAACTGCTCCGAAGTCTATTCTGTTGTGACAGTTTATTTTCCAGCTCAGATGCTCTTCAATGGTTCCTCGATAATCAATAGTTGAGAAGTTGTCACGGTTATAGACCGGGTACTCCCAGCTGGAAAGCATAAAACTTCCTGTTAATCTCGAATCTAAACTTTCCCCCCTATATTCCTGGTCGCCTTTTGCAAGGATGAACATCGCTTCAGGAGCAAGAGTTTCTCCAAGATTAGGAACGCCGTTCTTTTTGTAGGCGGAAAGGTGAGATATTTTGTTCCTTGCGCCTATAACGGTCATTTTTATAGAGTTCTTTTTATTGAAACTGTGAACATATCTGGCATGTCCGCCCAGATTGGAAGAACTTGCAAGAGAATGTTCATTATCAAAAGCTATATCGGTAAAAAGATCTTCAGGTTCGTAGTCGATAGAAAGACTGAACGAGTCACTTTCAGAGATCTTCCCCTCTGAAAGAAAAGATGCCCCGAGAAGTCCGATATCAAAAAATCCGCCTACCCGGTCACTTCGGGGGTTTTTAAGACTGATATTGATCACACTTCCCGAAGAGTCTCCAAGTTCCGGTCCGTAAGCCCCGGTATAGGTATATCTGTTGATCAGATTACTGTTTATAATGGAAGTTCCTGTGAGAAAATTATTTGTAAACGGGATCTTGACTCCCTCAAAGTAGTATGCACTTTCGTTTGATGTCTGTCCTCCGGCAAGAAGTCCTGTTCCGTATGCTGTTGAAGGTGCTGCTTCAAGAAAGAACGGAAGTTTTGATGTGCTTTTTTCTGAAAAATACCGATTAAAGGTCTTTTTTGCCACATCTTTTTTTGTATCGGCTTTTTTTGCAGGGG
>CAZTKP010000038.1:0-12945 GCA_964614215.1 uncultured Spirochaetales bacterium | reverse complement strand
CAGCAGCATCTTTTTTTGCAGGTTCTTCGGGTTTATCCGCAGTTTTAACAGGAACAGCTTTTTTCTCTTTTTCTTCTGCAACCATCTTTGTTTTTGCCGGATCCTTTTCAGGTGGCAGTATCTTTTTTTCCTGTTTTGTAACAGCTTCTTTTTTTGCAGGTTCTTTCGGTTTCCCGGCGGTTTTAACAGGGACAGTTTTTTTCTGTTTTGTAACGACTTTTTTCGGTTTTACGACCGCTTTCTTAACTGTTTTCTTTTTTGGCTTAGCAGGTTTTTTTGAGACAGGTACCAGTTGAGGTTCTTTGGTTTTCTGAACTTTGGATTTTTTCTTTGCCTTCTTCTTTTCCTTTTGCTTGCTGTCAGTTTGCTGGGAGTCCTCTTTTTTTACTTCTTCGGTCTTTTCAGGTGCGAATTTTTTTTTAGGGACACTGTAAAGAGGAATACAGCATATTAATATTAAAAGCAGGAGAAGTGTTTTTTTCATTGTTAGTCTCCTCTAAAATGTCTAATCTTAAAAAGCGTAGAATGTTATCACTCGCTGTCTGGTAAGTCAAATAATACAGGTTTAGAAAGTTTCAGGAACTTTGTTTTTCCAGAATGTTCTCGTAGTATGATATCATATCTTTTTTCAGGAGCTTTTTCTTTCTCAGCTGATTAAGTTCCATTTCGTCAGTAGGTGTAAGGTAGCTTTTCTGGGCAAGTGAATCTGACATTTCGTCAAATCTTCTGTGTTCTTCTCTGAGTTTTTTTAACTTGTCATTGATCTCATTAACGGAAAGATTTTCGATTTTCATGTCACTCCTCTCGATACTGTTAACATAAATATTCATGCTGTCCTTTATGTTGGCCGGGTAGGCCACATAATTCAGTAAAAGCGGTTCTACGGTTATATCCAGTTCCTCAAAGTCTCCGGTTGTAATTTCATCGCACAGAGACGGCAGATGAAAAGACAGATCTCCGAAAGCAACGGTCAGAACGGTTCTTATGTTTTCCTGAATTTTCCCTGAACTTACAGCATTAACAGAGCTGCCTTTCAGGACGTATGCAGCTTCTGCAAGTTCTGCGTAAGGCGGTGACGAGTGTCTGTCCGGAACAACAGTTTTCCCGTCTCTGTCAATAAGTGTGAAAAAGAACTCATCTTTATTAAATGGTGAGACAGAAATGGTGTAGTCAGATGTTTTTTCCGAAAGTAGAAAAAAAAGCCTTAAAGATGATACTGTTCTGATCTTTTTTATTCCGACAGAATAGAGCATCCCCAGAAACATTGCAAGACCGGTTTTGAGACCAGTGAAGGATCCGGGACCTGTTCCGACAACAACCGTGATGTCCCTGCCCTCTATTTTTTTTCTGATATCTTTAATTATCTCAGGAAGTTTTCGATTCATTTCACCTTTGGGGAAATTTCTTCTGACAAGGAAATTATCATCCTGGACCTTTCCACAGTAGAAAAGAGTACTGGATGAAACGTCAAAAATCAGAAAGTTATCCAATCAGGCACCTGTAAATATTGAAATATACCTTGAGAAATCATTAAAAATTGCAAAAGCCATCAGTAACATGAGAAGAACAAATCCAACGGTCAACATTTTCTCCTTGATGGAAATGGGTATCTTTTTCCCCGAAACGCCTTCAAAAGTATACATCGCAATGTGTCCTCCGTCAAGAATGGGGACAGGGAAAAGATTTATTATTCCAAGGTTTATGCTGATAACGGCAAGAATGAAGAGAAAGTGCTTCAGACCGGCCTCAGCCGCCCGTTTTGAGATGTCGAAGATCATGATAGGGCCTCCGAGACTTTTTGCGGACATCTTCCCTGAAACTAGGTACCAGAAACCTTTAAGTGTCATTTCTGTCATTTTCCATGTCTGGCCCAGGGCATAGGACACGGAAAAGAGAGCAGGATTTTCACGGTCTGCCATTACTTCAGGAATGTTGTAGTCAAAGTTGAACTTTGCGCCCCACCTTACTTTGCGGTCTTTCATTCCTGTAAAAGCGTTATCCTTTTCCTCTATGGATACCTTAAATGTGATAGTTTCCTGATCGGTGTCTCTTAAAATATCCACGGTCGCGGAGTCATTTTCCTGTAACTTCGAAAGTTCCGCATAGAACTGATAGGGAATGGTCGTTTTTTTACCGTTCACGGAAAGTACGGCATCTCCTTCCTTAAATCCGACAGACTGTGAAAATGATCCTTCCTGAACCTGTGAAATGATCATGCCTCCATAAAGTATTTTTTCATGAAGATCTGTTATGCTTTCAAGTTCCACTGTCAGATCTTTTCCGTCCCGTATGACTCCGAGTTTTGAAACAGGTTTTCCTTTAACGAGGTGCCGGAGTTTGTAGAACCTGTCAACTTCTTTGCCGTTTACGGATGTGACACGGTCTCCGCTCTGAAGGCCTTCGACTTTTGAAGTTAATGAAATTACGGTATCCTTGGGTAACCTTGCGATACCTATTTCACACCTTGTATGAGTTTCATTAAAATTGTCCTGATATGTGCCGATCCTGGGTTGGACAGTGTATTTTCTGCTGGTTCCTGAGCCGAATTTCTTTACAGTTACTTCAGTTTCCGGACATTTTCCGGAGCTTATTTTCAGATTTTCTGAAATATCTTCCCACAGGTGAATTTTGTCGCCGTCTATTTTAACTATTCTGTCTCCTTCCTCAATGCCTGCAGCAGCAGCAGCCCCGTCAGGATCGATGTATTCAATTATCGGAGCCGGAGCTGAATATTCATAAAAAGATACTATCAGAAAGACAAAAACAGCAAGAATGATGTTGAAAAGAGGTCCGGCAACGGCTATCACAACTTTCTGCCACCATTTTTTGTGAGAATAGGAAACGGCTATTTCATCTTCAGTTAACTCTCTTTCATCGTTTGGAGTTTCACCGGTCATTTTTACATAACCACCCAGAGGAACGATCGAGATCCGGTATTCAGTATCTCCCCTTTTCCATTTTAAGATCGGTGTTCCGAAACCTATGGAGAAAGCTGTTACCTGAACATTGAAAAGTTTTGCAAAAATAAAATGTCCAAGTTCATGAATGAAAACCACTATTCCTAAAAGAACGACGCCGAAAATATACATAAGCATTTTTCTACCTGATACAGAAATCCAATAAACTGCTAAAAGATTATAATCACAAATCGGCATAAGGAAAGAATAGAAGGCAGCTTTTAAAAACTTAAAATTTGACAATCTTATACAATATATGTATTTTTATGTAACGACTGCTTTTTTGCAGTTTTATATATATGATAAATTTGTTCCAGGAGGAAGCCCGCAGGGGCTTTTAGATACATTGGCTAAGGATGATCTCAGAAGAGAGATTCTGGTGGCGAGAAAACTCCAGACCGGATCTCAGGTTCAGAGCCACAGTTCAGCAATAATAGAAAAGTTAGTGAAATTAGATGCTTACTCAAACTCTGCCGTTGTTGCGCTTTACTACCCGTTCAGGAATGAAGTTGATCTTCTTCCTTTGCTGACAGACATGGACAAGACCTTCGTTTTCCCAAAAGTTGTTAAAGGCACAAGGACCTTGGATTTTTTCAGGATCAGGTCGGTTAATGATTTTGTAAAAGGTTCCTACGGGATAATGGAGCCGGCGGATAATCTTAAAAAAGTTGAAATAGAGAATATTGATCTGTTCGCAGTTCCGGGAGTTGCCTTTTCCATTCTGGGAGAACGCATCGGTTACGGAGGAGGTTATTATGATTCAACTTTAAGGCATAGGAAAAAGACCTCTGTCAGTGTTGGAACAGCCTTTAGCATTCAGTTAGTAGATCCGGGATTTTCGCAAGATCAGGATATTCCGGTGGATATATTAATAACAGAAAGTAAAACATATTTTTGTAACGATAAACCAGGGAGTTAATAATGGACATTACAGCAATAATCATGCTTCTTATAGGAATTCCGATAGGAGCAGTTATCTGGGCACTGGTAAGAACAGTGATCTTTAAAGAAAAGAGCGAAAAAGCGAGAATTGAGCTTGAAAATGCAAAGAAGGAAGTTGATAAAGTTCTTAAAGATGCTGAAAAAGAAGCTCAGAGGATCGTAAATGAAGGTAGAAAGCAGACTGAAAGACAGAAAAACGGTCTTCTCGACGAATTTAAGGATAGAGAAAAAAGACTAAATAAAAGAGAAGAGCAGCTTGCCGCAAGAGATGAGCTGAACCTTTCAAAAGAAAAAGAATTCAAGGCAATTGAGAAAAAGCAGAAGGATTTTGAGGCCTATCTTGAGAAACAGAATAAAAAGCTGGAGGAAGAAACTGCGAAAGTTAAATCCGAACTGGAAAAGATAGCAGGTCTTACACAGGATGAGGCAAAGGATCAGCTTATTCAGAAAATAGAGGATGAGGCCAAACATATTGCCGCAAAGAAGATCAAGGTGATAGAAGAAAATCTTCTTGAAGATGCTGAAAAGAAAGGCAGGGAGATCATGTCTACTGCTATCCAGAGATATGCGGGAGAATATGTGGTTGAAAATACAGTTACAACAGTTTCTCTTCCGAATGATGAGATGAAGGGAAGAATAATTGGAAGAGAGGGCCGTAACATCAGAGCTATCGAGGCCGTTACCGGAGTCGATCTTATTATTGATGATACTCCTGAAGCCGTTGTTATCAGTGATTTCAATCCTGTGAGAAGACAGATAGCCTCACTGACACTGCAGAAACTTATTTCGGATGGAAGAATTCATCCGGGAAGAATAGAAGAAGTATTCAGCACAGCTTCAAAGGAAGTGTGGAAAACGATCAAGGAGGTCGGTGATCAGGCAATGTTCGATCTTGGAATTCACAAGATGCATCCTGAACTGGTTCTTCTTGTCGGAAGGCTCCGTTTCAGGACAAGCTACGGACAGAATGTATGGAAACACAGTATTGAGACAGGTTTTCTTGCAGGACTTATGGCGTCAGAACTTGGTATAAGTGTAAAGAACTGTAGAAGGGCCGGTCTTCTTCATGATATTGGAAAGGCCGTGGACCATGAAATAGAAGGAAGCCACGCTTCGATCGGAGCAAAACTTGCTCAGAAATATGGAGAAAGTAAGAGGATCGTTAACGCTATCGCGGCACATCACGGTGAAGTTAAGCCTGAAACAGTGCTTGATGTTATAATTTCAGCTTCCGATGCACTTAGTGGTGCAAGACCTGGAGCAAGAAGGGAAATGACGGAAGCGTATATTCAGCGTCTTTCCGAACTTGAGAATGTTGCAACCGGTTTTGACGGTGTTGATAAGGCTTTCGCTATTCAGGCCGGACGTGAACTTAGAGTTATAGTTGATACGTCCAAAATAGGGGATGAGGATGCCTACGTTCTTGCTAACGATGTTGCAAGAAAGGTCGAGGAGGAACTTTCATACCCAGGTCAGATCAAAGTTGTGGTCATCAGGGAAACCAGAGTCATAAGTACGGCTCAGTAGTTCCCGGGACGGTATTCTTGAATATAAAGATCCTAATGCTTGGAGACCTGATCGGTCGTCCGGGAAGAAGAGTCGTAAAAGAGCTTCTGCCTGAATTTATTAAGAAGAATGATATTGATGTTGTAATTGCAAACGGTGAAAATGTTTCAGGCGGTGCAGGACTTCTGGAATCCGGAGCAAAGGAACTTTTCAGCAGCGGTGTGGATGTTATAACTTCAGGGAACCACATCTGGAACAAAAAGGAGATCTACTCCTTTATTGGTAAGTATCCGCAGATCATAAGACCTGCAAATTATCCCGAAAATGTTCCGGGAAAAGGCAGTTTCCTTTTTTTACATGAAAAAAGCGGGAAAAACATAGGTGTAGTTAATATTCTCGGACAGGTTTTCATGTCGCCTATAAATTCTCCTTTTGAGATTGTTGAAAAAGAGATCTCTAAACTGCGGGATAAAGGTGCCGATATCGTTGCAGTCGATTTTCATGCGGAAGCAACTGCTGAAAAGGAGGCCATGGGGATCTTCCTTTCAGATAAGGTTGAACTTGTTGGGGGAACTCATACCCATGTCCAGACCTCGGATGCCAGGATCATAAACTGCAGAGCCGGTTATATTACAGATCTTGGAAGGTGTGGTTCATACAGTTCTGTTATCGGATTTAGAGAAAAGGAGAGCCTTCAGGGTTTTCTTACGGGAATTCCGCAGGGTTTCCAACCCGCAAAAAAAGATCTTGTAATGGAAGGAGTTCTGGCGAAGATCGATCCTGATGAAAGTAAATGTGTTAGTATAAGAACTGTCAGAGAATTCATGTAGTTAATTTCCAAGAAGAGAATCTTTTATAATGTCCTGATCTTTTTTAATGATTGAGTTTCTTATTGTTTTCTGGAGATGTTTCATTTCCTTTTTCTGATAGTCCGGATGATCTCTTATTATATTTTTTATTTCACGCTCAGCTTCTGAAAAAAGTCCGTTCTTATAGTAAAAAAGCGCCAGTCTTTTTTTAATATGCGGTCTGGATGATAACCGGGCAGCTTTTTCAAGAGACTTTAAAGCCATCGAAAAATCTTTATTCATTGTTTCTAACTTGTGTTTCCAGAGATAAAATTCCGCAAGATTATTTGTGGAGTGCAGAGAGTTCTTTTCCAGATGATGTTCAATGAGTTTTACTTCCTTCTTTCCAAGATGAAGCGCACAGTATGCTGCAAGCATGTAGTGAGAGAAACTGTGAGTTATTTCCGCTCCTTTTAGAAACATTTCAAAAGCTTCGCTGTATTTTTTCTCATACTGTGCCATTTTTCCGGAAAGTATAAAGAATTCACCGAGGTTATGTTCGTTAAGATCTTCTTTCCTAATTTGTGAAAGAATCTCTTCTGCTTCAGGCAGATCTTTTTTTCTAAACAGTATCCTGACGGAAGCAAAAGGGAAAGTCTCAGTGTTTTTTAAGATATGGTTTTCAAGAACCCTGTTCTGAGCTGATTCGTTTACGAGATAATTTTCGATCTTTTCCAGTCTTTCATGACTACGGGGAATTATCTCGGGTATTCTTTTTTCAAGTTTGTAGTTTTTGAGTGAACCGTTTATGCGTTTGAAAACATTAAGAATGTTGTCATCGGTTCTTTCAAGAGACAATTTGAAAAAATCGATAGCCTGGTCATAAGAACCTATTCTGAGCATGAGAGATCCAGCCAGATAGTATGAGAAATAGTAGTTCGGAGCTTTTTCAATTACTGCAGAAACTGTCTGAGATGCTTCAATTGCTTCAGTCAATTTTTCTGAGTTCATCCTTTGTATTGTTTTTTCCATCGGTACAAGGTAATGGGCGGGATAGAGATAAACAGATTTCTTATAATCGGTTTCTTTTTCGTATCCTACAAGTCTGTGTCCGGTTCTTGTAACTGAAATACCAAAAGTTAAAATACATAAAAATAGAAAAAGTAAGGCGTAGCCTTTTGATCTGAGACCTGTAAGCTTGATTCGATCTGTACTGAGTATCATGATAATTGTTACAGGAAAAAGTGTTGAAAAATTATGAAGGTTGAAATCTACTGTGTTTTGTAAGATCACAAAAAGAAAAACACTGTAGTATCCCTTGTATCTTCTGTCTTTATTTTTCTGCTTCAGAACAATGAAGATCAGCAGACCGAATATCAGAAATGCGAAAAGTCCATATTCCAGGAAAAATTGAACGGGTTCGTTCTCAAGTTGAACAAATCTTGTCTCAGGATTTTTCTGATAGTATGTGTAAACTTTTGAAAAACTGCCCGACCCGGAGCCCGTTATAAAAAAATCTGCAGCATAATCCGCAACATTTTTGTAGTTTGCCACTTTATCGAAAAATCCATCTTTTTCGTAGTTAAACTCTTCTTTTAAAAGAGTGTTGCCTGCATAGAAGACGGTCGACAATACAAGTAATAACGGAAAAAGAAAAATTATCAGGTTTTTTCTGCTTCTTACAAAAGAATATCTGGAAATGACCATAAAGAATATTATCGAGATAACATACGAGAGGATGCCTCCCCTGGAGAGTGTTCCGAAAACAGCAAGAGAATGAAGAAAAAACAAAGTTCCGTAAAACATCTTTTTTCTCTTATGTTCCTTTTTGGTGAGCAACAGTAGGGAAAGTATTCCTGAAATTCCGAAAAATCCCGCTGCATGGTTAGGATTAATAATTAGGGGATCTATCAGGAATCCGGGATGTCTGAGAGTTCCGTAAAGCCAGGTGTCGAACTGAAGCATTCTGAAAACGATAGATACTGCGATCATACATGTGGAAACAGCGATCACAAGATTGAGGAGCATTCTTCTCCATTTTTTTATGTCGGCGAAAAGAGTTCTGGAAATAAGCGATGCGAAAGTTATCAGTGTCATAACTCTTATCAGGGTATACCAGGAATCAGGGATAGATAATGTAAGGGGATGAGATCCGCTGCCTTCTATATTGTGGAAGTAGGCTGCTTTCGGAGATAAAAGACCAAGTAAAGCCGGAGGTAGAGGTATCAGTTGTAATAAAATATAAAGCCCTATTAGAATAAGAGGAACAACAGCTATTGAGATATTAAGATCTTCTCCGTGCATTAGAAAACTGGTGGCGCATACGATCCCGAAGAAGGAAATGACTCCGATAATGACGAGGTTTGTTCCAACATGGGAATATACCCCGCCCAGCAGAAACGGAGGCATGATAAGACCTGTGGCTATACATAATCTGGTCAAATGTTTCCTTACATCCGGCATTTTTCCTCCTTTTTTAAAGGAAATTGTAATAAACCTGCACTGTTAACTGATGTTCGCTGGTGATGGTCGTCGTGTCAAGGGTGTAAGGAGATTTTTCAAGAATAAATTCGTACTGTATTGCTGCAAAACTTGAGATCCAGATGTAGACTGAACTTTTCGAAAGGAAATTGAAAGCATCAATATTATCAACCGGTAAAAGTGCATCAAACTCTTCTTTAAGCTGAAGAAAACTCAGCGGAAAAACAGATAGGTATACATAGAATTCCGGACCGTAGGAATTCTTGAAGTATTCTATCCGTGTGATTTTATTTTCATCTTCGAGCTTTGAAATATCATAGGCAAAAGGATTTATATCCTGTCTGAATCCCCATCCGACCCTTCCTGTAAACTGGAAGATATTACCATAACTGTAACTTGTGTTAAGTCCGGCTCCTTCCTGGATGGTTGTCGTTGAAAAGGATTTTGTATAGGTAAAGACTGAGTTGTCGGGCAGAGTTCTTTCCGATCCGTCTTCCTCGACAACAGTTATTCTTTCATCTGTTGTACTGTCTGAGTTGTCAGGTGTTTTGAAATATTTATAAAAGAACGGTGTTCTTACCCTTGCTGAAATGTAGGGTCCGAAGTAATCGTTGATACGGTATATCAATGTTGATTCAAATTTGGCCATATCCTTTAAAAACTTCAGTTTTTCTTCATCAAGCTTTTGAAACTGTTCATTGATCTCAAGCCTGTTTATGAAAAGAAAATTATCGTCATCATAGATTATATTGAAGTTAATGTTCGAGCCTAAAGTAAAATCGTTAGTTGATCCTGATCCGCCTTTCACATAACCGGAGTTGACAAGAGCGAAATTCGCAGATATTGAGCCTTTGAATGACCAGTTCCCGGTATATGTACGGTCTTCCAGTTCATTGATAACCTCTCCTCCTCCCAGAACTACCCTGGTCTTTTCTTCAAATATCATCTGAACGGTACTGAGCTCTCCTTCCACAGTTCTTGCAGTAACAAAGTTCTGGAGAGAATAAGGTGACTCTCCCCGTTTAGCAAATCTATACAGTCCGGGAGGTAGTATCCACACCTGATCCTTTTCACCGCGGAGGATATCTGCACCTGTTCCTGAACCTATCTGAACTTTGGTTTTCTCATTAATTATCTGATAGGATTCCTTGATGTCGTTGTTATACTGGTCTATTGTTTCTACTATCAGGGCACTCCATGTGGGTTTAACAACTGTGACCCTTTCTTTTTCAATATAGACCTTCATTTTCTGCTGATAATCCTTCGGCACTGAACCTACATAGATGGTATAATTGCCTGGAAACAGAGGTACTCTTTCTCCTGGAGATGCATCTTGAATGAACTCTTCGCCCTTGAATATTGAATATTTAGGTTCAAGGATGGAATCAACGATATAGGGAACAAAAAGAGCTCCTTTTTCCATTGGGACAAGGGTGGGGTCGTGTGCAAGCTGATCAAGAATGTGCTTGTCGGTGATTTCACTTATATCAAAAGATTGTGCATTTATGGAAAGAAAAGCAAAAGCTGAGATTGCAAAAAAAAACTTTTTAATCAAAGTTCAATGTTTCGTATATTTTGTTGAAAAAAATCTCGGTTTCTTCTTCAATTATTTCTCCCATTGCTCTAACGACGTAGACAGCATCTTTAATTTTGACCTCTTTTCTTCTTTCAAAAGAGTGAGAAACAATTGTCTGGTTTGTTTTGTAGTCTTTCAATTCATAAATAATGGAAACTCTTGCAAACCATTTTTCTCCGCTATCAAGCTCATCAAGAGCAAGAATCCTCCCTGTAAGAACATAGTCGGGTTTTTTGGTGAGTTCTAAGATTATATCTGAAAAAAGCTGAGTTTCAGTCGCATGATTGGCAAGTACGTCTGTTATCATATCTGAAGGTTTAGATGCCCAGAACTTTCTGTTGTAATAGAACATTTCATTTACAGACTTTCTATATACGATGTTGTGTCTGTCGTAGACCTTGTTGACTTCGAAAGGTTTAATCCTTAATGTTCCCGATATTTTTCTGCCCAGAACATTTTTAGGTTTGTAGTATATCTGGTAATAGTGTTTTTTCGGGGCCTTTGAGGAGAACAGAGAGCATCCTGAGATAAAATAGGCCATGATGATAAAAGCTAAAAATGTTACTTTTCTCATTTTGACTCTTCCAAAGTAGTTGTTCCAAAAAGTGACGCAGGATTTTCCATGATTATCCTGGTGAATTCATTGAAGTTACTCATGCCGTCAGACATTTCACTAAATGTTTTATCAATATGTTCCTTACTTCTTTCAAGTGTCAGGTTGATAGTGTCAATGGTCTTCTGAGTAGATTCAACAAGAGCGAACATCTTGTCGATCTTATCCTGAATGTCCGCTTTATTGTAATCTGTGCGGACTTCTTTCATGGTTTCCTCCATCAGATTGAGGGTCTGAGAAAGGGAGCCTTCAGGTGATGTAAGATCTTTTACATTTTTCGTTATAGCACTGACATTGCTCATGTTGGAATTTACATTTTTCAGGAGTTTGTCAGCCTGAGCTACGATGCTTTTAATGTTACTCCGGTTATCTTTTAGAATATCATCAACAGAAGTTGATATGTTTCCGACATTTTTAAATATTTTCTCAACATCTTCTTTTTTAACACCTTTGACCGCAATGTTCAGGGAGTTAAGTATCGACTCAAGTTTTCCTGCGATAACGGTGGCTTTTCCAGTAATCTCGTCCCAGTCACTTTTTTCTGAAGGGATCTCTCCGCCTACAGGAATGTTTTTGCCTTTTCCACCGCCTTTGAGCTCAAGGAACTTAAGGCCGGTGATGCCGATATTTCCAAGCTGCGTGGTCGTTCCTTCCTTGATGGGAACACCCGGTTTAAGACAGATGCCGATCTCAACAACAGATGTGTTGTCAGGATCGATGGAGATCTCTGAAACATGCCCGATATTCATTCCCTGAAACTTTACAGAGGATCCTTCAGTCAGACCTGCAACAGAAATATCTGTGAATCTTGTATGGTAGCAGTCCTCTCTTTTAAGTATCCTGTTTCCGACAAGAATTGCCGTTAAAGTGATGAGAATTCCTATCCCGAAAAGAAAAAATATTGCAACTCTTCTTTTCTGGGCACCCGTAATCTGCATTTTGCCTCTTAAAAAATCCAGTAGGGATTGTATTTATAATAATAAGTCCTGTCAATAAATTGAAATTATGTAGTAGTTTCAGGAATACGATTGAAGATTGATTTAAGAATCAGATGGATACATTTTGAAATCGAGTCATTTTTCCTGAAGCATACAGCGGAACATACCATCTGTTAGATTTTTTCCCTTCGTTTTTAGCACTTATTACAACTGAGAACGGAGGATTATATTTTTTGCTGTAAACCGAAAGTGATTTGGAGTGGGTTACCGACCCTGATTTAACCTCAACAGGTATAATCTCACCATCAACTGTCTGAAAAATGAACTCGACTTCCGAAGTTCTTCCCTGCCAGCAGTAAGTGCCTGAAACTCCTGAGGATAAAAGTTCCTGTAATACAAAGTTTTCAGCGAAATATCCTTTGTATGTATTAAAATCATATTTCATGATCACTGCCGGAGGAAGTTCACTTAAAGCTCCGAGAAGTCCCACATCAAACAGGTAGAGTTTAAAAACATTCTCCTTAGCCTGAGCACTTAAAGGTATTGCCGCAGTTTCAATTACCGGAACTCTCAAAATGAGATTAGCTCTCTCAAGCCAGCCTATCGGATTTGAAAGTCGACTGTAACCTCTAATCCCGGGAACAACATCTTTAAAAACAAATTTCTTCGTAGATTCATCTACATTAGAAGCAAGCTGAGCGGGAACATTTCTGAAAACCTGCTCAATATGAACAGAGTTAATCTTTCCACTATGTTTTGCAATATCAGCCATGTATGTCCGTAAAAGAACTTCCTGAATTTTTCTCACTTCATTAAAAGCACTGTAAAGTTCTTTGTTGTTTCTGAAATATTCAACAGCTTCGGGAAGTCCGCCGACAACAAGGTATTGTTTCCATAAGTCCATCAGTTTTTCATGTGCTGAAACAGGAAAAGGTTGTTCAACATCATGAGTAACGAGTAAATCTTTTAGCTTTTTCTCATTAAGAGCATTTAAGAACTCAGAAAAATTAAGCGGTTTCATATCGAGCATATCAACTTTTCCGACAGGGAAAGAATCAATGTTCATAGTAACGCCGAGAAGTGAACCGGCAGCACAGATCGCTATCTCAGGCATATTCTCACAGAAATATTTCAAAGAAGTAAG
>CAZTKP010000037.1:0-20511 GCA_964614215.1 uncultured Spirochaetales bacterium | reverse complement strand
TGAATTTTAACCTTTTCTTAACACAAACTTAATCTTTGCGGAAGATCAGATCGTCTGCAAGGGCTCCATAGTAGTCTCCCAGATCAAGATGCCCCGTCTCGTTCATAAGCCCGAGTATATGATGCAGTTTTTTCAACCACTTTTCGCTGATCTCTTTTTTTCTGAACTGGAAATTATATTTATTCGGCCCCGGAATTATTGAAGCCAGATAGGCTGATTCAAGTGGTGTCAGGTCCATCGGTATCTTGCCGAAATAATACCAAGACGCCTCTGAAATACCGAAAATTCCTGGTCCCCATTCAATTATGTTGAGATAAATTTCAAGCTGTCTTCTCTTGGAAAGCGTTGCATCGATCTCAACTGCGAGAATAGCCTCTCTCAGTTTTCTCAGCATCGTCTTTTTCCTTTTAAGAAAAAGGTTCTTCGCCAGCTGCTGAGTAATTGTTGAGCCGCCTCTGAACTTCTTTTTGGTCATATTATCCTTCACCGCGGCATCGATCTCCTTAAAATCGATACCCTGATGCACATAGAATCCCGCATCTTCTGAAACAATAACGGCCCACTTAAGATGATCGGGAATACTTGAGAGATCGGTATAATCAACGTTACCCGGCCCCACAAAAAAAGCTCTGGTCTTTCCAGCCGCATCTGTAAAGGAATATTTAAAAGGAAGATTGAGATAACTCAGTCTTTTGGAAAGCTGCTTCGGTTCAATAACGTTACCGATCAGCGAGAAACTTTTTCCGAGCTCTTCATCCCACCTGTATTTCACTTCCAGATCAATGTGTCCGTCAAAGAGATACCCTTTAAATGCATCGTTTCTGACAACCGTTTCAAGCCTGTTAAGTTCAACCTTCTTAAGATCCAGATCAAAAGACCTGCTCCTGCCGGAATAACGGCCCGAAAGCATTCCATCGATACCGCCCAGAGAGATCCTTGCGCTGCCGACTTCGACTTCTCTGTCATCGACCTTTACCACAGCCTTTCCGACAAACCTGAGAAAAGGTATGCTGAACTTTTCTGTATCAACAAGCGGATGTATGATCGAGAAATCGCTGATAACGATGTCACTGTCTGAAAAAACATCGCCATCCTTTTCAAGAAGGTTAAGAGTTCCACTCATCTTTCCTTCCAGAAAATCGATCTGTGACATTTCTGCAATAAGTTTACTGAAACTAATGAGCTCTATCTTTTCGAACCTTGTGTCAGCCTTCCGTTCAGGAATGGAGAAAAGGATCTCAACATAACCTTTTGATCTGCTTGTCTGAAGATTTCTGAGCCTTAAAACCCCCTCCCCGTCAGAGTAGTTCATCGATAAGGAAAAATCCTCCCTGATATCACCATAGACTACAGAAAGCTCATTTATCTCTATATCAGCTTCAACTGATCTTCCTCCTGAACCATCCCCGGTTTTCTTTGCCGAACTTTTCTTTATGGAACGGAACAGATCATAGATCATTGAAAGATCTGCTCTTGACGTGCCGCATTTTAAATTAAGTTTGAATTTATCGTTCTTTACCATGTCAAGAAGTTCATCAGAGTAACATGAACTTAATCTGAAAGCTTCCCTGTTCTCTTTTTTAAAAACAAGTTCATTAATGGAAAGAGACGGCGGGAAAAAACTGACCCCGGCATCAATATCAACATCCGTCATAAAACGCCTGGAAAGAGATCTTTCCACATTTTCTATGGTTTTCCCCACAAATGACTGGATATAGACAAACGCTCCGACGATCACAAGAAGAAGAATAGCTGTCACAACAGGAAGAATAATTCGCTTTTTCATGGTCATTACCAAAAAGAAACTGACGGTTTATTTTATCAGGAAATTTTCAGAAAAGAAGATTTTAGTAGACGCACTTATCGTTCGCTGTACTGTCGCAAGGATTGTTCTTGTCGCCCTCTTCAATACATCTATCGCTCTCAAATCCGCATGAAGTAGGATTACCTGCCTGATCGGTCTCACAGCAGCCTTCGATAAAACTTCTCCAGGCTTTATGCTGGTTCTTTCCTTCGTAAGATCCAAGATCTTCACACTCTTTCACACATTCTGAATCGGCTGTTTTGTAATCACCACAGTTCTTCGCAACACAATCTTTAATTGCAGAACAGCTGCAGAACTTGTAACACATAAGCCCTGACCATTCAGTACAGTTAGGATTACAGAACGCGTTTGCTGTTCCGGCTTCGTAGATCGCCTCACCGTCACCATCCTTGATCTCACCGCAATCGATCGTTTCAGATTTTTCACAGACCTCGTACTGATCGATATTGTCGTTTCCGCAGGTAAGATGTGTCTTACATGCATCTGTCTGATACTTACAGTTATCTGCTATGCAGTCTTCTTTTCTGTCAGGACAGTTAGTGTCATAACATTCAAGCATTGTATCGTACTTTGCCTTGGCTGCAGGCCATGTCTTGCCTATACATTCTTCTTCACAGGTAGAATCAGTACACTCCTGAACACATTCATATACCTGATAACAAGTCAGATCGTTAATATCAACGCAAGCGTAGGTATCCCAGTCAGTACAGGTAGAGTTGCACACAGCTTCGTTTATAGGCTGCCAGTTCTCACCGAGTTCCTGGCACTCGATAGTCTCTGATTTCTCACATTTCTCACCGTCATCAATAACTCCGTTTCCACACTTTTCACTCGGGAAACATGCATAGTACTCGTCAGCACAGTATTCCTGCATGCAGTCAAGTTTATCCGCTCCGCTGGGGCACTGTTCCTGATAGCATGCGTCAAGAGCGTCATAAAGCTCTTTTCCCTGTTCACTTGACGTATCGTAACATTCCTGGATACATGCATCATCGGCAGCACAGGCGTCAACACAGGTCAGTATCTGGGAACAGGTCTTTGTTCCTGCCGCACTGCACTCTAAAAGGTCCCAACCGGTACATGTTCTGTTACATGTGGCATCACCTGAAACGTAGGAACCGGGAAGTTCTGTACAGGGCTTTGTGTCACCCATTTCACACACTTCTCTTTCATCAAGCTTTCCGTCTCCGCAAGTATCATCCGGATCTCTTTCAACACAGGCGGAAAGATTGTATTCAGTACAATCATCGTTACATACAGCATTAGTTTCAGGATAGTAGTGGCCAACCTGCCAGCAGGGAACAGTCCCGTCACAGAACTCACCTTCCTCAATTATCCCGTTTCCACATTCAGGACTTCCCGAGGTTACCGTATCGCTATCGCTGGTCTCGCCCGTCCCTGTTGAACTTTTGCATGCAAACATGAACACTGTTAAAAAAACAACCGAAAGAATTAAAAGTTTCTTCATTTCTATTCTCCTGAAAGAAAAATATATATTAAAACACAACACTGTTTTCTATATTGATTCTAAAAAATGTAGTTATTCTGTCAAGAGAAAAGTATTTTCCGGGAGATCAGACAAAGCAGACAGCCATGTTTATTTAACAATTAACTCAACTACAGCCCACTTATTATCAAGATTAACATAATCCGGCGCCTTCTGAATAACAAAGAATTTCGTTCCTTCAGAATTAAAAAAACCGAAAAAGCCCATTGATTCCGAAAATTCTCCGTCACCATTACCGTCAGGTATCAAAAAATCCGGCAATTTTTCCACAGATATAAGAGCTAAAGTCTCTGCGTTATATTTCCGCACTTCATTTTCCGGCACTTCATCCCATGATGTATCTGTTGAGAGAACAGCGTAAACTCTGCCGGCTTTTGTGCTGTGATCAAAAGCAACAATATTCCCGGTTCCTTCAAGACTATCGTAATAGATAATATCTTCTGATTCTTTTTCAGAATAATTGAATGCTGTCCGCCCCTTTCCAAAAAGCAAAGCTCCGTCATCCGATATCCATATGTTTTTCCCAAAATTGTAATCCCCGTGATACTGCGAATCATACAGATACAGAGCTTTACCTCCCGTAATATCATACTTTTCAAAATCTGTAGGGGTAGATTCTGTTCTGGCACCGTAAATACAACTTCCTGAAGGGTGCAGAACCATTTTTGTTCTTTGTCTAAACATGCCGGAACTCATTTCCTCATCCCCGGAAGACAAGTTAATGTTTACCAGATCTACCCATTGACCTGTCATAGGACTGGCATAAGCCCAACCGTTTGATGCAAGAACTACATCAAAAACATCTACTGATAACGGAAAGACCTGTTTTACTGACATCTGATCCAGATCTATATACGAAAGACACTTGTCATGACCTACCACAGCGAGATCTCCTTCAGGGCTGATAGAAATATTCTGTGGAGAATGGGCCAGCGTTATTTCAGACACCTCCATTCCGGATGTTTCGATCTTGATAAGTCTCTCCGGACTTTCCGCAACTATAATTATAGCATCATTATTTCTATCGTATTCAGCATCTACAACATTTCCTTCAATATAAAGCTTATCATCATTATAATAATGTTTTTTCAAAGGAATCACTGATTCTTCCTCAATATTGTTCTTAATTTTCAGACTTTCAACAAATATCCCTGTGGACTTGCCCATCATGTCCAAGGAAACAACGATGTTCACTGAAGCTCCGACATCTAATTCTCCGGATAAAGGCTGCAGGCCGATATAATCTGCACTACTCTCTATTTCCCAGGCAACAGTAATATTACCCTTATTAAACAACGTTATTGACTTTTCTGTTTCAAAATACTTAAACTCCAAATCTTCCGGAACTACTTTCAGACTATAATTTTCAGGAACATCAACTGAAACAGATACAGTTTTCTTACCATTCTCAGAATTTGATGTAAATTCTAATTCTGAAATTTCACTCCCAACAGGCAAGCCATCCCTGTTTACAGAAGCTGTTATTTCTCTGGAGTCATTTTCAAGAATTGTTCCATTATCAATATCAACGCTAAGCCATTCAGGCAACGAGTTTATTTCCCAATTCAAAGCACCTCTTCCAACATTTGTTACAGTTATCTTTTTCTCAGTTTCTTTAGAAGAGAACTCTATCAAATCAGGCGATACCTGAATAAGCGGATGGGATAAAACATTTAATTTCACATCTAAAGCTGCTTCTCCTGCTCCTTTAGCTGAGATCTTTAAGACTTCTGAATATTCTCCTACATCAAGATCTTTAATTTCAGCAGAAAACACTATTTCCACACTTTTATCCGAGATTATTCCCGAAGATGGGACCACTTTTAACCAGTCGGGAATATTGCTAACCTCCCATGAAGTCTCCAGTACAGGATCTATCCTGAAAGACACGCTTCCCTTTTTATCGTCTAACAGCTCCAGGCTTTCTTTAGACAAAATTATTGCAGGTTTCTCCTCCATGTCCACATCACTTTTATCTTCATCTATCAAAACATCTGGATCGCTGTAGCTCTCAACATCCAGATCGATATCGTTAACATTCATTTCTCCGCAGCCGACAAAAAGAATAATTGAAACAAAAAGCCAGATGCCTCTCAGAAAACATCTCATAAACACCTCCATGATCGATACTGACCCCTATACTAAGCTGCATACAAATCTATGTCAAGACAGCTTTGCAATAATCTAACATATCTGCCCATATTTGCTAATTTACAGTGCAGTATTTTGTCTTTTTATTTGACTCTCTCTTTTTAAGCAAATAAATTATCCCTGTAAAAACCTAAAGTGGAGCCAGCAATGACAAAAACCATTCTAGTATTTATCAGCATTCTTTCTGTTACAGTTATTTCATGTGATCCAGTAAACACTAACGAGGAAGAACAACTCTCGGATTCTGATATTGAAGATCCTGACAAAAATGAAGACGACGACAGAGATCCTGATTCTGATCCTGATTCTGATCCTGATTCTGATATCTATGATACAGATCCCTGCAATCCTAACCCTTGTGAAAACCTGAAAAACTCCACTGGAAAATGCATGGCAAAAGGCGACAACTTCTCCTGTGAATGCATAGAGGAATATGAGTGGAACGATTCGTCAGAATCATGTGAGGAATTAATCACTGAGTGCACTGATACTCCGCTATGTCCATTTGTTTCTTTTTCCGGAGGAGCGGGAACCCTGAACTGTCCGTATCACATATCAACTCCTGAAGATCTTAACAATATCAGAAACTGCCTTGAAGGATCTTTTATCCAGATCAATGACATCGACCTCAAAGATTTTCTCTCTGAAAACGGCGAGGGATACAATGACGGTAAAGGATGGGATCCAATAGGCAAAGGCCTTACCACAGACGAAGATCCGGAAGATAATTTCATGGGTAAATACAACGGACGTGGTCATGCTATAAGGAATCTTTATATAAATGACATTGAGATTATCGGGGCAGGATTATTCGGAGCCGTAAGTTATGCCGAAATCTCTAATACCATAATTGAAGAGGCTGAAATAATTTCAGGAGACGTAGCAGGGATACTTGCAGGAGGAGTCGGATTAACCGTGATCACAAATACATCTACATCAGGGCAGATAAGCGGCTTCTGGTATGTCGGAGGATTAACAGGATCTCTGGGAATCGGTACTCATGTTATTGGGTGCAACTGTTCTGCAACAGTGTCAGGGGGCGGATATACAGGGGGACTAAGCGGACATATTTACAACGCCGTTATCTCAAAAAGCTATAGCTCTGCTGAAGTCAACGGCACTGATGGTTATGCTACAAGAATTGGAGGGTTAGTTGGCAATATGGAAAACCAGTCTTCTGTCATTAACAGTTACAGCTCATCAAATATTGTTAACGAAATGGAGTCCGGCGGACTAATAGGGTTTATTGATGCCGGTTACGTAACTCACAGCTACTTTAACGGAAAATTTTCTAAACCGGATACTTCAGGAGGGTTAGTTTTTGAAAATGAAACTACAGATCACTCAAATATTGTCAACTCTTTCTGGGATACAGAAATCTCTGAAACTAGTTACAGTGGAGGTGGAATCGGAAAAACCACCTCAGAAATGAAAAATTCAGGCACATATACAGAATCAGGATGGGATTTTGAAAATATCTGGGCTATTGATGAAAATATAAATCATGGATATCCCTATTTGCTGGAAACGGTTGCCCCTGTATGTAAAGATTCCTTTTTCAGCGGTGGAACCGGTACAGAGTCCAACCCGTATGTCATCGATTCTCCGGAAAGTCTCAACAACATAAGATATTGTCCTGAAAAATATTTTCTGCAAAATAAAGATATCGATCTAACCCTTTTTGTTTCAGAAATTGATGGAGGATGGGATCCTATCGGCTCTGTAGAGCACAAATTTAAAGGGTCCTTTAACGGAAACCACTACTCTATAAAAGGCCTTGTGGTAGATAGGTGGCTTAATAACTATTCGGGACTGTTCGGATATGTCGAGGAGGCAGTTCTTAAAAATATAACTATTGAGAACGCTGTAATTATTGGCGATAATTATGTCGGCATTCTTTCCGGCAAAATTGTCACAAGTACTGTTTCTCAGGTAAAAGTATCTGGAAAAGCAACCGGATATTACATAATCGGCGGAATTTCCGGAGAAATATACAACACTGTAATTTCTGAAAGCGAAAGTGAAAGCTCTGTTACCGGTGAGGAAAAAGTTGGAGGACTGTCAGGATTTGCAAGGAACTCAGATATATCAAGATGTTCCCATGATGGAACAACTAAAGGATCATACATCGTCGGAGGCTTGATCGGAGAAGCCAAGTTATCCGAGATATCCGAGTGTTACAGTTCAGGGGACATGGAAGGCACGTTTGATGCAGGTGGCTTGACAGGCTGGTTAAAGGGCGTGGATATCAAAGACAGCTACAGTATTGTGAATATTACAGGACAAAGCGAGCTTGGTGGATTTACCGGAGGATTTTACTACTCATTTACCAACAATGTTGAAAGATGTTACAGTGCCGGAAGTGTTGACGGATTTGACTATTTAGGTGGATTCTCAGGAGGAGGCAACAGTTACGTATCCGACTGTTTCTGGGATACAGAATCTTCCGGACAGACTGAAAGTAGTGCCGGTACAGGAAAAACTACCGAAGAAATGAAAACAGAATCCACTTTCACTTCTGAAGGTTGGGATTTTGAGAAAATATGGATAATTAATGATGAAAAAAACAACGGATATCCTTACTTAAGATGGCAGGATAAATAACTCTTTTCATACATCTCCAACAAGCATAAAAGTGTTTTTTTTGACTAAAATCTCTGATAGTGCTTTACTAAAACAACTGTATTAAGAGAGCAAGTCGATGCCAGGGATTGTTGAACAGATAAAAAAAAGACAAAAACTAAGTGCATTTGTTTTTTTTCTAACCTTCTTTGCCCTCCTCTTTCTTCAGTTCCCATTAAAAAAAGCTGTTTCCGGTAACTGCGACACATGGCTTGCGCTGACCTATCCGGGATACACTCTTGAAATGATAAAGTCATTTTTTACGGGAGAAAAGTTCGGAATCCCTATGTATCCCGCAGCGAATCCTTTATCCTACGGCGAATCAGCTCCCGGCATTCAGATAATAATAATGATAATAAGAGGTCTGGGGCTTGCCGATCACTGGACTAACTACATCTACATCACATTGATATTTTCTCTTACCGGACTTGCCGTTTTTATTTTTGCCGGAAATTTCACCAGAACTTTTTCAGGATCTCTTCTGGCGGGATTTATTTTTACCTGCAGCAACATGGCCTTTGCGCATATTGATGATTCAATAATCATCTTTTTCTTTCTCCCCGCACTGTCCCTGCATTTTCTGACAAGATGGTTCAAAGAGAGAAAGAATCCTCTGCTCTACCTTTCGGCAATTCTCGGAGGACTTCAGGTCTACTTCTCCTTCTATATCTTCTTCTACCTAGTTGCCCTCTCAGCTTTTTTCATTATCTTCTACTACTTTCAGAAAAAAGTAATATTCAAGGCTTTTATCGTACCTTTTCTAATTTATTCCGCGATCTTTCTGGCCATATCCCTGCCACAGGCGGGATTTCACTACTACACACTGAAAAGACTTGATTTTATTACTCCTTTTGAACAGATGTACACCATAAAAATGGCCAGTCTGAACTTTACAGACATGATCTTAGTTCTTCCGGACAATCTTATCTACCCCGACCTTGGAAAATTTCTCGGCATTCCAATGAACTGGGGTTTTGTAAGACATTATAATTTCACAGGTCTTACAGCTTTCATACTTCTTCTGTACTCATTCTGTAAATGGAACAAATACCGTCTGTTTATAGGTGGAATTGCACTAACAGGGATCATTCTCGCCATCGGACCGGTCTTTATGTTCAACATGAAAGAAGTGTTCCCGACCCCTCTTTATATTCTTTATGATCAAATTCCCATTCTGAACTTTCTCCGCGTAGGAGCAAGAGCACATTTTATCTTTCTGTTCGCTCTTGCCGTGGGAGCGGCCCTTGCAGCAGAGAAATTCTCAGGAAAATTCAGGTTCCCTGCTATAATCATAACCGGGATGTTCATTCTTCACTTTTTTGAAAACACTCCTTTTCCCATGAAATCTTTTGATGCTTCCTATACTGAAAAAGTCCCTGAAGTTTACAGTTTTATAGGATCAAAAGACCCAAATGCACTTATAGTTGAGCTGCCGTCATCAATGAAGATCGAATACCTTAACTGGGATGATAAGATCTTTGAAAACCCGGAAAACTATGTCATGAAGAACAAAAACTCTCTCAAAATTGATAACCTGGGGATGTTCGTTAATTCATGGGACGATCTGTTTGAATATAACCGCGAAATAATCTATATGAACTGGCAGCTCCGGCACAAATTAAATTCTGTTAACGGAGTCAACGGATATTTTCCTACACCCAGAATTATGTGGCAGTACCAAATCAGCAGGCTCCCTGAACCCGAAGCACTGAATACCATGAGAAAATGGGGAGCGGACTACCTGATATGGAACACATCGATGAAGATCGGATCAGATAAATTAAGTCTGGAGACTCTGGGAAACAGTCCATGTCTGGAAAAAGTCTATTCAAATAAGGGAAGCTCTGCTTTTAAAATAAAGGAATGTGAAGATGAAGGATCTGCTGAATAAATATCGTTTCCCTCTATCTCTGATTTTTTACGAGATAGTTATATCCTTAAGAATATTCGCAGAAATGGGATTATGTTCCATCCATACTTTTATCCATCAGCTTATGTGGTTTAACACGGTTCTTCTTGTTTTTTTCATTGGATACAGAAAAATACTGAAAGTTCAGACTGACAGGCTCTGGATACTCTCCGCAGGTTCGCTTCTGACATTTATTCCCATTGTTTTCTCATATCTTGCAGGACACAACTGGGCTCTGAACTATGTTGAACCGCAGAGTTTCATACAGGTTCTCAAAGATCTTTTCACACTGCTTTGCTGCCATGAGTATAACTGGCCGATGTTCCCTGAGCTGCTTGCTCTGCTTCTGGGCAGTCTGGGAATCTCATATTTCCTATCAAAAAATATTAAAAGATCCGTGCTATGTTCTCTGTTTTCTTTTTACGGGTCATTTCTTCTTCTCGGATTCTCATGGATCGCAGTTAATCCCGATCATCCGACACTGTTTCTTCTCAGATCATCCTTTGTCGATTCTAAGTTCTATTCACTTCAGATGACATCCCTTTTCATTATTCTTTTATCGGCGGCAAATCACAAAGAGGTCCACCGCTATTTTAAAGATTTGAGAAAGGTATATTTTCATGCTCTGAATCTGCTTGTTATTGTCATCTTCTATAGCATGATAATATATGTGACAGAAAAGCCCCTCACCGCCTCGGACAATATTGTAACGGTTATCCCGACACTTTTTATTGTCTATACGGTCAGAAACGTCAGAAAACAGACCTTAGGTCTTAAAGAAATGTCTCTTATATGGATCTCTGTTCTGAGTATTATTGCTATGCTGACAAATTCAGGACTCTAGATTATTCAAAAGCTCCGGCTTTTTTCAGGATATCAACTATCTGATAGTTTCCGGTCCATTTGGCCCTTACCAGAGCTGTTCTTCCCTTTGAATCCTTAGCATTGACATCTGCGCCTTTGGAGATCATGACCTTTACTGCATCAGCAAACCCTCTTCCGGCAGATATTATCAGAGGAGTGTTTTTCTGCTTATCGGTAACATTAACGTTTGCTCCCATCTTTACGAGAGTGACCACGACATGCTCTTCTCTTTTAGCCGCCGCATACAGAAGAACAGTCATGCTGTCCCTGTCACGGGCCTCAAGGTCGGCACCGGCCTTGATAAGAATATCCATCATTTTATTGTCACCGTTTCTCGTAGCATAATAAAGCGGAAAAAGTCCGTCAGGGAACCTTCTGTTAACAGAAACATTCCTTCCTACAAGATTCTGAACAACATCATGGTAACTGTTAAGTGTACCGTAGGCCATCATCTCATCCTGTTCCTGCCTTTTATCAAGTGTAGCACCGTTATTTAAAAGATGCATAACAACCTGCCGTCTGTTCTCTCTCTTTGCATGGATCAGCGCAGTCAGACCTTCATTGTCAGCATGATCTATCTCTGCACCTTTACTGAGGAAAAGCTTCACAAGTCTCAAGTTTCCTTTTTCAGCAGCAATAATAAGAGGCGATTCCCCTTTCTTATTAGCCTTATTGATGTCGGCGTCCTTTTCCATCAGATACGTAACGATATCCTCAAAATTCTTGTAAAGCGCAATGTTTAACGGAGTATTTCCGTTCACATCAGCAGTGTTGACAGCTGCTCCGTTATCAACAAAAAGTTTTGCAAGACTCAGATTTCCTCTTGCTACGGAAATAAGCAGCGGAGAATTGCCTTCCTTATCCTTGAGATTGACTTTTGCGCCATTCTTAACAAGCATGTGGACCATTCTCGGTTTATCCGAAATAACTGCGTTAATAAGTGCAGTCCTATTCTGCTTATCCATAAGATTTACGTTCGCACCTTTACGGATAAGGATATTTGCCACCTCTTTGCGGTTATTCTCGACACACCACATAAGAACAGTTCTGCCTTTAGGATCTTTAATGTTGAGGTTCGCACCCGCATCGGCAATAACCTCGACCATGTCCCTATTATTCGTAAATGCAGCTATCCAGAGTGCACTGAGACCGTCGTTAAACTTCATGTTTATATTTACGTTAAGTTCAACAAGAAGCTGAATAAGATCACTATCTCCGATGACAAGACCTTTCTGAAGAAGGAAGATCCCCTCACTGTTTTTCAGAGAACCCCCGTAACGTCTAAGGAGTCTCGCCATCTCGAACCTTCTGGTCTCGATACAGTACATCAGGAGCGAACGACCTGTCTTGTCTTTGATCTTTGCCTGTGCTCCGCTTTTAAGAAGGAGCGAGGCTATATCAGTTCTTTTCTTGACAGCGGAATACCACAAAAGCGTCAGCCCATCCTCATATTTTCCGTTGAGATCCGGTCTAAGTTTCAGAAGTGAGACTATCTTATCATAGTCTTCTGTGGAAACTGCCTGTCTCATCATTTTTGACAGATCACCGCCTGAAGTTTTAACCCCCGCCTTTCCAAGTCTGTCAACAACCTGAGTATAACCATTGTTCAATGCCCAGGTAAAGATCGTCTGGCCTGAATTATCCTTATGGTTTATATCCACTCCGGACTTTGCAAAAACATCAAAAACTCCCCAGGATTTTTTATTTGCCGCATACCAGAGGATGTTCTGTCCGTTGTCGTATGTAAGGTTAAGATTTGTTCCGTTCTTCTTTATCAGCCCGGCCAGCCACTGGTCATCCTTTTCAACAGCGACAAGCATCAGCGTTCCGACCTCAACAGATGAAAATCTTGCTCCACGTCCCTTGAGATACCCGGCCAGCTCCTTATTTCCGCTTAAAGCAGCTATTACATACGGGCTAAGTCCGGTCTTATCATGATAATTAACATCAGCTCCGCTATTGAGAAGCGATTTAACCAGCCTCAGCTTTCCCTCTTTCGATGCCTGGATAAGCTGATTGTTTATCTCTTCTTTTCTCTGGATAACCGGGATCAGAGATACTTTCTTTTCCAGAGTTACATTTTCTTTAACAACAAGAGTTTCGTCCTTTGTTATGTGTCCCGGCAGCTCATATCTGACAGAGTGTGTGCCGGGGGCAAGATTTTTAATAGTACAGGGAGAATTACAAGAAACAGCTTTGGATGTCCCTCCGTCAACAGTCGCCTTTATTCCTTTCTGGGCACTTGAGAACTGGACCTTCCCGTAGACTATCTTTCTCGGAATAGGAACCAGTGACGGTTCATTGGGAACCTTATATTCCTTTACAGCCTTCTTTTTGAAATTCTCGACCTTATATTTCTGGAACTGTTTATTTGTGTCTGTTGTTACTTTAAGAGGTTGGATCTTCTTACCGTGAATAGTGGAAATAACAGCTTCTATAGCCTTTTTCATTCCAACCGCCGTGCCATTAAAATCTATAGCCCCGGCTTCCGTTTTTCTTTTACCCTCGACATAGACATAATTTACCGTGAGAGTATAAATTCCGGCGAAATAATCAACTGAAGGCACAACAATTATATCCGCCTTGAACGCCTTTCCTATCTCCACCTGACATTCCATCTGGTTACAGGCTTTCCATTCCTTTGATCTTTTTCTGGCATTTGCCACTTGACTGTCAGGAATAACGCTGTACTTTCCCATGCTGGTTAAGAGCTGAATAACATATTCCTTTGAACCCTTTATGACATCCGGATGTATCTTGCCTGTACGGTCGTTAATATCCATTACCACAAGAGTTTCACCGACAAGATTCAACGTAAGGAACAACACAAACAGAATAGCAACTTTTCTCAGAATAGAGAATTTCATAAGTTCTTTCCTCCAGAAAACACAATCTGGTATTACTATACATTTTACAAATTAAATTTAAAGGAAATTTTTGAGAGAGTTATTATATCTGCACTAGACCTTCACATGCTTAAGAATGATCTTCACAAGGTGCTCGATATTTATGGGTTTGGTGGAATAATCATCGAGCCCCATTGACAGAAAATAGTCTCTGTTTCCATCCATTACATAGGCTGTTAACGCAATGACAGGAATCCTTTTATTCTTAACTTTCTGGATCTCTCTTATTTTTGCGGTTGTCTGGATCCCATCCATCCCGGGCAGCTGGATATCCATCAGGACAAGATCTATATCATCGTTGCTTTCATATGCTTTCAATGCAAAATATCCATCAGAGACACAAATAACTTCCACACCTTTGTTTTCAAGTATCTTTTTTACAACGATCCTGTTTATTTCATCATCCTCGGCAATAAGAATTTTTAAACCGTTCAGGCTCATGTCCTTTTTTACTCTATTTTCGGTCATTATTTTGCTCCGATGCTACTTTTAATTTTACAATTTTTTTAAGAAAAACACAAGTTTGAAGATTCCAAGTATAATTTACGCTAAAAGATGCTTTTTTTTAGACAGAAAGCCTGAAATACTGTAAAATACTGTCAACGATACTTAAAGAGATGATCTGTGGGCGAAGAAAGAAGAACACACAACAGAGTTCGGGCTAAAGCAGTTATCAGGATTTTTCAGGAAAATGATATCTATTACAGTATATCAGGTGACATCAGTCTGGGTGGAATAAATATTGTCTGCCGTCTTCCTTTAAAAAAGAATGCCGTTTTTGATATTGACTTCTCAATACGGGAATCCCGGCTGAAAAAACCCGTTAAATGTAAGGTCAGAGTTATAAGAGTATCTGTTAAGAACTCCATCCACTACCTCCACTGCACAATTGAAGAGATCGCACCGGAAGACTACAGAAGATTTGAGGAAGCTCTTAACAACCTCATTGTTGAAGCATGGTTCTCCGACGATAAAGAAAAGGAAGTGAAAGTTCCTAAATGGATCGATAAAAGACAATATCACCGTGTTCCGATGAAGATCTGGATAGTCAGCAAAGAGATAGATGAACACATTCATCTGCCTGCTGAGAATATTTCTTCCGGAGGTATCTATGTCATCACCCCGGCAGAACATGAGCCGGGCAGTATCCTTGAAATTGCATTTAAGCTTCCGGGGAAGGAACATGTTGTGGAAGCTGTCGTTCTGGTGGTTAACATGAGGCCTGATGGAGATATGTTCGGACTGGGTCTCAAGTTTATCGATATGAAGGACGAAGATAGAAAGATGCTTGAAAACACAATAACTTCAGACCTGACTGCCAAATGGTTTATTAACGATACCGTCAGCTAAAATAATAATAGATTACTTTTTAGATCAAGTTATATTGAAATAGGAGATAAAATACTTTATAATTCCATGATAATTTGATCATGCTGTTTTATGGAGCCTGTTTTGATTAAAAATGATACGACTATGCATGGCAGGATCTTTGTCCTTTCAGCTCCTTCCGGGGCGGGGAAGACCACTTTAGTAAACCATATAACCCGTGAGTTCAGTTTTCTTGTGGAATCTGTATCCTGCACGACCAGAGAGCCCAGACCGAATGAAGTCGACGGAAAAGATTACTTTTTCCTTTCAGAAGAAGAATTCGATCAGAAAAAAGAGGCCGGACTTTTTGCAGAGTGGGCATTAGTACACGGTAATTACTACGGAACGCCCATAGATCCTATAAAAAAGAACATTGAGAACGGACATCATGTCATCTGCGATATTGATTACCAGGGAGCTCTGAATATAGGGGAGGTTTTTAAAGATGAGTCCGTCCTGATATTTGTTCTGCCGCCGTCAATAAATGAGCTTGAAAAAAGACTTCGAGGCAGAGCTACGGACAATGATAAAATAGTTCGTGCAAGAATGGAAAACGCCAGGAAAGAGATAGCTTTCTATAAACATTACGACCACATCATTGTGAATGACGATGTCGAAAAAGCTACTGAACTGCTTAAGTGTATAATAAAAAGCTACACCGAAGCTACCGCACTTGGAAATTTGAAAACTCTTAAAAACTTCACTGAAAATGGATAAAAAATTATTAAGAACAATCCTCAGACGCGACCCTTACATAAAGACAAAAGGAAGAGTCCGGCCTGATAATATAATAGATGCGGTTACCAGAAATTATAAATCCGGGTCTTCCGAAAACCTTGAAACATCGCTTGAAAGAATTCAGCAGGCGATCGCACTTTCCGCATCCGCCCATGAAGGAGTTGTGAGAAAAAGTGGTGAACCGTACATTGTTCATCCTAATACTGTAGCCTATTTCCTTGCTGAAATGGGAATGGATTCAGACTGTATCATAGCCGGACTTCTCCATGACACTGTCGAAGACACCACGACAACTGTCATAGAAATATCGGAAATGTTCGGAGAGACAGTTGCCAACCTCGTTGACGGTGTAACGAAACTTACCGAGTTGAAACTCGGCAAGGAAGAAAAGCAGGCTATAGCCTTCAAAAAGCTCATAACATTCGCCAAGGATGATACCAGAATAATTCTGATCAAACTGTTTGACAGACTTCACAATATGATGACACTGGATGCTATGCAGCCTGAAAAACAGGTCCGTATAGCAAATGAAACTCTGAGATTCTACGCTCCCCTTGCACATCGTCTAGGCGTTTACTGGTTAAAAGAGGAACTGGAAGCTCTCTCGTTCTACTTCGCCATGAAAGAAGAATGGGACAGAATAGATGATTTTATTCATTCACGCTTTCCAAACGTTGAGGAAACTATAAACAATCTTATCGAGAAAGTGTCGGATGCTATAGAAGCTAAATCACCGGAACTGTCAAATGACATCTATGAGATCTATGGGAGGGTGAAGTCCTACTACAGCATATATAAGAAAACTATTAGAAAACAACTTGAACCTTCAAGTCTGCACGACATTCTCGGAGTAAGAGTTATAGTAGACGAAGACAACCACGATGAATGCTACCTTGCAATGGCAGCCATTCACAGTTATCCGGAATTTACAATTGTAAACAAATATTTCAAGGACTATATCTCCAGACCCAAAGAGAATGGATACATGTCTATCCACACAGTTGTCAGACATAAAGAATTTTTCCTTGAAGTTCAGATCAGAACAAAAAAGATGGATAAGATCGCCAGAGAAGGGAACGCCTCTCACTGGGCCTACAAAAATGATGTTTCATCTAAAGACAAGGTCGCCAAGTGGCTGGAAAATGTCCTTGGAGATCTGAACGACTCCGAAAATCCCATAGATTTCATGAATGGGATAGAAAATGCCCTGCCGCTTTCAAGTATAGCCATCTTTTCTCCCAAAGGAGATATCTATCCTCTTCCTGAAGGATCGACTCTTCTTGATTTTGCATACGCCGTTCACGGAGATCTCGGAGACAGATGCATAGGTGGATCGGTCAACGGAAAAAAGGTTCCGATCTACTATAAACTAAGCAGCAAGGATGCCGTCCAGATCGAAACATCAAAGAATCAGACTCCCCGTAAAGACTGGCTTAACTTTGTTAAAACGGCAAAAGCCAGACAGTACATCAGAAGATTCCTCAAAAGAAAAGAGAAAAAGATCAATGAGCAGAACGGTCGTAATATCTTAAAGCCTCTTTTTGTTTCGCAGAACAGACTGCGGGAATACGAAGATATTAAGAACCAGCAGGGATTTAAAAAGCTCGCCGACAAATATTCGATACCCAAAAGGAATCAGGAAAACCTGTTTTTCTCAAAACTTGCTCTTGGAGAAATAAAACTGAGAAGGGTTATAAACTCCTTTTTCAGTAAAGAGGAAATACAGAAACTTATCGAGGCTTTTCCCAAAAGGGTCGGTCCGCTCTTTGCGGCCAGAAAAGAAAAGAAAAGTGATAAAAATCTGCCCGGAACAAAATCGATCTTTATTAAAAGCATCGGCGAGATCAAGGACTATCGCATAGCAAACTGCTGCATGCCTTCCGAAGGGGACACTGTGGCGGCCTACATTTCCCCGACCAGAGGATACATTCTGCATAAGGCCAGCTGCAACTTCTTAAAGGCAGCTGATCCTGAAAGAATCGAAAATGATGTCTACTGGTACGAATTCTCTCAGTATCACATTGAATTCATCATAAGATTAAAGAACAATAAAGGAGCTTTACTTGAAGTAGTCGAGGAACTCTCCGCCATGGATTTTAATATCACCAGCCTTCACCTTAATCCGGAAGATGCAATAGAAGAATCAGGAAATGTTTTTGTCACTGTAAAGGGTTCGGATATCAGGCAAATTAACATACTCAAGAAAAATTTAAAGAAAAGCAAATCAATTATTGAGCTTAAGATAAACAATATAGACTTCTAGCCCCGGGAGGAATTGTAATGAAAGGAACATACACCGCTATCGTCACACCTTTTGACCAGAGTGGAAAAATTGATTTCAATGCCCTTGAGAATCTTCTTAAAAAACAGAAAGAAGCCGGAATAACCGGAATTATCGCAGCCGGAACCACAGGTGAAGCTGCCACACTGACTCTTGAAGAAAAAGTTCAGCTTTTCAGTTTTGTAAAGCAGGTAGTACCGGAGATGGAGTTAGTGGCCGGAACAGGAACTAACAACACTGCAGATTCCGTTGCTCAGACAGAAGCAGCATTAAAAACAGGCGTAAAGAAGGTTCTCATTGTGACCCCCTATTACAACAAGCCTTCCTGCAAAGGACTCTACCGCCATTACAGTGAGATCGCGGAAACCGGCGCCGAGATAGTTCTCTACAACGTTCCCGGAAGAACAGGTCTGAATGTAAGCCCTGAGTGTCTTGCAAGACTTGCCGATATTGACAAGATAGTCGCCGTAAAAGAAGCAAGCGGAGATATGAAACGCCTTGCCGACTACATTCATCTGATAGGAAATGAAAGGTTCGATTTCCTTTCCGGCGATGATTTCACAGTTGTGCCTTTTATTTCTATGGGCGGGAAAGGAGTCATCAGTGTTTTCACTAATATTCTGCCTGAGCTAGGGGTGGCAATGACAAATGCGGCACTTGAAGGTAATTTTGTAAAAGCGGCGGAAATTCAGACATCCTTAACGTCTCTTAACTACGCAATGTTCATGGAAACAAATCCCCTTCCCGTCAAGACATCACTTTCGATCATGGATCTGTGTGAAGACAACTTCAGACCACCTCTTGCAAAGATGGAAGAGGAAAATATCCTGAAATTGACACAGACCCTTAAAAATTACGAACTTATTTAAATCGTTAAATAATTTGAATAAAATCGCAATAGTGATAAAATGACCGGCACAAACTAGAGAGGTGAAACTATGCAGGTATTTGGAATTGATGTCTGGATAATATGGGTTACTCTTGCATTTATCTTTTTTATTCTCGAGATCTTTATCCCGACTTTCTGGATCGCGATACTGGGGCTGGGCGCTATCGTTGCTGCGATTCCTGCAGCTTTCGATATGAGCATCAACTGGCAACTCGGCGTTTTTTCCACGGCTTCTATAATCTGTGGAATATTTCTGAGACCGGTCATTATCAAGTATCTCTATAAAAGTGAGAAAGCACCGCCTTCAAATGTATCTGCATTAATTGGAAAAAAAGTTAAGGTTACCGAGAAAATCAGCGGAAAAACTGAGCCTGGAAGAGTAAAGATCGGCTCAGAAATATGGAAAGCTGTTCCCCAAAATGAAGATACCATCGTCGAAGTTGATGAATTCGTAGAGATCATTGAAGTAGACGGTGCGACAGTCATAATTAAAAAAGCCGATTAATATTTTATCAGGAGGAAAAAATGGCAGGAGTTACATTAATTTTCGGAGTTGCCGTTGTATTTGTCATTGTAATGATTATCTGGGGAGTAAAAATTGTCCCTCAGGCATCAGTTATAGTTATTGAACGCCTCGGTCGTTACAATAAAACCCTGGAAAGCGGATTCAATCTTATTTTACCGTTTCTGGATCAGCCTAGAGAGATCGACATGAAAAAGACCAGAAAGATGTATGACGGAAGAAAAATATCTGTCACATCAAAGGTGAAGCTCATTGATCTTAGAGAAGCTGTGCATGACTTTCCGAGACAGAACGTTATCACAAAAGATAATGTTGTGATCGAGATCGATGCTATCCTCTACTATCAGATCACCAATCCCTACAAGGCAGTCTACGAAATATCAAACCTTCCCGATGCCATAGAAAAACTCGCAAAAACCACTCTCAGAAACATCATCGGTGACATGGACCTTGACCAGACTCTTTCAAGCAGAGATGAAATAAACTCAAAGATGACCCTTATTCTTGATGAGGCTACCGATAAATGGGGAGTCAAAGTCAACAGAGTTGAGATCCAGGACATCAATCCTCCGCAGGACATTAAAGATGCGATGGAAAAACAGATGAGAGCTGAAAGAGACAAAAGAGCCGCCATTCTTACCGCTGAAGGTGAAAAACAGGCCGCTATTCTTGAGTCTGAAGGTGAAAAGAGAAAGAACATAAACTACGCTGAAGGTCATAAGGAAGCTGAGATACTCAAGGCAGAGGGTGAAGCTCAGGCAAGGATCAGAGTTGCTCAGGCGGAATCAGAAGCCATTAAGCTTGTTTCTGACGTTATCCAGGGCACCAAGATGGATCCCGCTCATTACCTTATTGCTCTGAAATATGTAAAAACCCTTTCAGAAATGACTTCCGGAAAAGATAACAAAGTCGTCTACATGCCTTATGA
>CAZTKP010000036.1:0-20599 GCA_964614215.1 uncultured Spirochaetales bacterium | reverse complement strand
AACATACGGTTTTGAACTGCTTTTAAGACATGACAGTAAAAAATTCTCAATTCCTGGCTTTTTTGATGCCGCTTTTGATCAGGGTGTTCTGCATAAAGTGGATCTTCTGCTAAGAGAAAAGTCTTTTGAAAAGATAAAAAAAATCCCTTTTTATAAAGATGTGGTCTTTTTCTACAATCTTGATAATAGGCTCTTTCTCGATGAAGGTTATGAGGCAGGAAAAACGGAAAGTATGATTGATTCCATTGATCTTCCGAAAGATAATATCTGCTTTGAGGTTTCAGAAAGACATGAATTGAAAAAGAAAAAGCATTTCCATGACCTTTTTGAAAGCTATAAAAACCGATCTTTTCTTGTTGCGATAGACGATTACGGTTCAGGACATTCAGGGCTGAAAACATTATACAATTTTGAGCCGGACTTCATAAAGATCGACCGCTTTCTTATTCAGAATCTTTTCTATGATCCTAAGAAGAGACTGTTTGTATCCTCTCTTGTAAATATGGCTCACAGAATGGGAACTAATGTCATAGCTGAAGGCGTTGAAACGGAAGATGAACTTCTCGGCTGTCAGGAATGCGGATGTGATCTTGTGCAGGGATATTTTATTCAGAGACCGACACGCAATATTGATGAGCTGAAAAGGAAGTACGATATCTGACGATCCACTTAAAGAGCTGTCAAAAACGGAAGTTCGCCACTTAAAATTTCTTTTTAATTTGATAAATTAAAGTGTAACATCCTACTAAACAATTGTTGCTTTATTTTAAGGTGCAGTTTTGAATGGTTCAAAATTCAAGAGAATGATCATCTTTATCATACTTTTTGCAGGGGCTTTCGAGATCGTCCCCGAAGTCGCATCAAAAGATGATCCGCAGCAGGAGACAAAGGTGAATCTCGCGGGATTCTTTAATAATTTCAAGGTAACAGGCTGTTCGTCTGTGGATAAATATGCTCAGCGGGGAATGCGTTTTAATGTTGATACCAAGGTCAGTAAGCACTTTGGGGTTGGAGCGGGATTCTACTACTCAAAAACAAAAAAATACTATGCTGAAGATGATGGTGGTGAATATGCGGTTGACGAAAAAAATCCATACAATACTATTACAAGTTATATGCTTTCTTATGGAGTTGCAGGATACTGGAAATATGTGAGATTCCGTGCGGATTTCTATGTGAACCGATGGGTTAGAGGATCCAGTAAGGAATTTAAATTTTTCGGAGGAGGGAAAGTGGATGCCGGAAAATTTGATCTGGTATATGGAAGCGTGTCAATATACTCACCAGATATGCCCTCTATTGTCGGGCCCTCTATAAATCTGGTCCTTTTTAAGAAGTACTTGGAGCTTAGTGCCGGAATTGGAATGTTTGAATTCAATATCCCGGCCTATAAGATGGATGAATCGGGTGCCTATACACTGTTTCTAAAAACAAGGATAAAGATAGTGGATCAACTGGCGTTGAAAGGATATATCAATCTTAAACCTGAGGCGGACAAAGAGGATATTGTCGAAGGAAGTGTCGGTCTGGAGTTTGTTTTCTAGAATACCAGCGTGCAGCCGCAGCCGACTTCATCATCTATAAAGGGATTATCCGGGTTTTCACTTGTTGATTCGTCATTTTCTTCAGTGTTATCAGTAATTTCTTCTTCATCAGTAGTTTCTGTTACATCCGGAGTTTCTTCTTCATCTACAGTTTCAGTTTCATCCGGAACTGATTCATCAACAGTTTCATCCGGAGTTTCAACTGCGGTATCTTCATCTGCAGTTTCTGTGTCTTCATCGGGCTGCTCAGTACTGTTCTCACAGTCTCCGTCAAGTTCTGTACAGACTGTAGCTCGTCCTCCTGTTGCCCACGTAAACCATTCCTGAAAACGGGTTCTGATATTTTCGAGTTTCTGGAGCTGCTGCGGAAAAGGCGTTACTCCGAATTTGCTTACAAGAATAAATGCGATATTGAAATGTTTCGGAGAATCCTCACAGGCAGGAACTCTTTCGCCCATAGCTCTGATAACGTCGTCAATTGTTACAACATGTTTGTAAAGGCCGCTTTTTGTTTTAGGTTCAGCAGTCTTTGCAATAGGAACTGACGCACTTCCTTCCCTGCATTCCTCAATGTTCTCACTTGAGCACGTAAAGAACATTTCACCAACTTCTTCAGGCGGAATAAGTCCCATTGTGTAAAGGTCTAACTGACCGTATTTTTTAGGGTTACTGAAAGTATAGGTAAAAGTTCCGTCCTCATTATCAACAATATCGCCGCCGTACATAACTGAAGGTCCTGACATGAAATCTGCGTTCCAGTGATTATTTGCACCCTCTTCCCATCCGCGAAGTCCGGTGTGATTTTCGGTCATTCCCTCTTTCCTGAAATCCATTGTTGCAAGCCAGTAGTGGCTCCATTCGTGTGCCTGAAGTTCAATAGTTGACATTCCCTGATAAGGAGAAAGTGCTCCGGTCGATATTGCAGCATCTGGATCGTCAGGATACATGTCAATATTGACCATTCTTGCAGCACCGAGAAGTTTACCGGCACTTCCCCAGTCTGCCGGTTTTCCGTATCCTGTAATGCCTTCACGGGCGATTCCCTGGACAGTATACTGAATTGGAATTCCCTGCTGCATATTTATTGTAGGAGTGAAAGTTGTATAGATAAAAAGGAAGTCGTAGATGTCAGGATGTCCCATATAGAAAAAGTTGGCCGCTGACTTTTCAATCGCACCGATCAAACCATCATCGTTAGTGTTTATCTGAGCAATGTTCTCAAAATCATCAGCATAGGCTGAAAATGAGAGACAGAAAATCAGTGCAAAAACTAGTTTTTTCATCTTTATCTCCTGGTAAATTTGCAACACAACACCTGATAATGATAAAAAATATGCTGTTTTTTGCAAGAGATAATATTTCATATCTACTCTTTTTGACTTATTTCACTAAAGGATTATATTTTATCCAGTGTCGGTGATTACATTTAGGTTTTGGAGGATATTGTGAAAAAGTTAACTTTTATTCTGTCACTTGCTGTACTTTTTTTTGCTGTTTCGTGTGAGAACAGCACGAACACGGGAAATGCGGATAATGAAATTGTTGATGAAACTGTTGATGAGACTGTTGATGAAGCAGTTGACGAAATTGTGGACGAGGTTGACGAAGAAGTTGCAGATGAAGATGTTGAAAAAGAGTTTGATCCTGAAGATCCGGGATACACAGTTGAATTCTTTTTTGTAAATATGGCGATGATGGGACAGCCGACAGAAATGATAAGCGGTATTGTAATGAAGACGGCAAGAGAGGATCTTGACGAAGAAGAGGTTGTTGATACAACTCTGGACACCTGTGTTTTCGGTGATTCCATGCCTTCAGAGCCTGAGTGTGCAACAAATGAGGATTGTGCTCCGGAACAGGAATGTGTTCCAGATTATGATGATTCAGGAAATCCTATAGAGAATACAGAGCATTGTGCGACTCCCGGTAGAGAAAGTCTTGATGTGGGGCCTGTTGTAATCAGTGGTTTTGAATCTGGTCCGCAGACCTTTCTTTTTGAACCGAACGACTCTGTTTATAAACTTAACGGAGAAGGTGACGGAAGTGTTCCTGCAGGATTAACAACTTATGGAATTGAGTACACTCTTAATGCAGAAAATCCGACTCCCGAGGATCTTGATCCCTTTTCCGGAACTTTAAATATGCCTCCTTCATTAGAACTTACTTCGCATGAAATAGTTTCTGGCGGAACCATGGGATCGGCAATAGTAATAGATACATCTAAGCCTCTGAAGTTCGAATGGACTGATAACGGCGGAAACGGATATGTTGATATTACTATTACTGCTGCTGAAAACGTGAATGAGCAGGTTTCTGTCACATGCAGGGCGATAGATGACGGTGAATTTGAGGTTCCAGAAGGAATCGTTTCACAGCTTGTTTTCGGAACAGGACAGTTCGCGTCAATGATGAGTATGCTTATTATGACACGCCACGCGGAAGGTTCGATGTCAGGAGGCAGTATCTCATCAGGTTCATTTTTTGCTGAACAGATGGTAATGATAAACGTAATCCCGCCGCAGTAGTTATCTAAGTGCTGTCATTATAGTTTTCACAATAACGATCACATCCTGCCATCCTTTGTAGATGGGAGTCTCTTTTCTTTTAAGTCTGAGAAGTTCGTTAACGGCGATCTGAGCAGATCTTACTGAGTAGTCAAGTGTAAAAACAATATCAAGGGGAATATCGCAGAACTGTCCTATAAATGCGAAATTATCCGAATTATCAGGTACAACCTTGGGTCTGTCTCCTTTTTTTCTGGGCTGGAACTGACTGGTGATATAAGGCATCATACAGGGTATACAGTTTGCAGATCTTGTAATAAATTCAAGATGTTCCTCCATTTTAAGGTGGTGGACTATCTCTGTGAGGATCTCGTGTCCCGTACATTCAGACATCTTCTTTTTAATAAAATTTCCGACTTTATCGGGATACAGTCCGTAGCCCCAGAAAACGGTAATATCTTCAGGCTGATCTTTGAAATGAGGATGGTTTGGAAGAGCAAAGGATATTACCCAGTTGGAATCTTTTATGGTCAAAGGGCCTTCAGTTCCGGCTTTCTTTCTGGTTATTTTCTCGATCAGGTTAAAAAAGAGCGGGTCGTTGAAAGTGCAGGTGAACCCCACCCATTTTGAATTGTCTATATTTCCTTCAAAAACTTCCGGTCTTCCAAAGTTTTTGTCTTCCTTCGCTATCTTTTCCCATAGCTTCCATGACTGATTCCGGTGAGTTCTGATAGTTTCAGGAGCCTGATCCATGGTTCCGGCACTGTGGTCGGCCGTCATTGATCCGATCGAAATGAAAATGTAGTCGTTAAGTGTTGTGTGAATGCGGTTTTCAGTTCCGTTTTGAACATAGGTCAGTCCGGAAATGCATTTTCCCGTCTGCGTTTTACTGAACACCACGTCTTTCACAGCACAGTTCTTTATGAAATTCACACCTATTTTTGTAAGCCAGTTCCTGATCGGCTGAACAATTGATTCGAACTGATTGTAACGGGTGCTTCTTATGCACTGCTGGGTGTGGACTGTCGGGGAAACATGCATGAATCTGCGGATATAGCGTTTGAGCTCCTCGAGTGAATGCCACGGCTGAAATGAAAAAGTCGTGCTGAAAAGATACCAGAAGTTACTCTCGAAGAAGTCCTCTCCGAAATAATCGGCAATTGTCATATTTTCTATCTTCTTTTCTTTAAAAGTGAGAAACCGGAGCAGCTTCATTCTTTCTTTAAAAGACAGCGTGAAAGGTTTTGAATCAATGGGCTCGCCCCCTTCCACAAGTCTTGAAAGCGAATATGTCTTAACCTCTTCATTAAACTCAAGAAAATCATCATACAGGCTCTTTTTTGGGTCTTCAGGAAGAGGAATGAACGACATGAGATCGAAAAGTGCTGAATAGACCTTTGCCTCAAGCATTCTGAACCCACGCATAAAGTAGGCTCTTTCTCCTCTGCTTTTAAATGCATCGAGACTTCCACCGAAAAAATCCAGTTCCTCAAAAACAGTTATGTCTCCGGCGGGAACTTTTCCGTTCTTGATAAGATAGGCAGCAGTTGAAATGCCGGCGAGACCTCCACCGACAATGTAGGCTTTTGAACAGTTTCTGGCAGTCATAACGGTCTCCGAAGCAGTTGCAGTTTCACAAAACACTCTAAAATTCTACTGCCACAATGATAAAAAAGCAAAAGAGTAGACAGCTTCCCCTTTTAAATTTGTAAAAGAACCTGAAAAACCGTAAAATATAATGCTTTTAGTGTGAGGGTACTTAAATGCTGAGATGTCCGGTCTGTAAAAAAACTGATATGGCGGTGCTTGAGCTCCATGATGTCGAGATAGATTACTGTTTTGACTGTGCAGGTATATGGCTTGATGCGGGAGAACTTGAACTGCTGCTTGAATCTGCCGAGAAAAAGAACGAAGTGCTTGCCAGTCTCAAAGATGCCGACGACAAAGTTAAAGAGAAAAAGCGACCCTGCCCTATCTGCCGTAAGGCGATGAAAAAGATGCTTGTTGAACTGGATGATACAAAAGTGCTTATCGATGTCTGCGTTGACGGTCACGGAATGTGGTTCGATAAGGGGGAACTTTATGAAATAGTTAGCTGCTCTACTGAAAATAAGGACAATCCAGTCCTGACCTTTCTTAGAGATATGTTCTGCTGTGAAACCTGTAATGAGGAGGATAAAAAATGATCTTTGCATTAATTTTACTTATTTTAATCGCTGCAGCTTTAATGTTCTTTGTCGCTCTCTACAATGGTCTTGTCGGCCTTCGTAACAGAGTTAAGAATTCATGGAGTCAGATCGATGTTCAGCTCAAGAGAAGACACGATCTTATTCCCAACCTTGTGGAAACCGCAAAAGGCTACATGAAGCATGAGAACGAGACCTTTGTGAAAGTTACAGAGGCAAGGGCAAAGGCTATGGGTGCAGCTGAAAGTGGAAACGTCAAGGATATCGGAGCGGCAGAGGCTGATCTTAGCGGATCTCTTGCCAAACTGCTTCTTACTGTTGAGAACTATCCGGAATTAAAGGCGAATCAGAACTTTCTTGCCCTGCAGGAAGAGCTCACTTCAACTGAGAACAAGATAGCTTTTTCAAGACAGGCATACAATGATGATACAATGATGTTCAACAATAAGATCGAAATGTTCCCTTCAAACATTGTTGCAGGAATGTTCAATTTCAAGCAGGCTGATTTCTTTGAGATCGAGGATAAAGAGGAAAAGAAGGCTCCTCAGGTGAATTTTAGCTGATAAAAGAGAAATTCCATGTGGGAACTGATCGCCGCAAATAAGAAAAAATCGAAGATACTTTTCTTCTCGATGTTCGTTCTTCTGGAGGCATTATGCATTGTCATAGGGCTTGCCGTTGATTATCCAAGAGGCGGATACTGGGGGGCAGGAATCGGTTTTGCGCTCTGGGCGATCCAGTCATCTGTCGCATATTTTTTCGGAGATAAGATCGTTCTGAAGGTCAGTCGTGCAACCAAGGTGACAAAGGAAGCTCATCCTCAGCTGTGGAACGTTGTCGAAGAAATGAAGATCGCCGCAAGTCAGCCATATATGCCTGAGATATATGTGATCAACGACAACGCAATGAACGCCTTTGCAACAGGTATCAGACCTGAAAAAAGTGCAGTCTGTGTCACAGCAGGACTTCTTGAAACTCTGAACAGAGATGAGCTTCAGGGAGTAATTGCACATGAAATGAGCCACATAATAAACCGTGACGTTCTTTTTATGACGTTTGCGGGTGTTATGCTCGGCAGTATAAACCTTGTCGCAAAAGGATTTCTCGGCACTTCGAGGATAACTTCGGGTGCAAGCAGAAGAGGAAAGTTAGGGTCGAGTGCTTCACGGATCCATCCCGCCTTTTTCATTGTTGCAATTGTATTTTCAATACTTGCTCCGCTTCTTGCGCAGCTTTTTTACTATGCGATTTCCAGAAAAAGAGAATATCTTGCAGATGCAACAGCTGTAAGGCTTACCCGATATCCTGAAGGCCTTGCGTCCGCCCTTGAAAAGATATCCGTTTCGGCATCTAACCTCATGTGGTATAACAAGATAACAGCCCCGATGTTCATCATAAACCCGATGGCGCTTGAAAGTTCAGGGGAACTGTTTTCCAGTTCGACACATCCGCCGACACATAAAAGGATCGGTATCTTAAGACAGCTTCAACATGGCGGAAAGGTGTCTTTTCGGGATTACCAGAATATCTTTTCAAAGGAAAATAAAGACTACAATCTTCTTCCGAAATCTGCGCTTGCGGATAAGAACGATGTTGCTGTAAGACAGGGTTCTATTCAGGAAAGCCTGGGGCTTGGCGGGGATCCGGCTACAGGTGCAAAAAAGGCTACGATCAGAGATGTCAACAATCTCATCATGGCAACAAGCGGATTTTTGTTCATGCCCTGCACATGCGGACTGAAAATCAAAGTACCGCCTACGATCGGAAAAAGTAAGATACAGTGTCCAAGATGCGGAAGATATCTCACAGTTCCATCTGTTACTTCAACAGTTTCCCATCAGGATGAAAAAACAAAGGATATCGACGGAGCACAGGCAGTTTTTGAAAGAAAGAATCCTGATTCATGGGAAACAGCGATCTGTGATTGCGGGCATTCCATCCAGCTTTCACCTATTTTCCGGGGAAGGCAGGTTATCTGTAAAAAATGTAAGAGAAAGATCCAGATAAACTATCCTGAATAGATCACAATATTGATTTTTTTACACTCCTAAATAAACTGACTGCGTTGATCATTAATTGGAGAAAGTGATGTCAGTCTACAGAGAACTAGAAAGAAGAGGCTTTATTTCAAACACGACAGATCCGCAGATTGATAAGTATCTTGCACAGAATAAGGTTGCAGTCTATTGCGGTTTTGATCCTACGGCTGAAAGTCTTCACATCGGAAACCTTGTCCCGATGATGGGTCTGGCACACTTCCAGAGATATGGTCACAAGGTTCTTCCTCTTATCGGTGGTGCAACAGGTATGATCGGTGATCCCAGCGGAAAGAGTGAGGAGAGAAACCTTCAGACTATTGAACAGATCAGGCACAACTCTGAATCGATCAAGAAACAGATGGCCTTTGTGATGGATTTTGACGGAGATAATGCCGCTGAAATGGTCAACAACTATGACTGGACATGTGAGATGACCATTATCGACTGGCTTAGAGATGTCGGCAAACATTTCACTGTCAACTATATGATCGCCAAGGATTCTGTAAAAAGCAGAATTAACTCTGAAAACGGAATTTCCTATACTGAATTCAGCTACATGACACTTCAGTCCTATGATTTTCTTCATCTTTACAGGAACAATAACTGTACAGTTCAGTTCGGCGGTAACGATCAGTGGGGAAATATTACTGCGGGGCTTGAGCTTATCAGAAGAGCAGATAACGGCAAAGCCTATGGAATGACATTTCCGCTTGTGACTACTTCATCCGGTGAGAAATTCGGAAAGAGTGCAGGTAATGCTGTCTGGCTTGATGCTGATAAGACAAGTCCGTACCAGTATTACCAGTACTGGATAAATACTGCCGATGAGGATGTCGAGAAAATGCTTAAACTTTTTACATTTCTTGATGTTGATGAAATTGAAAAGGTCTGCGCCGAACATATGCAGGCCCCGCACCTGAGAATTGCCCAGAAACTGCTTGCCGAGGAAGCTACGAAAATAATTCACGGTGAAGCCGGGCTCGAGAGTGCATTAAGAGCATCAAAGGCACTTTTCGGTGGAGATCTTGACGGGCTTACGGAAAAAGAATTGCTCAATATATTCAACGACATACCTTCAAGCTCTTTTGAAAGGGACAAAGTTGCTCAAGGTGTCAATATCTGTGATCTTCTTGTCGATACAAAAATGCAGAATTCAAAGGGAAACGCAAGAAGACTTGTTCAGCAGGGCGGATGCTACATCAACAACAGAAAAGTTGAAGACATTGAGCATGCTGTTGATGCATCATCTCTTATGCATGATTCTCTGCTTGTTATCAGATGTGGAAAGAAAAAGTATCACCTTGTTACGGTGAAGTGATCAGATACAGTTTAGAAGGCCTTTCTTTTCTATGATATCTTTCTGAACTTTTGAGAATTCCTTAAAATGTCCCACAACATTTTCATTATCAAAGATCTCGCCGGTTTCAGTATCAAATTCAAGAGTTTTTCCTGTTTCAAGAACTGAATTTTCAATATCGGTTATTTCCAGCATCGGGAATCCGGTATTAATAATGTTTCTTTTATAGATAGAACCGAAAGACTGAGCTGCAACACCCTGAAGACCGAGTGAGATAAAACAGTCGACGGCCTGCTGTCTGGAGCTTCCTGAACCGAAATTCTCTCCTGCAACGACAACCATGCCTGTCTGAACTTTTTTTGCAAAATCCTTATAACCTTCAAGGTTATCAAGAGCATACTGACCCATAAGCTTTATATCGACAATAGAAAGATACTGATTGTGGAATATCTGGTCAGTATCAATGTCATTTATAAGTTTTCCCTGCGGGTCTTTAAGAACAAAGATATCAGCTTTAATTCTTTTCATTTTTATTTCCCCTTTTTTAAAGTTTTATCGATAACAGCTTTAAAATATTCCTCTTTTTTTGCGCCTGAAATAAGTTTTCCGTTAATGAAGAATGCAGGAACACTCTTAATGTTATGTTTTGCCGCCTCGCTCATATCGAGATTTACGGCAGTTTTTGTTTCAGGGTCATCCATAGCTTTTTTCACCTTATTCCAGTCAAGTCCAAGATCTTTGGCATACTTTTCAAAGGCCTTTATGTGATCTTTTTTCCATTCTTTCTGGTTTGCAAAAAGCATGTCGCTGGCTTCAAAGAACTTTTTATTTCCATAGGCTCTTTTTACTGCGGCGGTAAAATATGCCGCAGGAAGTGCCTGCTTGTGAAAAGACAAAGGCAGATGTTTAAGAACAAGTTTTACCTTTCCGTCGTAGTCTTTTACAACCTTTCGGATGGTCTCTGCTCCTCTTTTACAGAATGGACATTGGTGTTCGGTAAACTCAATAACTGTTACGGGAGCTTTTTCATTTCCTGTCCATGGTTCCTTTCCTGTGAGTTCAATATCATATTTCTTGAAAGGATTCTTTTTCTTTCTGTCTTTTCCACCTTTGACGATTTTGTCAAGGCCGTCCTTTGTCAGTTCTCTGTAAAGACCATCGCCCTTTAAACCTTTTTCTGCCAGAGGGGTGGCTTTTTCGATAGCTTCGTCAATAACTTTCTTGAAAGTACCAAGAGGCATAGCTCCTGAAATAAATCTGCCGTTGACAAGTGTTCCCGGAGTTCCTCTGATACCCATTCTGCTGGCTGCTTCTATGTCTGAGTTAATATAAGTTTCCAGAGTTTTGTTCTTCAGATCTCTCTTATAACGCTTGATATCCAGTCCGAGTTCTTCTGCTTTACTTATCAGCCATTCGTTAACATCAGTCGCTTTTTTCCACTGAGTCTTGTTCTTAAAGATAATGTCGTACATTTCCCAGAATTTACCCTGTTTATGAGCGGCCATTGCGCCTATTGCAAGAACTCTTGCCTTTTTATGGAATTTCAGAGGAAGATTGATGAAAACAATCCTGATCTTATTACCGTAATCCTTTTTTAGATCCTCGTAGGTCTTATAAAGCCTGTAGCAGAAAGGACATTCAAAATCATCAATAAGAATAAGAGTTACGACAGCATCGTCCGTTCCCCAGACAGGAGCGTGTTCAGGAATATCAAAGCTGTAGATGTCCTCAGGGATCTCCTTCGGCGATCTTTTCGGTGGAATGTACTGCTTAATGCCGTTTCTGACCAGTTCCGCATAAACGTCTTTCACTCCTTTTGCAAGAAGTCTTTCTCCAGCGGCGATCTGTCCCGGAATAATACTTTCTATTTTTTTTCTGTCTGCACCCACAACCTTCTGTCCGTTTATAAAAAGTGTAGGTGTTCCTCTTACTCCGAACTTTCCGCCTAGAGCCATGTCATTCTGAAGGTTTTTTCCGGCTTCATCAGAACTTCTATCTTTCTCAAATTTATCCATATCAAGTTTCAGTTTTTCAGCCCATTCCACGAGCTTTTCATTGCTGATAATTTTGATGTTGTCGTAAAGTATGGAGTAATATTCCCAGAACTTTCCCTGTTTTTGAGCCGCTATTGCGGCAAGAGCTGCGGGCTTTGCCATTTTGTGGAAACCAAGAGGAAAGTGTTTGAAAACATACTTAATCTTTCCATCATATTTCTTCATAATATCATCGATCATGCTCACAGATCTTTTTGAGAAAGGACACTGAAAGTCTGAGAAATTGATGATAGTGACAGGGGCATTAACAGGTCCTTTGAAAACAGATGCTCCGATATCGACTTTATATATTTCTGCCTTTTCTTCCGGCTCAGAGTCTTTTTTCTGAACAGCTTTCTGAGTTTTTTTCTCTGTCTTTTCGACACTCTTCTTACAGCCTGTGGGAATTATCAGGGACATAAGAATAAGAATGAAAATTGTTTTCAATAATCTGTTCATATTGACCTCACTAAAAAATTATCTGATAAACTTTTATTGCTCCGTAAGTTGCAAGCATAGCATAGATCCCTGCTGCAACATCATCCAGCATCATGCCCCATCCATTGTGAACTTTACTGTCAAAATATGATGCCGGCCAGGGTTTCCAGACATCGAAAAGTCTGAAAAAACCAAAAGAGATCAATGCAGCAAACCATGCTTTAAATGTCAGAGGATCAAGAAAATCAGCTGGAATCAGAAGAAAAGCGATAGCCTGTCCGCAAACTTCGTCAATTACAACTATCTGAGGGTCATCAGCGGTTTTGTCTTTACTTATATAATTCGAGACAACTACACCGGTAGCGAAAGTAAAGACGGCAAAGATAAATAATTCGATCTTTCCCACTGTTGCTATTGCCCAGACAAAGGGAAGAGCTGCAAGGGACCCTGCGGTTCCGGGTGCAAGAGGTGCATAACCGGAACCGAACCAGGTTGCCCATAAATAGTTAAGGAACCTCAATTACTGCTCCTTGGAAGCCTCATATTCTTCGACGATCTTTTTCTGTATATCGCCCGGAACAGGATCATAGTGGGAAAAGGAAATTGTGTAGGTTCCGCGACCATTTGTCATTGAACGGAGCTGAGTAGAGTATCCGTGGATCTCTTTTAAAGGAACCTGTGCCTTTACTATCGTGTATTTTCCTTCACTGTCCATACCCTGCGGTTTTCCTCTTCTACTTGAGATGTCTCCCATAACAGATCCTGCGTATTCTTCAGGAACTTTAATGAAAACGTTGTATATCGGTTCAAGAATTATAGGCTTAGCTCTTTTTGCCGCATCTCTGAAAGCCATTGAAGCAGCTTTTTTAAAAGCAACTTCCTTACTGTCGACCGGATGCTCCTTCCCGTCGTTAAGGGTCACCTTACAGTTGATGAACCTGCATCCTGAAAGAACACCTTCTGTGAGAACTTCGCGGATACCTTTTTCAACGGCAGGAATGTATTTTCCTGAAATAACACCGCCGACAATAGCGTCGACGAACTCGAATTCTGATTCCGGATTCGGTTCAAGAACGATGTTGACTTCAGCAAATTCTCCAGATCCACCGGACTGTTTCTTATGACGATAACGCGCTTCGGCTGTTCCTCTTACAGTTTCACGGTAAGGAATTCTAGGCTCTTCAATATTTACATTAATTCCAAATTGGTTTTTGATTTTTCTGGCAATAACCTCAAGATGAAGTTCGCCAAGTCCGTCAACGAAGAGCTGTTTAAGTTCAGCATCTGCATTGATCTTGAAAGAACTATCCTCAACCTGGAGTTTTCTGAGAGCGCCTGCAACTTTGTCGGTATCCTCTTTTGATTCACCTGTAAAGGCTCCTCTGACGATAGCTTCAGGCCATTCGATAAGGTTGAAATCAAACCCTTTTTCGCTTTTTGAGGAAACAAACTGGTCCCCGGTTCCGGAGTTTTTAAGCTTAACTGTTGCCGCGATCTGTCCCGCAACGATATTCTTTATTGGAGCTCGATCCTTTCCTTTGAGTGTGAAAAGTTGCCCGAACTTCTCAGCATTTCCTGTAGTTGCGTTGAAAAGGTCGGTTCCTTCATTAAGTTTCCCCTGGAGAAGTTTAAATATGTAGACTTCACCGAACTGAGGAATGGAATTAACCTTGAAAAAGATGCCTTTGGCGGGTTTTCCCGGATCCATCTCAATTTCGCCTTCGCTGAATTTAATTGTTTTTCCTTCAGGTGTCGGGAAAAATTCAACAATGGATTCAAGAAGACAGTCAACGCCGATACCTTTGTTTGCAGCTCCGAAGAACACAGGGAAGATGTTTCCTTCTTCAAAAGCCTTGGAGAGACCGTTATTTATCTCTTCTTCAGTCAGCTCTCCTGCTTCGAAATATTTTTCCATGAGAGCTTCATCGGTCTCAGCAACAGCTTCCATGAGTTTTTCTCTAAGTTCTGCAACCTTATCGCCAAGTTCTGCCGGAATATCTTCCGTGGCACTTCTTTTGCCGTCAGCATACTTAATGAGTTTGCCTTTGAGAATATCAATAATAGAACTTACGTTCTGACCTGATTCTGAAGGGAAAGTGATAGGTGCTACGGGAATCTCGAGCTCTTCACCGATGCTGTTGAGTGCTTTTTCAAGGCTTATGTTATCCCTATCGATCTCTGTAACGAAAAAAGCGATCGATTTGTTAAGCTTTTTTGCCTGCATGAAAGCATTCTGAGTTCCCGCATCAAGACCTGTGGACCCTTTGACTGTAAGTAAAGCCGCTTCGCAGAACGGAAGAGTTGCTGCAAGTTCACCGGCAAAATCAAAGTATCCGGGATTATCAATAAATGTGAGAAGATTGTTCTTATATTCAACGGAGTTGACAGAAGCAGAAATAGAAATTCCTCTATTTTTTTCTTCTTCCGTGAAATCTGAAACGGTATTTCCTTCTTCTACTTTGCCCATTCTGTTAATGGCTCCGCCTGTAAATAGGATTGACTCTATAAGAGTAGTCTTTCCTGATGTTCCGTGTCCTGCGACACAGATATTTCTTAAAGATTTGCCAGTGTAATCAGACATTTTTTTCCTCCATTTCTGTTTGTTTGTCAGGATAATTACGATCTATTTCATTTTTTATAAAACTATAGATATCGGGGTTGGATGCGATTATGGTTTTTCCCTTAATGTAGTTGTTTTCTCCCTGGAAGTCAGTAACGATCCCGCCTGCTTCCTTTACTATGAGGGATCCTGCAGCTACATCCCATGGTGAAAGTCCTGCCTCGTAAAAGAACGAGAACTTTCCACAGGCGGTATAAACCAGGTCAGTAGCAGCTGAACCGAGTCTCCGCAAAGCTCTTGTTTTAAGTATCAGCGAATTAAAAACGTTAAGAGTATTTTTCTCGTTATCATGTGTAATGTCCGCAAAACCTGTTGCGGCAACGATCTTCAAAGGGTTGTACTCATTATCTACGTGTATGGATTCGCCGTTCAGATATGCTCCGTTACCGAGGAAAGCTGTGAACATTTCATCGGTTACGGGCAGGTAGCAGACTCCCAGGTCAACTTCTCTGCCGTTCCAGTGTCCGATAGAAATGCAGAAAGGTGCGATCCCTGACGCAAAGTTAGTTGTTCCGTCAATTGGATCAACTATCCAGACAGGCTCGTTCATTTCTGTATCCGGATTGAATTCTTCGCTTAAGAACGGGACGGGGTCTATTTTGCCGAGGTCCTTTATAAGCATATTCTCTACTTTTTCATCTATGTCGGTAACGAGGTCTTTAGCTGATTTATATCTTTTTTTCATAGAAGAGTTCCGGAAAGCTTCAAGTGCTGTTTTTCCGGCATTTCTTGCTGTATCTTCAACGAGAAAAAGAGATTTATTCGAGATGCTCACTCAGTCTCTCCTGTGAGTTTACGAGAACGCTCTGAAGATAGTTGTCCTCTTCTTTTGAAAGATTGCCGTTTGTTTTTTCCGCAAGCATTTCAAGAAGGCCGATGTTAAACCGGGCCATATCAATGTTATCACAGATGTCTTCGCTTCCCTTGATCTTTATTTCTCCAAGATTAAAGAGTACGGCCGAATAAATGGAAGACACCAGACTTTCAAAAGATGGATTTACGATCGAAGAAAGATCGCTTTTTCTGCATTTTTTTATTTTATCTGTCTCAGTCATTTTCTTTTTTGCTCTCTCTCTTTTTTATTCCGGCTGTTTTCAATATATCATCTTCGTCAATAACGTCAAAATCCTTGCATTCTTCCAATGAATCCAAGAACTTCTGATAATCTTTTTCAGTAATTTCGCCGTTTCTGAATTTTCTGTCAATAAGTCTTTTGTCGAATTTCTTAAAATTATCCATCTGTGTCTCCATAAGATTGTTTAGAAGTTTACCTCGAGAGAAGCTCCGCTATCCTTGTCCATATCTTTAACAAGGAAGTATGTGCCGACCCCGGCACCTCCAAGAACTACAACTCCGAGAATAGTCCAGAGCCACCACTGTTTGTAGACAGGCTTTGATTTTTTATCTTTATCCTTGTCCTTATCCTTGTCGATGTCTCCGACACCGAGAATGTCAGCTTCATCAAGTGCGACATCGGATATCGGTCTGAATCCTTTAGTGTCATCAATAAGCTTCCTGTTGAAATCCTGCAGTTCAGGAATAGATGCCAAGTCTTTAGGATCAAATATCTCAAAAGTTGCATCAGCTTCTTTGAAAGATCTGTTTTCTGCATTAACAAGTCTTCCTTCGTATCTTATTTTTCCTGCATCGGCAGTGATAAGTGTAACGAGAATGTAGTCGACGTTTATCTCTTTTGCCACGTCAACCGCTTTTCTGAGCATTGAAAGGTGTCCAAAACCTTTTGTCATATCCCTTTCCGCGTTTTCAATATAAGAGGTTTTTTCATATTTTGAAAGGTCTTCGCTGACGTTAGCTGTTCTTCTTTCTCTTACCTGAACAGTATCTCCTCTGTCTCTGTATCCCGTTTTGTGGATCCTGTAAAAGTGGCGGCCTTCAGTGACTCCGTGAACGGTTGTCGGAGTAACTCCTACAACTTTTCCATTGAGGAATACAAGTGCTCCGGAAGGATAACTGTCGAACTTAATAGACCCGTTGGGAAGCATCAGGAAATCTTCCTTGATCCCGTTAAAGAAGCTTACGATCTCCGGAGAGAACACAACGTCATCAAGTTCGGCATTGGGATATATGCTGAGATAACTGGAAAAGTAAGGTGTCGCCTGAGACTCTTCATCAAGCATTTTATAGCTGGCGCCCAGATACAGGAGGATGTCTCCCAGGATCTTCATATCTGCGAGTTTATCCAGATGTTTTTCAACAGTCTTTTTTGCTGATTTAAACTTTGCTATAGCTTCTTCGATGCTCAGATCATTATAAAGCTGTTTTGCCTCTTCAAATTCTTCAAGACCTCTTTTATAGTCTCTTTTTGCAACAGACATCGAAGGGATGAAAAGTTCTGATTCTGTTTTTAAGTAGTTGTATTCTCTTGATATACCGAGCATGGAAGCTGTTTCTGCTACAACATTTCCTGCACTTTTCTGTGAAAAACTGTCTGTATAGAGATAAAGTGCTACGATCTTTTTTCTGAAGTCGTTATCGTCCTGAGCCATAGGTTTGTCATCAAGAAGAGGTTCGTCAAGAGGCTCATTGAGAGGCTCGTCAAGACTATCCAGATTATCCAGAGAATCTTTTTCTCCGCCTAGATCGTCTCCAAGATCTTCTTCAAGCTCATCTTTTTCCTTATAGTCCTCTTCATCATCCAGACCGACATCAAGTTCATCGATTTCAAGATCGTCGGCATGCAGAACAGAGAGATTAACGCCTGTCGGTGTTAATGCAATGAAATTAAAGGCAAAAAGCACAGTATAGACGATCAAAGATTTGATAAATGACCTCATTTTTCTCCCTCAACACGAAAAACAAAAAATTCTAGTCCATAGGTATACATAAAATATAGGAAGTGTCAATTTTTAACTTAGCCTCAAGTATTTACAAATGTATGACGAAAGACTATAATTGTCAGGCTGCCGGAGTTTTTTATGCTGTCTAACTGCACAGAAATATGAGCGAGGGAAATCGGTGAGTGATTATTCAGGAAATTTATCATTTTCACTTACGAAAGATCTCAAGGTCAGAGCGGATAGTTTCCTTAGTTCTATACTGGATATTTCCAGGTCCAGAGTTCAGAAAAATATTGAAAACGAGAACTTTACTGTCAATGGAAAAGTTATTACAAAGAACAGTTTTAATAAGTTTCGCAGAAAAGATGTTGTGGAAATAGAGATAGACTTCCCTGAGGAAATGTCCGTTGAACCTGAAGAAATGGAGCTTGATATCGTCTATGAGAACGAGCTTTTTCTGATCGTTAATAAACCGGCGGGGCTTGTTGTTCATCCAGGTGCGGGAAATCCATCAGGAACTTTGATAAACGGAATTCTTCATTATCTGAAAATTGCCGAGGGTCCGGGAGATCCTGTGAGACCCGGGTTGGTCCACAGAATAGATAAGGATACGTCGGGACTTCTTGTTGTTGCTAAAACCCCGGGCTCTTTCGAGGCACTTTCAGGGCTTTTTTCAAAACACGATATTGAAAGAGAGTACATCTGTCTTGTGGGAGGAAAACTGCGCGAAAAAGAGGGGACTATAGAAACTTTTCACGGAAGAGATCCTGTGAATAGATTAAGATTTTCTCCGGATGTCAGAAATGGTCGAAAGGCTGTAACACATTATCTTGTTGTTGAGGAATATCCTTTTGCATCAATGGTCAGGCTTAGGCTGGAAACAGGAAGGACACACCAGATCAGAATGCATATGAAGCATTTAGGGCACCCTATTCTCAATGATATTCTTTATGGCGGAACAATAAAAACTTCCGATAAAGGCTTAAATTTATTATTATCTAAATCGCGACGGCAGTTTCTTCATGCAGGAATGCTTGGTTTTAAGCTTAATGGTGAGGACTATCGTTTCAGTGTGGATCCGCCGGAAGATATGATGGACGTGATTAGTTATCTTGGCTCCCTTAATGGAGGAACGTATGGCTGAAAAAAAACTTCTTCTTCTTGAAACGAACTTTGATATTGCAAAAAAGTATGAAGATTTTCTTAAGGATTCTGTGTGGAAGATTTCGCATAGAGATTCTCTCAACACTTTTCTTGTATCAATGAAAGAAGATGAGTTTGATGTCGCTGTTGTTGAGGGCGGTATTGTTCCCGACAAAATAATCTCCATGGTGCTTACGTCAAAACCCGTTGTAGTGTGTTCCGACAATAAGCCTAAGATCGAAAAAATAACAACTATTCCGAGAAATTTTTCAGGATCTGAACTTGTGAATGCTCTGGGGAAGGTCTCTTTCATGAAAGTTACCGGCAATGTTACTCCGGAAGATGCGGATTATATGATAGAAGCGACTATGAGCGGAGAAAAAGCGGTGCTTCTTGAACCTGCGGTAGAGGAGGATGAGGAGGCGGAACTGCTTACTCCTGCAGGTGAGGGAGAGCCTGTCAGAAGTTCATGGGAGATAGAAAAAGAGGAGATCGATCCCGAAGCTAAGACAGTTTTTGAGGTCGGTGAAGAAGAGCCTGTTCAGAAAAAAGAAAAAGAAGATATTTTTGAAAAAATAGATGAGATCGATTCTATAATAATGAGCATCAACAAAGATGTGGACGAAGAAGCCGGAGGCGCTGTTCCTTTGAAGCAGCCTGAAGGTGAACAGTCCGTGTCATCGAAAAAAGATGAAGAAAGTGCGGATTTTCTTTTCGACGATGATTATAAATATGAGGAAAAAAATGAAAAAAGCGATCATGAGATCGGAAAGATCTCTGACGAGGAGGATCTTACCTCAAGCCGGATGACAGCTTTTGAGTCAATTCTTAATGATGAGGATGTTAAACTGGAAGATGCCCCGATCAATATTAATAAACCTCAGGAAAATGAAGTAGAGACAGTTAAGGATATGAAAGAATTTGAAGAAGAGCCGGAGCCGATAGAAGAACCTTTAGAAGAACCGATAGAAAAGCCTAATGCAAAGTCGCTGGAAGATTCTCTGGGTGAACCGGAAATTGACGATATGTTTGATATGGAGCCTGAACCTGTAGTGGAGCCGGAACCAGTTGTAGCGCCGGAACCTGAGTCGGTAGTATCGGCAGGTGCAGATGATATGAAAAATGAGTTTAGAAAATGGCTTGATGAAAATGCCCGCGGTATCATAAAGGAAGTTGTTGAAGAGCAGCTTAAGGAACTTTACGGGAAAAAATGACAAAAAGAGTCGTTTCAATTGATGTCGGTATCAAGTATGTTGGCCTGGCTGTGACTGATCCTACCTGGTTAATTCCAGTTCCGCTTACAACCGTAAAAAGAAAAGAATCAATAAATGATGATCTTGATAGAGTTGTTAATGAAATAAAAGACTTTGAAGTCGCAGCCTTTGTGATAGGCTATCCCTTCAACACAGAAGGGCGGGAAGGCAGAATGATGCCTGTTGTCAAAGGTTTTGAAAGAAGACTTAAAGAAAGATTTCCCGACACTCTTTTCTTTTCTCAGGATGAAAGCTTTTCCACAGATGAAGCCGTGAATCTGACAAATTCTTCAAAAAAATATCAGAAAAACAAAAAAGCGGGAAAAATAGATTCCGCTGCCGCCGCTGTAATTCTTCGACGTTTTATGGAAACAAACGAATTCCGGGAATTGAAATCTAAAGTTCTTGACTGAAATCAGTTCGTTCCCAAAAACAAAGTCTAATAAAAAAGTAAAGACGCTGTTGGCTTTGAAGTTCAAAAATATTGATTTAAAAAACTTTTTAACATAATCTTTATTAGATTTATCAACTTTGCGGATACTGGAGCCATGTCAAACAATGAACCCATTCACAACAACTTTTTCATGAAAACTTTTCAGGATTTAAGTAATACTCGTGACTTTATCAAAGGAGCTCTTCCTGCGAAAGTAACAAAGAAGCTTGATCTTTCAACTATCGAGATAGAACCAGGAACTCATGTCGATGAAAATCTCAAAAGTCACCTCAGCGATCTAATCGTTAAGG
>CAZTKP010000035.1:13825-20641 GCA_964614215.1 uncultured Spirochaetales bacterium | reverse complement strand
TAAGGAAGAACTGCTACCTCGCTATCTCAGCTACAGAAGAGCTTGAAGAAGACGGTGAGACATATGACGTTCCTGTAGGCGACATGTACGGATGTCTTGATGACAACGTTGACGGATCAGTCGGCGAAGATCTTAAGATGATGTTCAAGAACAACATGACTGAGGACGAAGCTGCACTTCTTGAGTACTTCAACACTCAGACAGACGGCTCAGTTCTTGAATACGGAGAAGCAGGTTTCCAGCATGTCTGTCAGTGCTACGACGAAGCAGGCACAGAAGTTCCATGTTGGGGTTACGATGGTCCCGGCGGAGCAGAAGAATGTCCTGATTACGTTCCTGAAGAGGACTGCGTAGTTGAAGTTGCTGATGAAGTTACAGATGAAGTTACTGACGAAGTAGCTGACGAAGTTGCTGACGAAGTAGCTGATGAAGTTGCTGACGAAGTTGCTGATGAAATGACTGACGAAGCAGTTGCTGACGATTCAGACGCATAAGGTTTTATACCAGATACCATCAATATAAACGGGGGCTTGTTCCCCGTTTTTTTTTGTTTCTTGCTTTTTAGGTTCAAGCTTCTATAATTTATCGAACTTCGGAATGGGCATAAAATATGGATAAAAGGAAAAAGGCAGTTAAATTATTCAATGATATTGAGAATTTTATTTTTGAAAATAATCTTGACACCAACCCGCACATCTTTCTTCTGAACAGATTCTATCTTACAACCAGTTCAAAACGTGCCAGCAGTTTATCCCTTGCCGGGATAGACAGGAACAGCTTCTCGTTCATTAACAAGAAATTCGAGGACAGGCTCAAACGGGACTTTGTTCTATCTTTAAGTATTTCCTTTATCCTTTCTCTGCCTTCTCCAAAAGTTTATGAAATAGAGTCTGCAAAAGTTCCGCCCAGGTCTTCGCTTCTCTTTCTCACCGATACTGTGGTCATTCCCTACGATATAGAGAAAAAGAATCAGCTGCACTTTTCCTACCTTGGTAAACCCGATATGGAAACTCCGTTTCCGAACATCGAAAGCTATCCCATAACCAGAAACAAGCCTTTTTCCATTTCTCTGCAGTCAACACTGTTCGATATTATTCAGGATGACCGTAACACTTTAAAACCATTTTCTTTCGATATTATTTTCGATGATTCTCTCAACTACGGCTTTGCTGATAATAATTTTATAGAGAATATCTCAAAACTTCTGAAGCCTAACGGGGAGCTTTATCTTATTGCGAAGAAGAATTTTCTGTCCAGTCCTCTTACTAAACAGAATAAAAAAGCGCTTTACAGATACTTCACAGCTTCCGAGATAAACAGATACAGAAAGCATCTGTTCCTTAAAATGGCAAAAAAGAACGAGGCTCTCTATCTTCAGAGCGAGAACATCGTTATCAAAGATCACATCGAGGACAGAACTCTTAAGGTCAACAAGAAAAATCTGAGGTTTAACAACCTTCTGACCTTTGATGAAACAATAAAACACGAACAGATACTGATCCTCAGAAAAATAGAGGAACGCGCAGACAGTACGAGCGGAGAATGTTTCAAGTTCTTCATAGGAATGTTCAAGAACGGAGGTGCAACCCCGCAGATAGAGGCTCTGCGAAAAAGTAAAAGGTTCAAACCGTTCATAAGATCAAAGGAGATCGTGCCCTACTCCTCGACCCCCATAAAGAACTGGATAGTTCCGGACAAAGATGTCTTTTTTCAGATCCCTCCCGCTGAAAATTTTGAGAGAGAAAAACTTCTTCTGAGATACCATTCCGTAAAGCCTGTCGTAGCTTTTGACAATTCCGGGCTATACTTTCTTAACGATGTGGCCTCGATAACACCGAGAACTGACGACATCGACCTTTTCTTTGCAGAAGGATACTTCAACTCAAAGATCATTGAGTACTATTACAGAATAAAGTTCCCTCATCACAACAAGTTCCTTAAAAAGAACTTCAGCATCATTCCGTTCTACATCTGTTCACGCAATATTCAGAAAATAATTTCAGGTTCAGTGAGCGAAATACGGGAGCTCAACTCTCATCTCACTCTTAAAGACCCTGCTGACAGCAAGATCAGAGAGATGGTGAAAACTAAGATGCATCAGCTTGACAAGTTCTTCTTTCAGCTTTTTAAACTTAGTCCCGAAGAGATAAAGATCATTGAAACGACTCTGGAAAACTAGAGCTCGGACAGAATTCCGTAATAATAAAGAAAGGGGTATTTCCCTGTAAGGTCCGCGCGCGGTTCCTTTTCATCTTTATTTAGAACAACAACTCTGGGAAGCGCCTCCGTCCGTCCGAAGTTAAGGACCTCAGGAGAAGAAACAGGATAAACTACCTGAACTTCAGTATCACCTTCAAAAGGCTTTTCGTCTATCATTATTCTAAGAAAACACACCTTGCCTTCAAACATTTTTCTAAGCTTTTCAGTTGTCGGATAAAGCTCCCTGCACGCCTCACACCATGAAGCAGAAACCTCAACAAAAACAGGGAGTTCTCCACAAATTTTACTTATCTGATACGGTCTTCCGTCATCAGCTTTTACAATTGAAAGATCTTCAAGGGTGGGTGGCGGCGGCTCCTTTTTAACTTCCACTTTCTGTACAGTCTTTTCTACAGGTTTTTTTTCCAGTGGTTCTTCTTTTACAGGAGGTGTAGAGCATGACTGCAGAAAAAAGATCTGCAGAAAGATCAGCAGAAAGCTACTCTTCTTCAACTTCGACAGGATCCAGACATTCAGGAACAACACAGACTCCGTTGAGACAGTACATTGTTGTACACTGCTCATTTACACTGCACGGTCTTCCGATGTCACCCTGATACTGACAGACTCCCAGATTCTGATCGCAGTAGAGGGATGTGTCACACATCGAAACGCATGGATAGTTGGGCTGGTTTGCCAGTCTCTGACATGTGTTCTGGGGACCGCACTCAAGTTTACTGAAAATATTACAGGTATATTCAACAGGCTCTTCTTCTTCCGTTGCCGCCTCTTCTATTCCGCATTTTGCACCGACCTCGTTACCAACCCTTGCGCTGGTACATAAATTACTGACACAGTCAAGGCCCTCAATGCACTCCTTTTCCTCAAGGCAGGGTTCGTTTTCTCCTTTTTTCTTGAAACAGTTGCCTGTATAGTTGTCTCCAGTTTTTCTGCAGAACAGAAAACTGCTGCAGTCATCATCACTCGTGCACGGATCTCCTGCCTGTCCGTCACTTGATTTTGAGCATCCCGAAGATCTGCATGTATATCCGGGCAGACATTTATCAAGAGAAGAGTTGCAGTCCTGATCCGGCTGCTTGTACTCAACGCAGCTTCCAGGACACTGATCACCCGATCTGTCACACCAGCCGTTAAAACACTCCTCATCCTGATAACAGTCCTGTTTGATATACTTTGTACCGGAAAAGATCGTTGCACATTCAGGAATGTCAAGAAGCTGAACATCAAAGGGATTACACGGAGACATTTCCTTAATAAGGTCCAGACAGATCTCCGCCTGATCCATATCGACTTTTATGAAGTCCATCCTTTCCGCACTTATCATTATCTCGTACTTATGTCTGAAAATAATATTCTCACCCTTGTGAAAAGCCTCAAAGGGTTCAGGATAGTTAAGAATAATGTTCGGGCAGTAATCCGCGTTTGCCGTATCAACAAATCCGGATGTACAGGTCGCTGCACTTTCACACAGAGTTTCAAGGTAAAGTGTGAGAAAATTAAACATGTTATACTGGTACTTATCGTCATTTTCGTCTTCTCCGCAAGTGAGAAGAAATAGCGCAAACACTGCAAAAAGAGCCAATTTTAGTGTTCTTTTCATCTAATCCTCCTCTTCCGACTGCTCTTCTGTTTCATTATCCTTAGGTTCAGGCAGCATCTTCGGCTCATCCGCGACCTCTTCTTCAGGCTCATATTCTTTTTTAAGTCTTGCAAGCTCCTTTCTGAGCTTCTTATTCTGGCGTTTGAGCTTAAACTCCCTTCCGCTCATACTTATGAACTCGAAGATCATGAACAGAATAGAAAAAAGGAATCCTGCAACAAAAGAAAAGACCACAACAGTTCCGATCTTGACATCTACGAACTTGTGAAAAACAAAATCCAGGTCAATCACATCGTTGTTAACATTGAAAAAATACCCGACTATAACAATAAGTAGTGTTATCAGCAAAAGAAGTGTAATTTTTCTGGCAAGCTTCATAACGCCCCCTGATCACAAGTTAAAATGAAAATATCATCCCTGCTATATAAAGCACGATCATTATAGCAGGAAGCACTGTTATCCCAAATATTTTTTTGTTGTTTCTCGTTGACAGCATATAGGAAAGAGCCCCTGTCATAATTATAAGAATTGCCGACAGGAACAGCAGTTTTTCATCACTGTCAAAGACCTTTGAGTCCCTGCCTGAAAAAATGTCGGCAAGTGCAAGAACCATGAGATTGAAAATGTTGCTTCCCAGGATGTTTCCTATACCCATTTCCGCAGCTCCAATCGCCATTGCCGTAATAGTCACAACAAGTTCAGGCAGGCTCGTAGCCCAGGCAAGGAACAAGGCACCGACAGAGGTAGAGTTCCACTTATAGATCTGTGCAATATTGTCGACGACAACGGAAAGATTATAACTTACCGCCACAAGACCGCCCACAACAACCACGAGAACCGTGTAGAACACAAATCCCAGCTTTTCATTCTGAAGTTCGGTGCTGTCGGCATCCTCCTTCTTATTGTCACTGCCTTCCTTCTTAAGTGCCATAATACTCAGAAAGAACATTCCGAGGATCAGATAGCCGTAGGGAGATATGCCGAATATCTGAGGACTGCCGCCAAGTGAGACACCGATGAGAAAAATGCCCATCGTGATAAAGAAAATCGCAACGGAAACAAGACTTTCCCTGTCAACTCTCTGACCTCTCATAAGCGTTGTAACGGTCATCAGGGATATGAAAAGTATGAACATATTCGCATTGTTAGACCCTATAATGTTCCCTGCGCCAAGCGAACTGTTGTCAAGATAAAGTACAGAAGTAAGTGTGGTGATAAGCTCCGGAAGACTGGTCGCAAAACCTAGAAGAATGAAACCCACGGCCCCTTTTCCCAGATTTTTTGCATCGCTCAGTTTATCGGCCATGACGGAAAGTCTCCAGCCGAGGATTATTATCAGCACGAAATAGATTGAAAATTCAAGCCATATCATCACAGTTTCTCCAGCAGTGACTGAAGGTTGGAGTCCTTCGATCCTTTTTCCATAATTCTTGCGACGTACTTCCCTAAAATATCAAATTCGATGTTCACTTCGCTTCCCTGTTTCAGAAAAGAATGAAAAGTCGTTCTCTTAAGCGTTTCAGGGATCATTGAAATAGTAAATCTATCATCCTTCACATCAAAGGCCGTGAGACTCACACCGTTAATGCTTACGCTTCCTTTCTCAACGACAGCTGCTTTAAAACTGCTGTCAAAACTAATAGTTACCTCAAAACCTGATGCAACCCTGCTCATCTTTTCGATCCTGCCCGTCGCATCAACGTGGCCCGCAACGATATGTCCATCAAAACGTCCGTCAGCACGCATTGCACGCTCAAGATTCACAACAGTTCCCGGCCTGTACGAACTTACAATAGACTTCTTTACAGTTTCAGCGGAAACAAAAAAGCTAAGCTCAGCATCAGTAATCGTCTCAACAGTCAGACAAGTACCATCAACCGCGATGGAATCTCCCGTTTTCACTTCATTTCCAAAAGGATTCTCAAGCCTTAGCTCAAGCTCCTTTCCGCTGCTTTGAACTGTCCGCACAACTGCCGTTTTTTCAATTATTCCGGTAAACATCACTAACTCCGAAAGTTCCTACGGACACTATAATAAATAAAAGAAAAGAATTTGCAATATTGTAGTTCGCTATAAGATTAATCTAAAAATTTGAAAAGAAATTAAATTAAATATATATTACCATGTTCACAAACTTTTTTTTCGGAGGGAAGCTATGAAAAAGCTTTTGGTTTTATTCTTTTTATTAACACTCATTGCATCATGCGGTGAGGACAAAAAGGTTGTACCCGGCAACGATGAGGACTCAACTCAGAGTGACGCGGACATAGAGGACACAGAGGACAACCAGGACGATATGGACCCAGGTGATTCCGGGGACACTGGAGATACTGGAGATACTGGAAATACTGGTGATACTGGGAACACGGGTGATTCCGGTAATACTGGAGATACAGGAAACACCGGGAATACTGGTGACACTGGTGACACTGGTGACACTGGTGACACTGGTGACACTGGAAATACTGGTGATACTGGAAACACAGGTAACACTGGTAACACAGGTGACACAGGAAATACAGGCAACACTGGAAATACTGGAGATGCTGACGCTGAACCTGATGAAGATGCAGACGACGATTCTGAGATCAACGATGATGACGTTTACATCGATCCCTGCTCACCGATAAATCCGTGTACCGATGATAACAAAACAGTTTGTACTGATGAAAATCTCGATGGCATAGCAGAATGTTCATGTGATTTCAACTACACTCTCGATGGTGGAAGTGACTGTATCAACAGCAAAATGGTCTATTGTGACAATACGAATGTCGGAAATCCTGCAAATTCAACAGTTCTTTCTGAGGTGCCTGTGGAAATAACATTCACAACAGCTGACGGATGGACCGATCCAGCTAAATGCGGATGGGAATGTATCACCGACTACCATCTGGAAGAAGGCGAATGTTTAAGCGATACAAAGACGGTTGCATGTAACGACAATGCACCTGCAAATGCCCAGAGTATTCCGGGCAATGTTCAGATAACATGGA
>CAZTKP010000035.1:0-13725 GCA_964614215.1 uncultured Spirochaetales bacterium | reverse complement strand
GGTGACTGCGTAAGCGATACAAAGACGGTTGCATGTAACGATAATGCTCCTGCAAATGCTCAGAGTATTCCGGGCAATGTTCAGATAACATGGACAGGCACCGAGTGGACAGACCCTGCCGACTGCGCATGGGAATGTATCTCCACATACTACAAAAACGGTTCTGATGTATGTATCAATCCCTGCGATGAAGATCCATGCGGAGCACATGCACTGTCCTGCACACCTTCGGACTGGGATGTTTATGAATGTGCCTGTGACACCGGATATTTTGACAACGGCACAACATGTCAGGAAATTGTCTGCGGAGACGGAAGCGTCAACGGTGATGAGGTCTGCGATCCTGACGAAGGTCTGACCTATCCATGCGAAGCCAACGGCGGATACGCATCTGGTGACATTGTCTGTAACGAACAGTGTACCGGATGGGATTATACCGGCTGTACACCTCATGCTGCACTTCTTGGAGACCTTGTCGTTCACGGTGGGGACTACACGACAGGAACAATAAAGACAGTTGAGCTTGAATATGAAACTTTCGTTGCTTTTGATGGAAATTTTAACGGGACAAACATCTATGCACACACAGATAATCAGTATTCATCCTCAGCTTATTCGGCTCTGGATGTTGTAATTGTTTCACAGAGTTACACGAATGAACCTCCTTTTGCATATATGGATGTTGTTCAGGCTTTCTTTCCAAATGAGCTCATAGTCGAAGGACCTGTTACAGTGGGACTTGAAGAAGGTGAGGTTGCAATATCAATCATCAACCAGACCTATGACTGCTCAGGCGAAACATGTGAAGTCGTTGATGAATGTTTTAAGGCTGTCGGTATCGGAAACCTGGGTATTCACGATATAAACACTCTTACTCCGCCCGAAGGAGGAAACTTCTCGATAACAGATCTAGCCGGGATCACACTCTATCATCCTGACTCCACACCGATAGGACCTATCTCAATTGCGGATATGGAAGCATGTGACTGGATCACTGTCACCTGCGGAAACTCGACAGTTGAGGACTGGGAAACATGCGAGCCGGGCGATGAAGTTGACTGTGACACTATCGGCTCTTACGTTATCGGAACAGCAACTTGTCACGATGACTGTTCAGGATGGGATGAGAGCAACTGCTACGAAACAGACCCCTGCGAAAGCGATCCATGCGGAACATACGGAACATGTACAGCACTTAACGGAACTGACTACGAATGTGACTGTAACGAAGGATTCGGTTACTACTTTGACGGAACTACCTGCGTAAATCCATGTGATGAACAGGACTGCGGACCTCACGGAGAATGTGTATCGATCGATGCTGAAAACTTTACATGTAACTGTGAAAGCGGCTACGGATTTAACGGCACAACCTGCGAAGCAATGAGCTGCGGAGACGGAACAGTTTCCGGAAATGAAGTCTGTGACACCGCTGATGCCACACCTCACACTTGCGATGAAGCAGGCGGCTACAGTAGTACAGGTACCCTTGTCTGTGAATCCGGCTGTATGAGCTGGGACTTCTCATCCTGTACACCTGATGAGACACTCGTTGGAGACCTTTTCGTACTTGCAGGCGACTACTTTACAGATACTATCAGCGCTACAGAACCTATTGCTATATCAGATACAGCTTTTATCGGAAGTTTCGGCGGCGGAGCTGTGGATATTTATTCCCAGACGATGGGTTATCAGTCTTACACCACTTATTCCGGAAACGATCCTGTTGTATTCTCTTACCGTTACGATCAGGAAGGTTCTATTGTGAATATGACCGGAGTTCAGGCAGGCTTTCCTTCTGAGGAAATGGCTGACGGAGTTCTGCCTGTGGGAATTTATACGGACGAAGTTTCTGCGATGATATTTGACAGAATTATGGACTGCAGCAGCGGCACAGGATGTGTTCCTGTCTATGTGTGTCTTAAAGCAATCGGTATAGGTGAAATTACTGTAAGTCAGCTGACAACGCTCACACCTCCGGAAGGCGGAAGCTTCCATCTTGGTGACGCAACAGGCATAGCACTCTATCACCCTGAGGCAACCCCGTTCGGTCCTCTGGAAATCTCAGGAATGGACAACTGCACAAGAAACACCGTAACCTGCGGAAACGGCTCCGTTCAGAACTGGGAAATGTGTGAACAGGGAGATATGGTAAACTGTGACGAGATAGGCCCGTATGTTATCGGTACAGCCAGCTGTTATAACGACTGCTCGGGATGGGATGAAAGCAACTGCTACGAAACCAACCCCTGTGAGGGCAATCCGTGCGGGACTTACGGAGACTGCAATATAATAAACGAAACTGAATACTCCTGCGAATGTGACGAAGGACAGGGATACTACTTTAACGGCACCACATGCTTCAGTCCATGCGACGGTCAGGACTGCGGAGGACACGGAGACTGTCAGGTCCTTGATTACGACACTTTCACCTGTGAATGTGAAATCGGCTACGGCTTTACCGGAACTACCTGTGAAGCGATGAGCTGCGGAGACGGCACTGTTTCAGGAAGCGAAGTCTGTGACACAGCCGAAGGCACCACATACAACTGTTCTGATATAGGCGGTTACGACTCAGGTACTGTAGTCTGCAATCCGGACTGTCTGAGCTGGGATTTCTCATCCTGTACACCTCTTCCGGAACTTGTGGGAAGTCTCAATGTACACAATGGACTGTACAACACCGGAACTATCCGTCAGGACGACATAACTGGCTCTCAGACCTTAGCTTTTGACGGAAACATGGGTGGAGCAAGCATCTATGACTATCCGTCCGGAGATTCTTCCTACGCATTCTATTCAGGTGATGATATTACAGGAATAGGATCGTACAGAGGCTCCATCGTAAGCGATCTGTATAATATTACCTCCATTCAGGCAACGGCTCCCGTAACAAGCATACAGCCGGGACTTATAGATGTCGGAGATCCGGACGGAATGACCATAATGGTGTTTAATCTGTCCTATGACTGTTCGACAGGTGAATGCTATATGATAGACCAATGCCTCAAAGCTGTTGTTTACGGAGATATGATGATATCAAATATTGTTGAGCTGACACCGCCGGAAGGAGGTTCCTACACAATCTCAAACGCAAACGGAATGACAGTCTATCATCCGGATGCAACACCTGAAGGACCTGTTTCGGCACCTGAAATGTCCAACTGTCCGAGATAAAATTAGCAATAATTTCAGAGAGATAGCCAGATATTTCAACAGAACTGAAGAGGAATCTATAATGCGGACAATTTTCTTTCTTATTGTGACCTGCACTTTGTTTGTGACTTCATGTGGTTATTATGAAACTCATTATAAGGACAGTTACAGACCGGAGGAATATACCGATATCGACTATACAGACACTGAAGATACAGAAACTGAAGATGCAGACAGTAATGAAGACCATGAAATAACTTACGAATGGTCTTACCTCATACTTGATGATCTCGGCTATGTCGGAGTTACCTGGCAGACAGCAAACGAATACTGTTATAATCTTGTGTATAACGGACATGATGACTGGCGGCTTCCCACATTATCCGAGTTAAGACAGCTAATTATTAACTGTCCTGAAACAGAAACCGGCGGAGAATGCCCTGTCTCGGATGTTTGTTACTCTGCCGAAACATGCCTCACCGATTCCTGCAAAGGATGTCTCTCATCAGAAAACAAAATGAACGGTCAATATTCCTCTCTTGGAGACTGGGATAGAATGTGGACAGCAACTTTCGATATTTTCAGTGTTTATGTTATTGATTTTCAACATGCCTGGATATATGACGGAGTTCCCGGCGATAGCTATAACGCCAGGTGCATAAGAGTGAACTATTAAAACAAAAAATATCGCCAGATCCTTATCCAATCAGGGGATAGCGGCATTTTCCACTTGCCGGAGCATCAATTTCAAGTATAATTAACAGTGTTCATACCAGTTATGGATAAACGCCTCCGGAGTTATGGGACAAACTTTGGAGGCTTTTTTTGTTCTAATACTTTCTTGAATTTCTTCTTGCCTGATAAAGCCTTTCAGTGAAACCACCTTCATTCAGAAAATCTTCCTCCAGCCTTTTTATCTGTCTCCAGAGCAGGTAACTTGCCTGATGGATAAAGCATATCATTGTGTTGGCGAACTTTTCGTCTGACCACTCCGACCAGTCTGACATGTCGGTCCTGTCTGACCTCACTTCAAAAGCTTCAGATGAATTTTTGTCCCAGATCTTAAGTCCGTTCTGACGCAGATAATCTTCATAATCCAACAAAAGCTCACCAAGACTTGCTCTGGCAACATTTGTGAGTTTCAGTTCTGTTTTATTTGAAGTAGCAGAAGCCAGACTGCCCTCGGCAATATTCTGAACTCCGCTTCTGGCAGCCTGAACCATCTGGTCGTTAGTCCTTGAAAACTTTGAAACAAACCTTTTACAGAACACCACTGTTCCGTCATAAACTTTCTGTGCAGTCTGAAAAGAACGGAGCTTTCTGAAACCACCATGTTTCGGAATAAGACCAGACATTGTTTTCTCCTTTTTTGTCATTTGGCTATCGATCCTTAATTCTAATTTTATTAATTGCCCTGTCAACATTTCTTTTCCCGAATCGTCCCAGTTGTCCCAACTGTCCTACTAACTTGTCCGAGCTGTCCCAGTTGTCCCAGTCGTCCTACCAACTTGTCCGAGCTGTCTGAGTTGTCTGAGTCGTCCTACCAAATTGTCCGAGCTGTCCTAGTTGTCTGAGCCGTCCTACTTTTTCTATTAAAAAAGGTATTGGATCAAACCTGATGGAAGTTATTTTGTTGACAGGAAGTTTGGAGGTGGGTTAGTGGTGAGATTGAAGGAACTGCTCACCCCAATTCCGCAATAAATTCAGCCACTACGCTCACTCTTTCATCAATATTTTCAGTGAAAACTATCGGCTCAAATGATGGATCATCGCTATCCGGTTTGAGTTTAATTATTTCATGTCTCCAAGATCCATCGAAAGAGTAATTTTTCTCACTTTCATAAACTTTCACCGTGTAGTGTCCACCTGTTTCTGTGTCAGTTGAATCAAGGAGCTTCGCAAGAACAACTTTTCCATTTCTTGTGCCAACTGGATTAGCCTTGAAAAGGCAATATGAACCGTTTTTTATCCTTTTGTTCATTGATTCACCGACAACTTTGGCGACAAAAAGGTCTTTATTCAAATTAAAGTCTTCTATTTTAACCCATCGTATTTCATCCTCAAAAACACTTTGCTCACCACTAAAAAGTCCGGCAGCAACTTCCAGATCATATATAGGAACAGCATTTTCAAACGGCTTCACTTTTTCAGGAGATAGAATCTCAAATTTTTGTTTTTGAATCTCTTTATAAACCGGAATGTGTTTTCTTAAATATTCTCTAAGGTTTTCATTGCAAGCAAAAACGTAAGCTCCTTTAATTCCCCTCAACATCATTGTTTTATATATGTTAAGGATGTACTCCTTTAGTTTTTTAGGAGACTTTATTGTTTTCTTCCCATTTTCATCAAAGTATTTTTCCTTATTTACTATTATTTCACTTTTCTCAGGATCATAATCTATCTCCTCTCCAAAGATTACGCCGACATAATTTAGGTCATAACCTTGTGTTGTATGGATACAGCCTACTTCGTTTATTGAATCTTTGGAATTAATCCATTCAATATTGTCACTATTCCATTTTAGCTTCATATCCTGAATAAATATATCTACACCGCCTTTCTCTTTCTTTCCTTTTGTAACCCATTTCCATGAATATCCGGCCACAAGTCTAGAAAGCTGCTCTTCCTCTTCTTTTTCTTTTATTTTTTCACTCATCTCCCGAATTGAATCAAAAAGAAAAAACTCATAATTTTCATCAATTTCATATTTTTTTTTGTTTTTCACATCAACTTTCAGAAGATCGTCAATGAAAGTAACAAACCCATTGCCACCTTTAACTCTAAACTGAGAGCTCAACTTTAGAACAGAGGTGCTTTTTTCATATTTTATCTTATCAAAATCTTTCTTAATTACATCAGTTGGCTTTATTGACTGGTTTTCATCATAAAAAAGAATCCTCTTCTTACCTTGCTTTAAAACCCATTCAAGCTCATTGGTTTCTTTTTCAAAACCTAATCTTCTATTTGCAGCATCAAAAGAAGCATAATTAGTTAAATTTACTCTTCTCCTGAGTCTGTGAGCCTCATCAACAACAACTATATCATATTCTTCTTTTGAAAGATCCGTTGGCCCTATAACCATACTTTGGTGCAAACCAGCCACATTTTTAAATATTTTTTTCAACGTATTTCTAAAAGAGGTCATTGGAACAACAAGTGCCATTTTTGGTTTTTCTCTTTTTCCTTTTAGTTCAGCTATTAAGCCTCTTATCATTTTTTCTTCTAAACTGAACTCACCCAAATATAAATCATCTGGGTCAGTATTTATTAATTTGAAAAGATAAATAGCTAATATTGTTTTTCCTGTGCCAGCACCACCTTCCACAAAAACACTCTTTTTTTCATCACTTATTAACCCATTAAGTATCCCAATGAGGCTTTTTTGTTGATCATATGAAAGAGACTTATAAGGAGAATATTTAAAAATATCAGAGTTGTTAATCGTCTCTATATCTTTTTCAGCAATCTTTAGATCAATAAGTTTTGACCATATTTTCTTAAATATTTCCCAATATACTTCGTTTTTCTGATAGTAGTTATGATTTGCAAGTCCAAGATTTCCGTTTAAGAGTTTATATTTTCCATCCCCGGACAAGTATTTAATCAAATTTGACTCTATATCTAAAGTCGCGGATTTATTAAATTTTTTGCTTTCTATAAAATGAATGGTTGTTAACACCTTTTTTGTTTCATTTCTCAAATGACTTTTAACTCTAGAACTAGCATCCGTTGTTTCTCCAACGTATGCTTTTCTTTTGCCGCTATCACTTATTAAATAAACTATTGGCCATAAATTCTTTACAAACTGATCCCTTTGAATTTTTTCAGAAATATCTTTATTAAATTCAAAGTTTTTTATGTAGAAATCCGCTGGCTCAATCATAATTCATTATATTTTTTTGCAGTTCCTTTTGACTTATCTACTGGATATTTTTTTGCATTTCTCTCAATTTTCTGACTAACAATTTCTTCAATATTTAAAGAGTATTTCTCTGAAATTAAAAGTGCATAAACAAAAACATCTGCCAACTCTTCTTTTACTCTTTCAACATCAGCATCTTCCGGGTTTTTCCATAGATAAAGCTCGAGCAATTCGGCGGCCTCAATATTTAAACCTAGAGCCAAATCTTTTGGGTTATGAAACTTTTCCCAGTCTCTTTCATCCCTAAAGTTTTTTATCTTTTTTATCAACCTTTCAATTACTTCCATAACAAAATCTCCTTTCTGCTTTTCACTCCACCAAATATACTCCCCTCCACCCAAATAGTAAATAAATTCTAAAAACTTGAAAATCGGGCCTTATTTTAACCTCAAAAACACTTTTATCAATCTATTCAACCACTTAACACCCTCAATACAACTGCGAACAGTACCACTTTTTTCGGATTCAACTGAAAAATTCTCCCCGTTCCTCTAGGAAAGGGGCTGGGGGTGAGTTATAGAATGAAGGAAGAGGAAGCAATTTCAAATCGTAGGGGTTGATCCATGTATCAACCCGGGCGGATACGCAGATCCGCCTCTACATTCAAGATTTAGGGAAAGGTCCGGATTTAGGGAAAGGCCAAGATCGGTTGAAATGAAGTCCCTTGCCTTTAGGTAAGGGATTTAGGGAAAGGTCCGGATTTAGGGAAAGGTCAAGATTTAGAGGGGTGAGTTATTAAGAGAAAGACTAAGGGTGAGTTATTATAAAAAAAGATGGCGCGGTCGACCAGACTCGAACTGGCGGCCTCCGGCGTGACAGGCCGGCGTTATAACCAACTTAACTACGACCGCGCGTCAAACTTGAATAAACATGGTGGGCGCTGCAGGGCTCGAACCTGCGACCACCGGCTTGTAAGGCCGATGCTCTCCCAGCTGAGCTAAGCGCCCGCCAGCTTGAGATTTATACTTATGTGTTAATAATTGTCAAAGATTTTTTTGACCAGCCCATTTAAAATTTTGTAACTTGTTGGATTTATTTAAAGAATTCAGAATAGTCCGATGGCGGAAGTTCGCCTTTTTTTGTGACAAGTGCCTCCCTTGTTCTATTAACGGCACTTTCTATCTCTTCAGGGATCTCTTTGTCGGCAAAATAGTCGTTTATCTTTTTCTGGATCTCCTCGTATTTCTTTGCAAACAGGTCCCATTCAAAGACGGTCTTGCAGAACATCAGCTTTATCTCGATATCATTAAGGGATTTCAGTAGGATCTTCGCGTCCAGCATCTCTGTCTCCGTTCTTTATGCCTTGTCCTTTTTCCACTGGTCAAAGGTCTTAATATCAAATGCGGAAATATAGTAGTTCGTCAGATACTCCTTGAACTTATCCGAATCCGAAAGGACCTTGAAACCATACTTCTTGTCAATGTATTTCACCGCTTCCATATAGATCTTGTCGAAGTTACTTCTTCCGACCCTCATCTTCGCCTTGTCTATCTCAAGATTTACAAAGGTTCTGTATGATTTGTAAAGATCTTCATCCTTCATATCAAGATCCATTCTTCCGGGAAGTTCATCTTCCTTTCTGGGCTCTTCTTTCTTTTCCTGTTTCTCAGGCTGCTGAACGCTCTTTCTGTTGTTCCTGTTTCCTGACTTTCTGTTCCTGTTGTCAGATCTCTTCTGGTTGTTTTCCTGAGCCTTCTTTTTGGCAGCGGCCGCATTTGTTCTCTTCATAAGATTTTCATCAAAAGGCAGATAGAGAATGTAGGTCTGCTGATTATCTGAAACTGTCTCGATATGCATAAGACCGTAAGCCTCAAGCCTTTCTGTGATCGCGTTGAACTCCTCGATATCCATGTCGGCAAGACCGAGCTTTTTCTTCAGTGAGTTGCCCAGATATCCGTAGTTCTTTTTCTGGTCCTGAGAAAAGATCACCATCTTGATAAACATGGAAAACTCTTCAAGAGGAAGCTGCTGCGCAAGATCGGCAAGCTCATAGGATATCGTTATCTTTTCAGGTTTGGACTTGTAGTTAAGTCTCTCGATCTCCTCGTTTATTATTGGAAGGATCTCTTCGGCATCATCCTCTTCCTCTTCTTCAGTTTCCTCTATTTCCTCCACCGGCTCCTCTTCAACTTCATCGACCGGCTCAGCCTTCACCTCTTCCTTTTCCTCTGTCTCCTTCGTTTCCTTTTTCTTTTTCTCCTCTTCCATGAGTTTCTGGAGATACTCCTTCACCTCGTCCTTTGTCTTTTCAAGAACTGCTGTGGCGATTCCTTTTAATAGACCCATCGATTCCTCCTATTTTATTGTAAAATCTTCACTGAACGTCTTACACGCGATAACTTTTCCTTTTTCATACTTACAGGCGACGAACCAGTAGTGCGTCTTCTTTTCACCGTGATCTGAAACGAACTTATACTTTCCGTCCTTGCCTTGCTTGAAATCATTCCAGGCGATCTTTGCTATATCCTTTCCATCCTTGTCCTTGAGAAAGAACTTAAAAGGTGCGTCCTTGTTGAGCTTGAAATTCTTTACGAACTTCACAGTGTACTCCACTTCCTTTCCGTTCTTCTTCCACTTAACCTCCGCTTCCCTTCCGCTGAGCGAAAAAGCAAAAAGGATCGTAACGCCGATAAGAATTCCCGAAACTATTAACGGCCTAGATTTCATTTTCCCCTCCGTAAATTATCTCTATCTTTATAACTCCGTACTTGTAGCTGTGACAAATGTCTTTAACTTCTCTGTCTCTGAAAGCCAGTGGTATTCTTTTCATATACATTCCCACCGAACGCTCCATCTGGAAGTATTTTCTTCCTGCGGGACGGGACATTTTCTTTCTGGCGTAGAAAACTATTTCACTGTCTTTCACCTCGGTTACAACAGACTTTTCATCCATTGCGGGGGTCTCGATAAAGACCAGCTGGCGGTTTCCGTCCATATAGACATCCGCAACCGGGTCGACATAGCCGGGATTTTCATCGTCTTCGAACATTCTATCCCTGCTGTCAACATAGTTTGCAATCGCTTTTTCGAATCTTGCCCTAAGCTCGACGATCTTTTTAACTCTCATCTCTTTCTCCCCGTTATTTTCAATAGGATTTTAGAGATTGATGCTTTAAAAGTCAATAGCAAATTAGGTTTTACGTCAATTACCGGCAACCGTTCCTCTGAGAATTCCGTCCTTAAATTCAAGCCTGACCTTATAAAGCCCGCCACTGACAAGATCACCGTTTAGCAGCACCGTCTGGAAATTCGAGGAAGTCGATGTCCATTCATCGCCCGATCTTTCCTCAACGATCACCTCTGTGAGAGTTCCGTCAAGAGACTGCATGAAACGTATTCTCTTTTCCTCGAAGATGTCACGGAGGATCGCGGCCCGCTCTTTTCTGACCTGACTGCTGACAGCGTCCGTTTTTTCCATGTCCCAGGCCTTTGTTCCTTCTCTGGGTGAAAAAGGAAAGACATGTCCGTAGGTAAAAGGCATTGACCTGACAAATTCAACTGTTTTCTTAAACTCTTCCCCGGTTTCTCCGGGAAAACCTGCAATTATATCCGTTCCTATCGCAAGATCCGACCCGTAGCAGTTGACAAGTTTTTCCACAGAACGTGCAAAATCAGCCGTAGTGTATGGACGGTTCATCCTTTTTAAGACCGTATCACTTCCACTTTGAAGCGGGATATGCCAGTGCGGGAGGATCATTCCCGCTTTTGCCATTTCAAAAAGTCTTTCATCGATCTCGGGAGATTCAAGAGATCCCAGACGAACTCTTTTTACAGTATCAAAAGCAGTTTTAACAACGTCTGCAAGACCGTCGTTTCCGTTCTCAATATCCACACCGTATTTTCCAATGTGAATTCCGGTAAGCACAACTTCATTGAAGCCGTCTCTCACTATCTTTTTCAGAAGTGTCTCTATCTGAAAAAGCGGAACAGATCTCAAAGGCCCCCGCACATAGGGAATTATGCAGTAGGTGCAGAACTGGTCGCAGCCTGTCTGGATCTTGACAAAGGGTCTTGATCTTGAAAACTGCGCATCAAAAACGAGTTCCTCATCAAAATAGCGGGCAACATTCTCAATATTTTCAAAGAATTCCACGTTTTCAAGATTTTCCAGTGCAGGATCGGGATTTCTGGCATAGCAGCCTGTAACAAAGACGCGTCCCTTCCTTGAAAAACGCCTTATCATGTTCCTGACCTGACGATCTGTCGCGGCAGTCACCGTGCAGCCGTTAATGATGTAGATATCCGCATCGTCATCAACAGCTTCAACTGATGCCAGGGAACTTTTTAACTGATCTGTCTCAAATAGATTGGCCTTGCAGCCGAAAGTGTAGAAAGCGACCTTAGGCCTTTTTTCAGGAGGCATTCTTTGCTTTATACTCTTTTATTGCCTTGTGAAGCGCATCTGCCGCCATATTGGAGCAGTGCATCTTATTTGCGGGAAGTCCGCCGAGCTCGTCGGCAACTTCTTCACGTGTAAGCTCAAGGGCTTCATCAATGTGCTTGCCTTTGACCATTTCAGTTGTCATTGAAGATGTCGCGATCGCCGCGCCGCAGCCGAATGTCTGGAACTTTACATCCTCGATGATACCTTCGTCAGTGATCTTTACGTAGATCTTGATAATATCGCCGCAGGAAGCGTTTCCAACTTCCGCAACAGCGTTTGCGTCTTCAAGTTTACCTATATTTCTCGGATTGAGAAAGTGGTCCATTACTTTTTCTGAATATTCCATCATGACCTCCTGGCCTGTCCGTTTGAAATAAATTCATCGTAGACCGGAGAAAAACTTCTAAGCTGTTCAACGATCTTTACAAGTCTGTCCGCTGTATAGTCCATGTCCTCTTTCGTAGTCTTTCTGCCGAGCGAGAACCTTATGCTTGAATGAGCTTCTTCCGGATCGATCTTCATTGCGGCGATCACATGACTGGGCTCGAGACTTCCCGACGAACAGGCTGAACCTGTTGAAACCGCAATGCCGTCGTTATCGAGCTTAAGCTGAATGGACTCGCCTTCAATGAACCGGAACGAGATGTTGGAAACAGAGGGAACACGGTTATCCTTATCACCGATGATCCTTGTGTACGGGATCTCGCTAAGCACTCTCTTTTCAAAATGGTCCCTCAGTTCGCCAAGTCTCTTCGTCTCTTCATCAAGCTCACTGACTGCAAGCTCAAGAGCCTTTGCAAGACTTATAACTCCGACAACGTTCTCCGTTCCCGGTCTGCGGCTCTTTTCCTGGTGTCCGCCCGTTATCATGGGCTGTGCCCATTTTCCCCAGCGGATGTAGAGCGCTCCGGTACCTTTAAGTCCGTAGAATTTATGTCCTGAAATAGTGAGAAAATCGCAGCCTATTTCCTGAACATCGACCGGGACTTTGCCGACTGCCTGAACAGCATCGACATGAAAGAGAATTCCTTTTTCTTTAGCTATCTTCGCAATTTCCTTCACAGGATAGACGTTCCCGGTTTCGTTGTTGACCATCATGACCGAGATAAGTCCAGTGTTCTCCTTTATTGATCTCCTGAGAACTTCAGGATCAAGGGCACCTTTTTCGTCAACGGGAAGAAAGGTCACTTCATAACCGTTCTTAGCGAGATTTTTAGCCGTATTGAAAACGCTCGGATGCTCAACTGATGTTGTAATTATGTGATTTTTTTTAATATTTCCGCGAAGACCGTGAATGTAGCCGCGAAGCACCATGTTGTTGCCTTCTGTCGCTGAAGATACGAAAGTTATTTCCTTCGGCTGTGCATTGAGTGCTTTTGCAACTGTTTCTCTGGCCTTCTCAAAAGCTGTCCTTACAAGTCTTCCCTCTTTGTGTCTGCTCGAAGGATTTCCTCCAAGTTCAGTGAGAAAAGGCATTATCGCATCAACGACTTCCTTTCTTACCGGTGTCGTTGCATTATTATCAAGATAGATTCGTTCCATTTCAGTCTCCCTACTTTCAAACCGGAACCCGTCCGGTTCAAGGCTTATTAATATAGTTTCCGTTACAACTTTGTCAACATAGTGGATCTTTATGAATTACAACTATTTTAATTTATTGGATTTAGTTGGCTATGAACCTAAGTCCGTCAATAATTCCGAGTTTCTGGAAATGTGCGATGACCTCGCTTACGGGAAGACCGATAACGTTGGAATATGAGCCGTCAATTGACTTGACCATGAAAGATCCGATCCCCTGAACAGCGTAGGCGCCGGCCTTGTCGTAAGGTTCATCTGTTTCGCAGTAATCGGCTATTTCTTTTTCCGTCAGATCTTTAAATGTAACTCCGCTTTTAACGGCAAAAAGATCAACATTTTCATTATAAAAAACCGCCACTCCTGTAAAAACGTGGTGAGTTCTGCCGCTTAGCCTTCTCATCATATTTCCGGCATCTTCTTTATCCTGCGGTTTTCCAAGGATCTTTCCGTCAAGAACAACAATGGTGTCTGAACTTAGAACAGGATTCCTGTCACCAATTGTTTTTACGACTGAATCACCTTTCTGAAAAGCCAGAGACTTCACAACTTCTTCAGGACTAAGTTCAGGATCTACATGCTCCTGGATCTCAGGTTTTATGATCTCCATCGGAATACCGAAATACGACAGAAGCTCTTTTCTTCTGGGCGACCCTGACGCAAGGATCAGTTTTTTCATTTTGCCTCC
>CAZTKP010000034.1:0-20994 GCA_964614215.1 uncultured Spirochaetales bacterium | reverse complement strand
CTTTAGACCTTTCCCTAAATCCCTTACCTAAAGGCAAGGGACTTAAAACCGATATTTTCAAATTGAAATTGCTTCCTTTTCCTTTAGGAGAAGGAGTGAGGAAGAGGTCAAACCGTCTGAAGGACGGTGCTTACTCAGCCCGTGGTTGGAGACGAAGTCGTAGGCCCGGGCATTTCCCCGCATACAACTTTCAAAGCTCCAGGCACAACTTCAAAACTGAGCGGAGTGTGACCGAGAGCTTCTCCATCTGCTTCAAAAAGTAGTTTTTCAGGGCTTGATATTTCAATTCTCTTTCCTTTGATAAGCTGAACTCCTGAAACTTCTCCGATAGTGCCTTTTTTAAGTTTTGAAGAATGCTTAAGGATTCCTGTTTTTCCAATATTTCCAATGAATGTAAGAGCAAGCTCCCCATCGTCAAGTACCGCATGGGGAACCTGCATGAGACCTCCGCCGTTGTACTTTCCGATCCCGACATTTAAAGAGAGCATTTTTTCGTTAATGACCTCTTTCCCGTCAACAGTTACGGTGGTATCGGCCGGTCTATATGAAAAAAGTGAAGTGAAGATATTTCTGAAATACAGCCATTTTCCTGTTTTTCCGGCTTTTTTCATCTTTTCAGTTTTAAAGAGTACTTCCGCATCGTAACCGCTTCCTGCAACATTTATGAAAAAACGCTCGTGGACACCTTCATCTGTGTGATACGCAGTTCTGCAGACATCCTGTGTTATATAAGTACTTTTCTTTATTGCTTTTACTGCCTGTTCATAGATATTCGTAATGCCGACAGAGCGTCCCCAGTCGTTTCCTGTGCCTACAGGTATGACAGCGAGAGTAAGTTTTTCAGGATTGGGGGATCTGAGCATTCCGTTCACCACTTCATTTACAGTTCCATCTCCTCCAACTGCAATAAAATCTGTAAATCCATTCTCAATAGCTTTCTGAGCAAGAGAAAGGGCATGAAGACGTTTTTTTGAGAAGTTCTTATTGAAGATTATTCCGTTTTTTGTGAGAAGTCTGGCAATCTCAGAGAAATCCTTACGAACTTTAAATCCTCCCGCAGAAGGGTTAGCTATTAGAAACCAGTTCTTTTTCATCCTATGAGTACTTGCTGTTAATGCTTATGTTGTGGACGAGTCCAAGTATTATCGTGTTAAAAAGAAGTGAGCTTCCGCCGTATGAGAAGAAGGGAAGAGGAATGCCGACAACTGGAAGCATTCCCATGACCATGCCGATATTTATGAAAACCTGAAGCCAGATCACAGCGACAGTTCCCACGAGTATCAACCCGGAGAACTTGTCCTTAACTCTACTGATGATATTGAGTATTTTTATAAGCAGGAACATGTAGAGCAGAAATAGGAGCGAAACTCCGAAAAATCCGAATTCTTCTGCATAGACCGAAAAAATGAAGTCTGTATGGTGTTCGGGAATAAACCTGAGCAGATTCTGAGTTCCTTTTTTATACCCTTTGCCGTGCAGTTTGCCGCTGCCGATCGCAATTATTGACTGATTCGTATGGTACTGTGATGTCAGACTTAGCTCAGAGCTGTCCGACCAGAGCATCGTGGCAAGTGCAACCACTCGTTTTTTCTGGTATTCTTTTAATCCGAACTGCCAGAGAACAGGTGTTGCCACTATTACGAATATGATCAGTCCCGTCAGCCATTTTCTGTTGATCTTTGTCGAGATTATCATCACGAAAGAGACAAATCCAATTAGAAGACTGGTTCCCAGATCAGGTTCGTAGTAAATTAACAGAACAGGCAGTAAAATTGCCAGGAATTCCGGCAATATATCAAAAAGGTTGTACCCGTCCTCCATAGTAGGTTTCATGTTCAGTCTGTAGGAAATAAAAAGAATGACGGCTATTTTTGTGAGCTCGCTGACCTGAAAGTTCATGAACCCCAGGTCGAGCCACCTCTGCGCTCCGCCGATGCGTTTCCCGATCACAAGAACAAGGGCCAGTAGTACAACATTTGCAAAGTACATCGGGATTGCAAGTCTTTCCCACGCTCTGATATCGCTGAACGTAGTGAAAATGAAAACTCCTATGCATAGAATGACCCAGACTATCTGAACGTGAAATTTGAACGGGTTATGGCTTGTGGCGCTGCTTAGTGAAAGTAATCCCAGAAAGATAAGAGTAAGAAGCGGGATTATAAGTCCCATGTCGAATTTCTTTTTGTTTATCATTCCAGAGCCTTTTTAAAGTGATAGGATTTTAAAAGCTTGTAAACGATAGGCGCGGCAACGCTTCCGCCATGTCCGCCGTTCTCGACAATTGCCACTGCGACAACCTGAGGATCGTCATAAGGGAAAAAAGCTGCAAAAAGGGCGTCATCCTGAGTAAGGAATCTTCTTTCCTCTTCTGAATAGTCGATCTTTTTTCTTGCAACGTTTGAAATGACCTGGCTTGTTCCGGTCTTTCCCGCGGCATCGGGAATTGTTCTGTCTGCATGATAGAAAGCAGTTCCTCCAGGTTCATTGGTAACGCTCCAGAGAGCTTTTCTTACCGTTTTGAGATGCTTTTTGTCAATATCAAGCACTCTCACGGTCTTACTATTGATCTTTTCGATCTTTCCGTCAGGACTGATCAGTTCCTCAACAATCCTGGGCTGCACGATAATGCCGTCGTTAGCTATGGCTGCATACGCAACGGCAAGCTGAAGAGGGGTCATTCTGATATCGCCCTGTCCAATGGAAAGGTTCATCAGAATTCCTCTGTGGACTCTCATTCCGGGGTAGTTGTAGCTGAACCACGCCCTGTCAGGCAGAATACCGCTGTTTTCCCACGGCAGATCGATCCCGGTCTCAAGTCCGATGCCGAAAAGTGAGGAAAAATGTGTCATCTTTTCAAGACCAAGTTCCTGAGAGAGGTAGTAGTAATAAATGTCGCAGCTTTCCTTCAGTGATCTCCGAAGGTTGACATGCCCGTGCCCGCCTCTGTTCCAGCAGCATTTAGTGTCTGTTCCGAAATATAGACAACCCTGACAGAGAAAGGTCGACTTAGGAGTTATTGCTCCGTAGTGAAGTCCTGCAAGAGCGGGAATCACCTTGAAGGTCGATCCGGGGAAATAGGTTTGTCTGATAGCTTTGTTTATAAGCGGCTTGAGAATGCTCTGGCTGTACTCTCTCCATATTTTTGCGGGTATCCTTTTTCTTGAAAGAAGGTTGGCATCGTAAGAAGGACTTGAATACATGGCGAGTACCCTTCCCGTCTTTATTTCCATAAGCAGTGTGGCTCCGGCTCTCTCGCCGAAGGCTGTCGCCGCGGTTTTCTGGACGTAGGAAAGAATTGTAGTCCGCAGATCTTTTCCTTTCACGGCCTCTTTGGAAAGGGGTATGTCCGCATTTACATTTTCAGGAAGTTCGATCTTTCTCCCCATGTGATCTATTACATGGAAAGTTTCACCGTATTGACCATGAAGTTCTTTTTCATACTCCTTTTCAAGACCGGTCTTTCCTGTGAAATCCTCCGGATCGTAATCAGTGAACTGTTCCAGTTCCCGATAGTTGATCTTTGATACATAGCCTGTGATGTGGGATGCTGTTTCTCCAAGAGGGAACAGTCTTTTGTATGAAGAGGATATTATCGTTCCGGGGAAATTTGATAAGTAGCTTGAATATTTGAATATTCTTTTTCTAGGAATCTCGTCTTTCACAAGCATGGGCATGTATTTGCACCTGCCGTAACATTCATCCATGTTCTTTCTGAGCCTTGCAGCTTCGTTTTTGTTGAGTTCAAGCACAGAACTGATCCTGTCTATCTGTTCGGACATCATTTCCTTTTCTGCAAAGAACAGCGGGACGATAGATATCTTGAAAGAAGGCTGTGTCGTTGCGAGAAGCTGGTCATCGTAGCTCAGGATATCTCCTCTTGCCGGAAAGATCTTTTCGCTGAGAATGAAGTTATCCCTTGATTTTTCAGTAAGGTCGTTTCCTTTGACCACCTGAAGATAGAAAACTCTTCCGAAGAGAAGGAAGAATGAAAACATTATGACCCAGACAAGTTTGCGGGTTCTCAGAAAGATATTTTTTACCTCTTCGGTCTGATTCAGGATCCTCATAACCAGGAATCCTTAATGAACAGTCTGTCGATCTGAGGCTTAAAGAAAATAAAAATGAGGACAAGGAACAGCCAGGATGAAAATGTTGGTGCAAGTAGTATGAAAAAGTTGAAATCCCCAGTAAAAGTGTGGAAATAAAGAAACCGGTTGAAGTTGATGACAAGCATGATGAGAAAAGAGTTAAGTAGAGCCGTGAGCGTAAGATCAAAAGCTGTTATTGAAAAGAATGTCTGAGTGAAAAAGTATATCTGGATAAAAACAACAGCCATGAAAAAGAAAGGAATTGGGGAACCTGCCTGAGAGTACAGAATAAAGGCGAGGATCATCAGCGCTAATCGTTTTCTGATATTTTTTTCCGTGTAAAGTATTGTGAAAGTTATGGGAATATGAGGAAAATAGAATCCGGGGATGTCAAAAAGATACAGCACGAGCGTAAAGGCTGAAAAGATAAGAAGTGTTAAAAACAGAAATTTAAAAGAGAGCCTTCTCATCTTCGAAATTCGCTCCTACAATTACAAAAATATGATTAAGCTTTCCCTTTTTAAAAAGAGGGATCGCCTCTCCTTTAAGAAACATGATATTGCCCTGGTCTTTTTTCAGGTTGCTGATTATTCCGATGGGAATGTAGGGTATGCTGTAGTTCTCGCTCAGATTTGCGCTGAGGAGTTTTTTTCCGTCTGAAGGAGGCGTGTTACAGACCTTGTCAAGGAACAGGATCGAAAGAGACTGTCCGTTACCTTTGAGAATAGCCGTACACTCTTCTCTGTTCTCGAGAACAGCAGGAACGGTGAACTGCTTTGAAGTTATCAGTTCGACCTCGGCCCTTGAACTGTGGAAAGATGACACCAGACCGACAAGCCCCATGCTTGAGACAACCGTAGCTTTCTCTGCCATAAGTTTTGAATATTCTTCAGGATAACTGATAACGATCCTGTTGGGATTCATATCCGAATAGGTGAGTATCTTGGCAGGTATGATAGTGTATTTGCTGTAGCTGTCCTTTAGTTTGAGCAGTTTGGACAACTCCTCGTTCTCTCTTTTAATAGCTTCGTTCATCAGGAGCTGAACTTTAAGTTTTGCAACTTCCTTTCTGAGACGAAGGTTCTCTACTCCGACCGATTTGAGGTCCTTGACGATGTCGAAAGATTCTTTAATGCTGGAGATCTTTTTGTCAGTAGCTGATTTTATATCGTCAATTAAGGGGAGTCTGAGATCAAATTCGAGTATAAAGAATGGAAGAACTGAAACAAGAATAACTGATAGCAGGGCTATGTATAGGAACAGCTTTTTTCTGTTCAAATCAGGTAAGTGAAATAGTTCTTAAAAGTGAAATGTTCTCTAGGATCTTTCCTGTCCCCATAACAACGGAGATCAGAGGGTTTTCGGCTATTATCACAGGAAGGTTCGTCTCCTCTCTAAGCAGAATGTCGAGGTTTTTCAGAAGAGCCCCTCCGCCTGCGAGGACGATTCCCTTGTCAACGATGTCCGCCGCCAGTTCCGGAGGAGTGTTCTCAAGAACGGTCTTGACTGCTGAAACAATAGCTTTCACAGTTTCTTCAAGACTTTCCCTGATCTCGTCGGAATTGATCTCGATAGTTTTGGGAACACCGGCCACAAGGTCAAGTCCCTTAACTTCCATGAACTCCTTCGTTTCGTCAGGATAGGCGTTTCCTATTGTCCATTTTATCTGCTCTGCCATTCTTTCGCCGATGGCAAGATTATACTTTTTCTTAATGTAGTCAATGATCCCCTCATCCATTTTATCTCCTGCAGACTTAATGGATTTAGAATAGACGATCCCGGCAAGAGAGATGACGGCAACTTCTGTGGTTCCGCCGCCGATATCAACGATCATGTTTCCGGTAGGTTCAGTGACAGGCAGGTTTGCTCCGACAGCCGCGGCCATTGGCTGCTCAATGAGGAAAACTTCTCGTGCACCGGCTCCCAGAGCGGCTTCTTTAACGGTTCTTTTCTCAACTTCCGTGATACCGTAAGGAACACCGATAGCGATCCTCGGTTTTATGAAACTGCCTTTTTTGTAGGCATGTTTGATAAAGTATCTCAGCATCTGATGTGCCACTTCGAAATCGGCGATAACACCATCTTTAAGCGGTCTGATAACACTTATGTTCACAGGAGCCTTTCCGATCATTTCCTTGGCCTCAAGACCGACGGCCCGGACAGACTTTGTCCCCCTGGAATCCTTTTCCTGAACTGCGACAACGGAAGGTTCGTTTGCAACGATTCCTTCTCCCTTGACGTAGATCAGAGTGTTTGCAGTTCCGAGATCTATAGCGATATCGCTTGTGAAAACTGATAGTAAGTTGTCAATTTTAATCATGTTTTTAATCCTTCAACAAAAAAACCTGAAAAGCGGTAGGCATTATAACCACAAGGCTTAGTAATGTAAAGAAGTTTTTTACTTAATAATTAGGGCTATATTTTTTTAAGGATAGAGAAAGTGTTAGGTTTCAACGTTACGCTGACATAGTTCCTTCCCTCAAATTCCTCAACTTTGAACTTCTTTGATCTTCCGGCTATATCCGCCAGTTTTGATCCCACAGGAGTCAGGTTTCTGTCAACAGTAACTTTGTTCGTAATTTCTTTTGAACAGTGAGGATTGATAACCACCAGAAGTTCAACGTTCTCCCTGATCACAGAGTACGCCAGAAGCATATCCTCAAGAACATCGAAAAGACGCCATCTGCCGTCAATTTCCACTTCACGGTAATACTGTGTAAAGTCTTTAGCAAACTTCTCTTTTTTCAGAATTTCCGTAATTTCGCTTATTTTTTTTGTCATTTTTTCCTCCGCTAAAAAACAGTTGTGTTTTAATAAATCCGTTAAATATTCTCATGTTTTAATATAAAAAGCAAGAAACAACTTTTTTATCAGGTTTCTTTAGCTAATACAAGAGTTTATAATACATAAGCAAATATCTTGCCAAGCTTGGGAAATTTGTTTATACTCGACTCGATTGGAATTAATGAGGTCGGGATGACTCCTAGCGTACAGCTTCAACAGAAGTTAGCTCAGAAGCAAGAGCTTAAAATGACTCAGCAAATGCGTCAAAGTATAGAAATGCTTCTGAAAAGTTCCATCGAACTTCGAGAGATGATGCTGGAGGAAGTTGAACAGAATCCCTTTCTTGAGATCCAGGATTGGGGAGAAGATAACGAATCGGTGAACTCGAAAGATCCTTCCGACAGGGAAAGTGATATCGTATCAGATCTTAAAACAGGTGATGACGAAAGGCATGTTAGTGATATTCTTAACGATTTTGACTGGTCACAGGTGCGAGAGAGTTCCGGTAACAGTTTCGGTGAGATGAATGTAAGCAAAAAGAGCGGTTACAGCGATGATTATAGTTTTGAAGACCATCTGCCGGCAAAGGAAAGTTTCGAAGAGTATCTTGACGTTCAGATATCAGGTTCGGATCATCCTCAGGAAATACGTGAGATAATGATCTACATGGTGTATGACCTGGATGAAAGAGGTTTTCTGACTGATACCGATGAAGATATAGCGGAGATAACGGGCAGCGATCTTGAGGATGTGAGGACGGCTAGAGAACTCATCAAGAACTTTGATCCTCCCGGATGCGGATGTTCCGATATGAGGGATTATCTTAGGTTTATGTTTCTCGGATCGGACTATGTCAGGATCAACGACGGTATGAGAAAACTTCTCAGGGAACTGCTTGAGAACGATGAAGCGATCGAGATGCTTGTCAGCAGGAAGTTCGACGAGTTGTGTTCTGTCCTTGAAGTGGAGGCACAGGAGTTCCAGAGTGTACTTTTTACGTTGAGAAATAACGTTTCTCCTTATCCTTCTTATGGTTACGAGACAGTTCGGACCGAGTATGTGAAACCTGATCTTAAGGTGTTTCTTGTGGGAAGTGAGGTCATTGTTCAGATAGAGAACAGGCTTCTGCCGACAGTTACATTGAACAAAGCTGTTTTTGACAAGGAGATCAAGAGAGCCCGAACAAAGAAGGAAAAGAAGTTCATGAGGGAAAAATACCGCAATGCCGAATGGATAATCAAGAGCATAAGCGAGCGTAACAGGACTCTTTATCAGGTCGCGGCAAGTATTTTTTCATATCAGAAGGATTTCCTTGAACTGGGAGATAAGTTCCTCAAGCCCCTGACACTCAAGGATGTTTCCGAAGATATTGACAGGCATCAGGCAACGGTCTCGAGACTTACAAATGGAAAGTATGCGGAGACACCGCACGGAATATTTGAGCTCAAGTACTTTTTTGTAAAACAGGTCAACGATAACATGACAACAAACCGGAGGCTTGAGCAGAGAATAAGCGAGATAATTGAAAAAGAAAATAGAGAAAATCCTTTTTCTGATGAGGATATTGCCCATATTTTAAGCAGGGAAGGGATCTCGATAGCGAGAAGGACAGTGGCTAAATACAGGTCAAAGATGAAAATACCGCTTGCCAGGGAAAGGAAAAGAAACTACAGATTTTCTGTCGGAGGCTAATGAATGTGCAGACTTGAGAATTATTTAAAGAAAGAGTTGGTTATCTGTGGTCTAAAAGTATCGGATAAGGATGAGCTTTTCAGTAAGATCAGTGTGGAAATAGAAAAAAGTTCAGGTATAGATGCACAGGAGATCGTGACTGCGATAAAGGAGAGGGAATCATACGGAACCACCGGAATAGGATCCGGTATTGCCATCCCTCATGCAAGGATCCCGAGCGCAAAAGAGATCGTCATCTGTATTGCAAGTCTGGATAGCGGAGTTGATTACGGAAGTCTTGACGGTGATAATGTCAGCCTGGTCTTTATGCTGATAGTTCCTGAAGGAAAAAATCTTGTTTACCTGAAACTTTTAAGTCAGATATCTCTAATGTGCAACGATAAGACCGTTAGAACAGAGTTGCTGAAAGCGGAAAGTGAAGAGGAGATCATTAATATTATCAGGAGCATGGACTAATGCCTACATCAGGGTCTCTAAATTTAAACGAACTCCTTGAGAACCATGAACTCGAACTGAAGCTGCATAACCTTAGTGAAAAAGAGGTGGCGGAAGTTGAGATCACGGAGAACAGGGTGCAGGTCGTAGGACTTTCAATTGCAGGTTTTACAGACCATCTTTACAAGGACAGAGTGCAGCTTTTCGGAAAGAGTGAAATGGACTATCTTAAGACCCTTGAGATGAAGAACAGGGTCAAAATGTCCCGGAAATTTCTTGAAAAGGAGCCGGTAGCTGTTGTTTTCACCCATCCTGAGCTGCCTCCGGAATTCTTCCTTGAAATAGCTGAAAAATTTAAGGTACCTATCCTTTCGACCGGAAAGATATCAAGTGTTTTCATGGATTACATAAGAAGCATGCTCAACATGAAGCTTGCTTCCTACACAACTCTTCATGCACAGCTCATTGATGTTCTCGGTGTAGGGATGCTCATCATGGGGGAAAGCGGTGTAGGAAAAAGCGAGACCAGTCTTGACCTTGTTATGAGAGGCCATAAACTTATTGCCGATGATGTTGTTGAAATAAAGCATATCCCACCTGACAGACTGATCGGAAGAAGTAACGAAATGATGAAAAGTCTGATAGAGATCAGGGGCATAGGTCTTGTCGACCTTCAGCAGATGTTCGGCATTACTTCAGTGGCAGGTGAGAAGGAGATAGACTGCGTTGTAAGGCTTGCTCTGTGGGATGAGAAGCATCAGTTTGAATATGAACGGGTCGGAAGCACTACAAGGTACTACGAGATAATGGGCGTAAGGAAACCTTATTATGTCATACCTGTCAGGAACGGCTCCAATCTGAGTTCCATTATGGAGGCAACGGCAAGAGATTATCTGTTAAAGAAAATGGGAATAAATGCGGCGGAGCAGTTTGAGAAAAAACTGTCTAATAAACTCACACAACTTGGGGGCAACTGATGTACTCATTCATTTTTATTACACACGGTAATATGGGAAAAGAGATACTTGAGACCGCTCAGAAGATCATGGAAGAGGATGTGGCGGAAAACTGCAGCATCTTTTCCCTTGATTTCTCAATGGCGAGAAAGCTGGATGATATCAAAGCGGAGATAAAGGAACGTCTTGACGGATATCTTAAAAACAAAAGAAAAGTCATAATTTTTGTAGACCTCTTCGGAGGAAGCCCGTCAAATGTGGCATATACAATAGCCAAACATAAGGATGTGGATGTTATTTCAGGGATAAATCTTCCTATGATAATGTATTCTATTGAGCATATGGAAAGTTCAAAAGAACTTGAAGAGATGGTCGAAGGGATAATGAAAAGCGGATCTCAGAACATAACAAGTGCAAAAAAACTTTTAAATAGAAAGGTAGAGAAATGATAGAAAAAGAACTTAAGATCATCAATAAACTCGGACTTCATGCCAGAGCCGCAAGTCTCTTTGTCAAAACTACTGAAAAGTACAGGTGCAGAGTGGAGATGGAAAAGGAAGGAGTACGGGTTAACGCGAAGAGCATCATGGGTATTCTAATGCTTGCCGCTCCTCTCGGGAGCACAATAAAGATCTTTACTGACGGTGAGCAGGAACAGGAGTGTATTGAAGAATTGACGGAACTTATAAACAACAAGTTCGGAGAGGGTGAGTAGTTTGAATCAGAGAAAGGTTCTCAGCGGTGAAAAAGTCACCGGTGGAATAGGAATAGGACGACTTTATTATATCGACAGAGACTTTGTAAGTATTCCCCACCTTTCATTTGAGGATAAGCCTGAACTGCTTGAAACGGAGGTGCAGAGGTTCATAGATGCTGTTGACTTTCTCGAGAACGAACTTTCAAAGTTTCAGAAAGACCGCAACATTGATGCGGAGACCAGATCTATACTTGAAGCCCACAGGATGATGCTGACAGATCCAATGCTGTCACAGTATGTTAAAAAAGAGATCCACGAACATCACATCAATGCTGAGTGGGCGGTACTCAATGTGTTCCAGAAGCTTGTCGAAATACTTTCCGGTAGCGGAAATAACTACTACATAAAGGCAAAAGTTGCCGATCTTGATATAGTCCGGGATAAACTTGTCTCTGAGCTTATGGGTGAAAAAGAGGACGTTTCTTTTGCCGATGCTCTGCCTGAAGAGGATTTCGTTATCTGCTCAAGCACGCTGACGGTAAGCGAGCTAAATATCCTTTCAAAGAATCCGTTTGTGAAAGGGATAGTGCTCGAAGCTCCGGGAGGTGTCAGTCATCTTACGGTTGTTCTTAGAGTACTTGAGATTCCTTCGGTAATGGGAGTTCCTTCTCTTATATCCGAACTTGATTTCGGTGATATCATCATTGTTGACGGGGTGAAAGGAGAGGTAATTCTACGTCCTGAAAGACAGGAAGTTAAAAAATATATCCGGAAAAAACAGAAGTTCGAGCAGTATTTTGCAAAGTTCCTGACCGGTGTCGAAGAACCTGCCGTATCAAAAGATGGCCATAAAATGGGTGTAGGCGGGAACATTGATCAGGCGGGAGAAGTGGATCTGGTCAGGAAGTACGGAGGAGAGTTCATAGGTCTTTTCAGGACAGAGCTGATGTTTCTTGACAGAAAGGACATTCCTACCGAAGAAGAGCATACGGAGTTGTACTATAACACTCTTCATCAGGCTCTGCCGATGCGTTCCACTATCAGGATCCTTGATTTCGGTGAAGATAAGGAGGGAAATATTATCCATAAGGGTTTTATGGGTATGAGAGGTATCCGTCTGTGCAAGGAACGTCCCGATGTTTTTATCCCGCAGATAAGAGGTCTTGTCCGTGCTGCGGAACTTGGCAATCTCAATATTCTTCTTCCTTTTGTAAGCGCTGTTCACGAGGTGGATGACTTTAAGGAGGTTCTGCATAGAGAGGCAAGAGATCTCGGACTTGAAAAGAATCTTAAATCGGTGAAGATAGGAGCAATGATAGAAGTTCCTGCGGCAGTCTTTATTGCTGAACAGCTTGCTTCCGAGGTTGATTTTTTCAGTGTGGGAACGAACGATCTGATACAGTATATGATGGCTGTTGAGAGAAAGGACGAAGGCTCTTCGGAATATTTTTCTCATTACAGTCCACCCATAGTCAGGGTTCTGTTCCAGCTTGCACATGTTGCAAAGGAGAGAGGAAAATACATTTCGATCTGTGGAGAGATGGCTGCTGACAAATATTTTCCGCTGGTCTTTCTTGCAATGGGAATTAATTCGCTCAGCATGAGCCCGACATCTATCCCGATCGTTAAGAAGATAATTAAGAGCGGCTACGAGAAAGAAGGTGACTATCTTCTTAAAAAGATCCTGATGGCGACCGATAAATACGAGGTCAAGGACATCCTGAGAACGTTTATGACAGATAAATATCCACATATATTTAGCAAAGAATGGAACAACAGTTAAAAGGAGAAAAAAATGACACTGAAATCTATTGATGTTTTTATTGAAAGAGCCAAGGCAAAGGAAACCCGCAGGATCGCTGTCGGTGCGGCAGAGGATGAACCTGTACTTGAGGCGATCAAGGTTGCCATGAAGGACGGGATCGTTATTCCTATTCTTGTGGGAGACGAAAAGCAGATAAGAGAGATCGCTGCTAAAATAGACTTTTCACTTGAAGGCGTTGAGATAATTGATGAGAAAAAACCGGCAGTTGCATGCCAGAAGGCTGTTGCTCTCATCAGAGAAAATAAGGCCGATATCCTTATGAAGGGACTTGTGGGAACAGCTGATCTTCTCAGGGCTGTCCTTGATAAACAGAACGGCCTGAGAAAAGGTGCGACAATAAGTCATATCGCATTTTTTGAAAGTCCTCACTACCATAAGCTTTTCGTTGTTACAGATGCGGCTATGAACGTTGCTCCGGAATTCAAGGAAAAGAAGGCTATCCTTGAAAATGCCGTTGAAGCATACCATAGACTCGGTATTGATAATCCCAAGGTTTCGATCGTTGCAGCTGTTGAGACCATCAACGAAAAGATGGAAGCTACAGTGCATGCAGGAATGCTGACCATGATGAATAGACGCGGTCAGATTAAGGGATGCATGGTCGACGGACCTTTTGCAGTTGATAATGCTATTTCGGAGGAAGCCTGTCATCATAAGAAAATAAAGACTGATGTCGGTGGAGATTCCGATATTCTTGTTCTTCCCGATATCGAAGCGGCAAATGTTCTTTACAAGACACTTAACTTTCTCGGTGGTGCTCAGTCTGCAGCTGTTATCATGGGAGCAAGTGTTCCTATTGTTCTTACAAGCAGAGCGGACAGCGAAAAGACAAAACTTAACTCGATAGCCCTCGCGGCTGCTATGGACTAGGGGGGTGAAAATGAGAATACTTGCAATAAATCCCGGTTCAACTTCCACAAAGATAGCAGTTTTTGACGGAACAGACGAAGTTTACGTAAAGAATATCAAGCACAGTGCCGAGGAACTTAAGGATTTTACTAATATTTTTGATCAGTATGACTTCAGAGAGAAAGTTATTCTCGATGAGCTGAAAAAAGAAGGTTTCGAGGTCAGTTCTCTTGATGCCGTTGTTGGAAGAGGGGGTCTTTTAGATCCTATTCCCGGAGGAGTCTACAGGATCAATAATAAGATGATAGAAGCGCTCAGAAATCCTAAAATGGGAGAGCATGCTTCAAACCTCGGAGCACCCATTGCAGACGCCATTGCAAAGGCTTCCGGAAAAGATATACCCGCTTTTATAGTTGACCCTGTCGTTGTTGATGAGATGGAGGATCCGGCAAGAATTTCAGGGATGCCTGAACTGGAAAGAATATCCATTTTCCATGCTCTTAATCAGAAAGCTGTTGCAAGAAGATACGCAAGAGAAAAGGGTGTTAAATATGAAGATCTTAACCTTGTTGTTGCTCACCTCGGTGGCGGAGTTTCAGTCGGTGCACACAAAAAGGGAAAAGTAGTCGATGTAAACAACGCACTTAACGGTGACGGTCCTTTTTCACCGGAAAGAAGCGGCGGAGTTCCGGCAGGTCAGCTTGTGAAAATGTGTTTCTCAGGGAAATACGAGATGAGCGAAATACTTAAAAAACTTAAAGGAAACGGTGGTTTAGTAGCCTATCTCGGAACGAACAGTGCCTACGATGTTGAAAAACGTGTAGAAGCAGGAGATAAGGAAGCTGAGAAAGTGTATAAGGCCATGGCTTATCAGATCTCAAAAGAAATAGGTGCTCTTTCAGCTGTTCTTGAAGGTAAGGTTGATGCGGTTATCGTTACGGGCGGAGTTGCCTATGATAAGACCTTTATTTCCTGGATAAAGGAAAAGGTCTCTTTTATCGCAGAACTTGTTGTCTATCCGGGAGAGGATGAGATGCAGGCCCTTGCGGAAGGTTGTTTTTATGCAGTAAAAGGAGAAATAGCTGTCAGTGAATATGTTTAATTCCTGTTTCAAGTATTTAAGAGGGTGGCAACTGTCACCCTCCGTTCTTATTGTTCTGATAATTCTCACGTCAGGGTGTGCCGGTACGCAGATAAAGACGCAGGCTCCAGTGGGTTTCTATGAACTGTGTTTCAGCTTGAACAAGCTCCCGGGGAACACAGCTGATAAAGATCTGTATGAAGCTGCTGAGATCTATGCCCGGAATATTGAAAAATCGGGTTATAATGTTCTGAAAAGAAATGTTTCGAGAAATTCTTCCTGTTATTTTGTTGATAACGTTCCTGATTTTATGCAGGTTACTGAAAAGGCAAGAAGTAATATTGCACAGTATCTTCTAAATGCCTTTTTTAATAAGGAAAATGCATCGCTTTATGCGGTAAGTTTAGACAGGAAGTCAGCTTTCATAAAGTTTGACAACATCGGCAGAGATCAGAAGCTTCCTATCTACATGAAGATAGATAACGGACTGGTCCTGACCGGTTCCGACAGAAAGATGCTCTATGCCGCAAGATATCTTGAAATGCTCAAGATAGATCATCAGTTCGGATACAATGAAAAAGGTGAACTGATCATTAATGTTTCCTCTGATTCATCGGAAAGATGGATGATGGTTCCGTTTCTGTACAGATCACTTGACCTTGATGAGTTTGTTTCCCTTCTTCCGGGAGATTATGCGATACTTGCCGCTTGTCGGAGCAAAGAGACCGACGTGGAATTTAGAATTCCGCCGTGGAACTATTCCAAGGTTCCTTTCATTGCGAAGGAAGGTTTCGCCTCTGAAGATGCCCTTGTTTTTTCAGCCGGGGTTCTTTCGCTGCCGTTTGGTGAGGACGTTCTTCTTAAGTATTTCTATACACTTGCGGAGAGTTACAGACTGCCTATGTCATCAAGTTTTATGTATTCGCCGAACTTTAACGGAGTGAATGTCAAACCTTCAGTGATGCTGTTTTCTTCAGAATTCCTTATTAACGGCGACAGTATTTTCAAACCTGAAAAGATCTTACTCTGGATCAAATCGGTAGATCAGCAGCTGAAGGAATATCCGGACGATTTTTATGCTAACCTTCTTTCCTTAAAGATCGCGAAAAAGCTGTATACGGAAAAGCCCTCTTTTCTCGGTGGCGCTGAACTTCTCAATATGACCACGGAGGTTCCCTTTGAATCGATCAGTCAGCATCTTTTCATTCCCGGAACTGTTTCTGTTTTCGGTTCTATGGAAAGTAACCTCTATCTTTATTCGGAAGAGGTGCTGAGCGAATATTCATCCTATGTTGATATCAAAAAGGCAAAAGCAGTAAAGGCTTTCTACGGTTCTCCGAAAAACTCGTCAGATATTATAGTGTCCTTTGTTTTAAGAGCGCATAATTCAGAAGTCCTGATAGAAAAGATATCAACAATTCTTGCTGATAACGGTTTTGATGTTTTTCAGACACTTATAGAGCATATTGCCGAAAATGATTCATGGGGCTCTATCTCTGTTAAAACAGGACCAGATAAGGAGAATAAAATAGTGGACATCTACAATAAGATGTTGAAAAAACTGAATAATACTCTCTCAATAGGAGTTTATCGTGTCTCGAAAGAAAACGAAGAATAAGAAACAGGCTAAGACCCCGTCGGCAGAAAAGAAAGTTCTTTTCCTTGAGATCCTGGCGGCTATTCTAATTCTGATATCCGTTTTTATATGGATATCGCTGGCGAATTTCTCGACCGGTTCAAATGAGAGCAGGTTCTTTACTGGAACAATAGGTTTTAACACTGCACACTACCTGATAAATATTTTCGGGATAGTTTCCTATCTGGTTCCTCTCGTCATAGTCCTTTTTGTTCTTACTTTTCTAAAAAGATCGGTCATAAGACACCTGATACTGAACCTTATTCTTATTGCATTCATGCTGCCTTTCTTTGCCATGCTTGCAGAGAACTATACTTTCTACGGAGTTACTAACGAGAATTTTCTGGGTAGACTGATATACAGCAGATTTTTTGTCCTGTATTTTGGAAAAACGGGTTTCATTCTTCTTGTTATCTGCTGGCTGATACTTTATTCGATACTTACCTTTAACTTCAGTTACTTCTATATCTTTAAGAAATTCGCACAGTTATGGAAAGCCTTTCTTGAGAAGCTCAAAGGTTTTAAACTTATTGAACGTGGTGAGAAAGAGGACGAGGATGAGCTGGATGAAGAGGTCGAAGAGGAAGCTGAAGCAGATCATATAGAGATAAGGCAGGAAGAGAAAATTCCTGAACCGGAGCCGGAACCTGACCTTCCTCCTCCTCTTGAGGAATCTGAGCCGGAACCTTTCCCGGAGCAGAAGGACATTGAGGTAAGTGTTAAGGAACCGGAATCAAAACCTAAGAAAAAAAAGGTGCTGAGAACTTTCAGCGACTATAAACTTCCCAGTCTTGATCTCCTTGCAGGCGAAGACAAGATGAAAAAAGTTAAAGACCGGGAGCAGAAGATCAAGGAAACAGCACTTCTTATCGAAAGGAAGCTGCTCGAGCACCGGTTAAAAGTTTCTGTCATGGGTGCCACAATAGGTCCGGTAGTGACGATGTATGAGATCGAACTTGGTGAAGGTGTGAGAGTCAATCAGATCGCTGCTATGGAACAGGATCTTGCAGTCGTTGTGGGAGGAAGAAAGACACGTGTGGTATCAAGTATTCCGGGTAAGCCCTATATCGGAATAGAGGTTCCCAACGATGATCGCATGATGATAAGGCTCAGGGCTATTCTTGACAGCGATGTTTTTTCAAAGCACAGCGACGGACTTCCCATAGCGCTTGGACAGAATGTCGAGGGAAAAGCCTTTGCCGCGAATCTTACAAAAATGCCGCACCTTCTTGTCGCGGGAACTACGGGAAGCGGAAAATCAGTGGGTATCAACACGATAATCATGTCTCTGCTTTACACTTTGAGACCGGATGAAGTAAAGTTCCTGATGATAGACCCCAAAGGTAATGAGTTTAACGTCTATGAAGGAATTCCTCATCTTCTTCTGCCTGTTGTCGTGGACAGCAAAAAGGCCGCAAAGACACTTATGTGGGCAGTAAATGAAATGGATGAACGTTTCCACAGACTTGCCGAGAATATGGTTCGTGATATTGATTCATATAATGAGAAAGTTGACAAGATAAACAACAACCTTGCCGATGCTGCACATCACATGAAAAAAATGCCATATGTTGTTGTTGTTATTGACGAATTTGCTGATCTGATGATGGTTGCGGGAAAGGATGTCGAGATAGCCGTTTCACGTATTGCCCAGAAGGCGAGGGCCGTGGGAATTCATCTGATAATAGCGACACAGAGACCTACCAGAGATGTTGTTACAGGCCTTATCAAAGGTAACCTGCCTGTAAGGATAGCGTTCCGGGTGGCCTCGGCTCTTGATTCAAGGACAATTCTCGATTCAAACGGCGCTGAAATGCTTCTTGGAAACGGAGATATGCTCTATATTCCTCCGGGATCCTCTGAAGCTACAAGAGTTCACGGAGCTTATATAAGCACAGAAGAGATCAGAAGTGTTGTGAAGTTTATTAAGGAGCAGATAAAGAATCCTGAAGAATATGAGACACATGTTATGACAACTCCTCCTCAGGAATTCATTGAGAACAGTGTGGGAACGGGTGCTACTCCCGATGAGGAAAAAGACCCGATGTACGACGAGATCCTCGAATATGTCAGAAAGACACAGAAGTGCAGTGCAAGCATGCTTCAGAGAAAGTTTAAAATCGGATACAACCGTGCGGCCAGAGCTGTGGAAACCCTCGAAGAAGAGGGTGTTATTTCTCCTGCTGACGGATCCAAACCCAGACAGGTTCTTATAAAGTAAGTTATCAACCATTTAAATTGATTGGGATTAAGAGCCAAGAATATAATTCAGGATAATTTGCGGATTAATATTAATCTTTGAAAATCCGAACAGCTTTTTTCCGAGATCTTTTAGTGATGCTCCAATATGATAGACATTTTTGCTGTCAGTAATTAAGAATCTGTCGTGAGATTTCTTAAAAACCTTTATTTCGATCGGTTCATACTGAGCATTATGTTTTTCAAGATCTAATTGAAGTGTTTTTGTTAATTTGTCTGTATAAATAACCACTTTCACTCCTTTTCTTCTTTTAGAAAGCATGAGGAGAACAGTTTCATCAATGTAGTTATCTATCAATATTATTGACTTCCTAGCTTCTTTTATGAATGAAACAGCTTTGGCATAGGCATCAAATATATGACCATCAAAAAAGATGCCTTCTTTTTGAGGTATTCCATACTCAATTATCAACTCAAATTTTTTGTCATACTCACATAGTTTTCTCTCAATCCTATCAACCCTTTCATTTAATACATGCCCTTTAAGAAGATAATCTTTTAAAATCTTGTTTGCCCATATTCTGAACTGAGTTCCCTGTTTTGATTTCACCCTGTAGCCAACAGAAATTATTACATCTAAATTATAATGCTCAACATTTCTTGTAATTATTCTGCCGCCTTCATTTTGAATTAGCTGGAATTTCCGGCTCGTTGAAAATCGTTGTAATTCAGCTTCTTTATAGATATTGTTAATATGTTCTGTGATCGTTTTTCTACTTTTATTGAAAAGTTCCGACATTTGACTTTGTGTAAGCCAGACAGTTTCGTTTTCAAGTTTTACCTCTAAAGACGTTACGCCTTCTTCCGGCTGATAAATAATTAATCGATTGTTCTTTGTTTCAGCATCCATTTTTAATCTAACCAAAACTAAATATATTCAAATGCAACAGGTAGGCATTCTATCGGCAAAGTATTTTTAACTATTCTTTATTGTTATCGGATTCTGGAGTAATCTTTATTAGTTGAAACAAAGAAAGGTTTAGATGAAGTATTTAATTCTTCTGATAATTTTAGTTTTTATTTCATGCAGTGAGAGCAATTCTCAAACAGATAACACTCAGGATGATGATAAGTCTGACATAGATTCTACCGTTGATGAAGTTTCAGATCTCGATGAAACAGATGCTGAGATTCAGGATAATGATGTCGATGCTGATACCGATACATCGGCTGAATGTCTTGACCTTAAAATTCAAGAAAATGTTATTAACACCCCGTTCCCGTTTAAAGATAAGGACGGCAAACCGACCTTCTGCCGTCCGGGATGTGATACACCAACAGAAACAGATCCCCAGTGTGTAAGAAACATCTGGGAGTGGAATAACTGGGAAAGATATCAGAAATATCTTGAAGAGGAAGAAAAAAATCCTGAACAGAACTCAATCAGAGAATGTTATCCCTGGCCGTGTAAATTGCCTGATATGAAGGCAAATTCCACCCTTGAATCATTTAACAGCAAATGTGACAGGTGGCTGACAGTTAATGGTTTCAATGCCAGCGAAGGAACTATCTGGACACATGGAATGAGTGATGGAGTTGCTGGAATGGATTTCGGACGAGCAGTAGAGTATGATCCTGAAAAAGATGAATATTCGACATTAAGTCAAAGTAGATATTTATCTTTTAATGAAGGCAGATATGTAATTGAAGGTTATGATCGTGTTCCAGGTGATAATGTTGAAACATATAAAGTTTTTACTGTTTCTATCATGAAAAAAGATGAAAAATATTATTATGAACTAATTTATGATAGTAAAAAAGAGAATGAAAAGTTTATAAGATCTCCTTTTGCAGGTGAAAAGTGGGCTCTCATTCAGACAATAAACAGGGGAACCGGAAAAAAACTGTTTAAATATGCCTCATCAAAAGACTGGCAATGGTATAATATTGAAGGAATACAGAATTATACCGGTGAAGGGAACATCGTTGGCGATCACCTGTCATTCATTACGAATGACCGAGAGATTTATTACTGTGATCTGACAAAATACCCCAAGCACATAAATGACTGTAAGAAGATCAACCGTCTGAACAGTGACGGGACAACTTATGAATTAGGGCATTCCCCTAGAATAGACACTGATAATGAATATAGAGTGGTCTATAATATTCACGGGCAGAACATCTTTGTTGAAGTTAACTTAAACGATGTAGGCAACCCTAAGTATAAAGAATATGAGATTCCGAAACATAAAGAAAATGCACAATTCTGGGGTCCAAGTAAATTACAGGGGAATCGTGTAATCTATATTGAATCAGATTCATACGATGATATAGGCTGTTTCTACAGATTTGACAAGAAGAAGTCATACTGTCCGCAGGAGGACATTTTTTCAACATCATCGAGTGATCTCATGGGTTTTAACACCTTTTGGGGCAAATGGCATTTATGGAAAATAATCACAAGTCCAGTTGCTATAATGCGAGACTGGGAATGTTACTGTAAGGAATCCGGAGTTTGTCCGTTCGAGGAGTAGATTCAACGTCTAAAAGTTTCTTCCTTGCTTTTCCTAACGCCTATGTTATAACACTTTTCATTATTGATTGTTTTGATTGAATAAAATGATTATCAAATTCTTTTCTCCATGTCCCAGAGGTCTTGAAGGTGTGCTTTGTGATGAACTTAAAGAACTGGGCGCTGTGGATATCATAGAGGATGAGGGCGGTGTTCACTTTTCAGGTGACAAGGCTC
>CAZTKP010000033.1:0-21182 GCA_964614215.1 uncultured Spirochaetales bacterium | reverse complement strand
TCTGTGTGATTCGTGGAAAAAGAAAGACCGGACTTCAGAAAACTCTGGCGTATATCAGGCTCCACCTGTCGGTTACATTTAATGTTCTTTTTAAGACTGCCGATGTAGTTTATGCTCACTATCCTTTACAGATCGCGCCTCTGCTTAGATTTCTGAGGATGTTTACAGCAAAGTCTTTTGTTCTGAATTTTCATGGAAGTGATCTGTTCTGTTCAGAAAAAGTTAATCCGTTTTTTAAAAAAGCATCAGAAAAGCTTGCACAGGAAAGTGAGATGCTGGTCGTTCCCTCTGAATATTTTAAAGAGCAGATTGTTAATATAATGAAGCTGGATAAAGAAAAGATCATTGTATCACCTTCAGCAGGAATAGATTTTGATATCTTTAACAGGGATGATCTTAAACCTTCGAAAGAAAGAGATTTCCACATAGGCTTTATTTCCCGTATAGATGAGGAAAAAGGGTGGGATACATACCTTAAGGCTCTGAAGATACTGAAAGATAGGGGTGCGTTGGGGAGCAAAAAGTGCCTGATTCTTGGTAGTGGAAAGCAGGATGATAAAAAAGAGAAACTTATAAAAGAACTACAGCTTGAACAGGTAGTTGAAGTAAAGGGTTCCGTTGCTCAGAAAGAACTCCCCGGATACTATAAAAACATGGAACTTTTTGTTTTTCCAAGTGAACGTAAAGCTGAAAGTCTGGGTCTTGTAGGTCTTGAGGCGATGGCCTGCGGGGTCCCTGTCCTTGGATCTGATAATGGCGGTATCGCTAATTATATAAAGTCAGGAGAGAACGGACTGCTTTTTAAAAAAGGAGATGCGGAAGACCTGGCTGAGAAAGTAGGGGCTTTCTTTAAAATGACAAAAGTTCAGAGGATGACTTTGGAAGAAAAAGCCTACGATACTGCGACCTTATATGAGAACAGCAGAGTAAGCATGAATCTTGTGAATAAATTAAAGAAAAGATTTTTTCCCGGAGATGTCAATGGAAAAATATAGAATTCTCGGAGCACCCTGTCTTCTGGTGGAAAGTGTGGACGAAGCAAAGTCCTATATAAAAGATCTTGTAGATGAAGGAAAAGGCGGGTATAGCGTGGCGATCAATGCTGAAAAGATAATGATGTACTCATCCAGCCCTGAAATGAAAAGACTGGCTGACAATTCGACTCTGCCCACTCCTGACGGGGCAGGGGCAGTACTGGGTTTTAAATGGCTGCACAAACGTAAATGCCTTAAGTTCAACCTTCCGAGAAGTGTCTATGAACTTGCTGATGAGAATGGTTATAAAGTGTTTTTTCTGGGGGCTCAGGAAGAGATAAATCAGAAGGCCGTTAACATTCTTAAAGAAAGATATCCGGGAATGGATGTCGTCGGAAGAAGGAACGGATACTTCGATGATGAAGCTGAAATAGCTGATCTCATTAAAAAAAGCGGAGCTCAGATAGTTTTTGCAGCTCTGGGTTCTCCTAAGCAGGAGTTCTTTTGTGAGAAGTTCTCTGAAAAGTTTCCCGAAGTTCTTTTTATAGGTTCAGGCGGGACGCTTGATGCTCTTGCAGGGAAGGTCAAGTCTGCACCGGATTTTTTCAGATACAATAACCTTGAATGGCTTTACAGGCTTTATCAGTCTCCAAAAAGAATAAAAAGACAGAAAATTCTGCCTGTGTTTTTAATGAAACTGATATTTACTGTAATTAAGAAAAAGTTTACTTCTTAGATTCTCTGGATCTTTTGAGCTTAAGATACTCTTCTTTAAGAATTCCGAACTGAACAGCGTCTCTGAACTTTCCTTTGTGATAATAGTGCTTTCTAAAAAGCCCTTCTTTTTTAAACCCGAGCTTTAGACAAAGATTCACTATTGGTTCGTTATCAGCAAAACAGTCCGCGGTTATCTTGTGCAGATTAAGAACGCTGAACCCGTAATCCATAACCATATTTCTAGCCTCAAACGCTATCCCTTTTCTCTGGAAGGCAGGATCTATACGGACTTTAGAAACAGCTTTCTGATTTCTGTGGTCGATCTTGTACAGTCCTATGGTGCCGACGATCTGAGGTTTACCCTTGCCTGATTTTAGAAAGATAGACATCGCCAGGTCGTTCTTAGGCATATTGGAGAACCACTTTTTCTGATCCTGCATTGATATCGGAGCGTGGATCAGATGATCCATAATCGATGCATCCCATCTTAAATTAAGGAGATACTCCAGATCTTCCTCTTCAATAGGTTTAATGATCAATCTTTCTGATTCAAGTACTCTCATTTTACTCACCTTATAGATTCGTTATATAATTCTTTTAGACTCATTACCTTTATTTTCTTTTCTGATGCCATGTCTATAATGCTGTTAACGGTGTCGGCAATGCCTCGTTTGCCGAAGCTCTTGTTTTTCTTTATGAAATCAGCATCGATACTGTTAAAATCACATCTGCTCATAGAATCTTTTATTGATCTCATATACTTTATGGAAGGTGAATTGAAGACATAGTTCATAGGGTGAAAGCTGATAATTTTTATTCCCGGGGAAAGGAAAAGATTACTGTAAGCTGATGGGTCAAGATCAAGCTGATTCCACAGGTGAGTTCCGTCCTCAAAAAAGATCGGGAAATGCACAAGGCCTGACTCATGGAGAATAGGGCGGATGCCGTTATGCATAATTGTTCCCAAGTTTGAAATGTACTTGAAGTTGTACTGATCCTTCAGCATGTGCGTAATGTCTGTAACATCGAACAGCCGATGGCTTCTTATTGCCTGGGTTTCAGGAGCAAACTTTATGCATGTTTCGATCACTTCTTTAAAACTGTTTCCCTGAGAGCTTCCCGGAAGAAAATTCGGATGAATTCCACGATCCGCCTTTCCTTCTGTGAATCGCTGCTCTATGATCTCTGACTCGTGTGTCACAAAAAGAGTGGGACTTATCTCAAGGGAGTCCATTTCATCGAAGAAGTTTTTCAATACAGCTTCACTAGCCCAGTCTATATCGGAAGTATAACAGAAAACAGGTTCTTCATCCCATATTCTTTTCTTATTCAGACTGACCAGTAATTCCTCAGTAACATTGCTCATATTCTTTCCCGGAAATGAAATTATCAATAGCCGTCAGATAGTAGCATAAAGGTTACAGCAAATCAAAGAAAGAAATGTTTGCGAATATATGGAGTATGGTTTAAAGATTTGGACATAAATCTTGATAAACGATCCGCTTAATGCTAAAACTCTTCACCAGATGTTGGAGGTGAATTTTGAAAATACTTACAGTAATTGGAGCCAGACCTCAGTTCATTAAGGCTGCCACTGTTTCAAGAGAGATTAGAAAACATAATGATATCAAGGAGATAATAGTTCACACAGGCCAGCATTTTGATAAGAAGATGTCCGATATTTTCTTTGATGAGATGGAGATCCCTAAACCTGATTATAATCTGGATGTTAACGGTCTTACCCATGGTGCTATGAGCGGCCAGATGATGGAAAAACTCGATCCTATTCTTGCTGAAGAAACTCCTGATATAATTCTTGTTTACGGGGATACCAACTCAACACTTGCAGGAGCTCTCTGCGGAGCTAAGCTTCATATTCCTGTTGCACATGTCGAGGCAGGGCTTCGAAGTTTTAATAACAGAATGCCCGAAGAGATAAACAGGGTTGTTGTGGACAGGATATCATCAGTCCTTTTCTGTCCTACTGATACTGCTGTCAGAAATCTTGCAAAGGAAGGTTACGACAGATTTGAAACCAGGATAGTTCTTTCCGGTGATGTCATGCTGGATGCCGCCAAGTATTATGCACGGAAAAGCAGTGAAAGAAGCAATATTATAGATGACCTGCAACTTGAAAAGGAAAGTTATGTTCTCTCCACTATACATAGAGCCGAGAATACAAATGATATCAGCAGGTTGAAGTCAATAGTCAAAGCTGTTAACGAAATGGCGGAAGAAAGAAGGGTCGTTCTGCCTCTTCATCCGAGAACAAGGAAGATCGTTGATGATAACGGAATAAAGCTCAACAACGATGTTATTTCTCCCGTGGGCTATTTTGATATGCTTGAGCTGATAAGAAATTCCTCTTTTATTATGACGGATAGCGGAGGTCTTCAGAAGGAGGCTTACTTCTTTAGGAAATACTGTGTTACCTTAAGGGATGAAACAGAATGGACAGAGTTGGTTGATGCAGGGGTAAATGCTGTCGTCGGCAGTAATTATGAAAAAATAATCACAGCCTGTAAAAAAGCCTCATCTGCAGAAACTGGTGAATGGAAAGATCTTTACGGCGATGGTAAAGCTGCTCAGAAGATATTGAAAACTTTGACCGATATTTAGATCTTAACAGGTATAAGTGCTTTAATTCCTTCAAGAAATTTATTTAACTTCTCAACCATTTCCTTTGAATCTTTTTTGACTTCTTTTTCCAAAAACCCGTTCTTAAGCATAGCCTTATGACCGAGAGCTTTTTCCATATAGGGGACGACTTTTTCATAAGAAGTTCCTCCGGATGTGGTGTAGAAAACCACATTTTTCAGTTTTTTCTTATTCTTGTCGATATAAGTTCTGATAGCAGGCGTCATGTTCCATGCCCAGATAGGGGTTCCGATGATAACAAGATCGTAGTCGGCAGGGTCGTATTTAAGTTTTCCTATCTTCGTGAGATTTTCAAAACCTGCATCTTTGCCGGCGACAAGATATCCCCAGATCCCGCTTCTATCCTTTTTATCAGTCACTTTCTCCTGGTCTGCTTCAAGTGCAACGGCAAGGAGACCGCCGATCTTTTCCGTTATCCCTGTACGACTGTAGTAGACTACAAGGACTTTCGGTTTTTTCGGCTCCTCAACTTTAACTTCCTCTGTTTTCTGATCATCAGCACCTAAAATGCTGAAAAAAAGAAGTGCGCTAATTAACCACATGCTGCCTCCGTATAAATGTTACACTTTCAGTATAATGAAGTTTGTTAAAAATAATAGAAATCAGTATAATGCCGTGCAACTTGGGAGGACATGTTTGATATACTTTATAGTTACGCTTCTTATTTTCAGCTCTATGGAAGTGGTGTCTAAGCCGCTTATGGGCCTTGTAGATCCTTTCACACTAACTTTATGGCGGTTCATGCTGGGGCTTACCTTTCTTGTTTTTGTGCCCGGAACATTTAAAAGATTTAAAGAGATCCGATCTCTTTCCTTAAAGTCTTTCGGAGCGTTGGCTCTGCTTGGATTTCTCAATGTGTTTTTCTCTATGAGCATGCTTCAGCTGGCAGTAAAGTTCAGTTCTGCTGCAACTGCCGCGACAATATTCTGCTCAAACCCGCTATTTGTTTTTCTGATAGCATTGGGGTTTAAAGATGAGAAATTCTCAAAACTGAAGATGGCAGGACTTTTTATAGGGATTGCAGGTATTTTTCTGATAATGAACGAAAAAGGAATAGTTTTTAAGAGCGGTCTGATGTTCGCCGTTGTCGGAGCTGCGGCTTTTTCGGTCTATACCGTTCTCAGCAAAAAGATCATATCAGGAATATCTCCGATATCGGTAAACATCGTATCGTTTGCTTTCGGAATACTTATAAATCTCGTTTTTATTGTTGTTACAGGCGGTGATCTGCTGCCTGGCACTGAACTTTTAAGCAGTTCGGTTCATCTTTCTGCAATTATCTATCTCGGATTCGTTGTAAGCGGAATAGGATACATAACTTTTTTCAATACCATAAAACAATTCACTGCTGTAAGTGCTTCGCTTATCTTTATGCTTAAACCTGTTGTCGCATCAATACTGGCCTTTATGTTCCTTAATGAGAATCTTCCCGAAGTCTTTTTTTTCGGACTGACAATGATAATGTCCGGTACCCTTATGGTCTTGTGGACAAGGTTAAAAAGATTGAATGCCTGACCTAAATACATAAATAACTTGAGATAATACTCTTTTTAAAATAATATTATTTGCTGTAACTATAGGTGAGATATTATGAAGAGACTGCTTTTTCTACTTATTTTTCTCTTATCAGTAACGTCGGTACTTTCCGGATTGTCAAAGGATATTGCTCTAAATCAGTTTATGATCGATCAATGGGACAATGCTTCAGGACTGCCTCAGAATAGTGTTCTTATGACAACTCAGACGAGGGATGGCTACTTATGGATGGGGACTGAAGAAGGATTCGTCAGGTTCGACGGACTTAAATTCAAGTTGTTCGATGACTCTACTCTCAATCTGGATAATCATAATTCCAGATTTATAATCGAAGACAACTCGACTTCACATATCTGGGTTGGAACAGATGGCGGTGGCCTGGTAAAACTCAACTACCAGACAGAGGAGTATGAAGTTTTCGACACAAAGTCAGGAATGCCTGACAACATCGTTGCTTCGGGTGTACAGATAAGTAGCGGACTCTTTTTCGCGGGAACTGCCGGATCAGGTGTTGTCTCAATTGACAGAGAAGGAAAGATAGATGTCATCGATACGAAAAGAGGTCTTCCCCATAACAATGTGAAATCTCTCTACAAAACTGATAGTGATGTAGTTTATGTCGCCACCAAGAACTTTCTTTCGAAGATAGAAAACGGCAGAGCTGTAAAAATTCTCACTTTGAAAAGTGATCTGAACGTTATCTTCCAGAAGAGTGGAAAAAGTCTGCTTTTAGGCACAGCCTCTAATGGAATAATTGATTATAATCCTGATACCGGTAATGTTAAGGACTATATGCCTAAAGTCTTTTCAGAAAAAGCTATCTCGGCAATATCTTCAGACAGTATGGGATGTATCTACGTGGGAACCTACAACGACGGTTTCTACAGGATCTGTGATGACATATATATAAAGTCAAACTGGATACCTAACAACTATATTGTTGACATTTTTGAGGACAGAGAAGGAAGTTTGTGGCTTGGCTCGAGAGGTTACGGTCTCTACAGACTGAAAGAGGGTAAGTTCATCACCTACGGAGCGAAGAACGGGCTGCAGGAAAAAGTGGTATTCCCTGTTACGGAAAGTACTGACGGCGGTATGTGGTTCGGCACATGGGCAGGGGCTCTCTACAAACTTAAGGACAATAAGCTTGAGAGGTATACTTTCGGCGATCATCTTACCCGTTATGATACTATCCTGACTCTTTTTCAGCAGGTTAACGGGATCTTGTGGGCAGGAGTCTACGGAAAAGGACTGTTGAAAATAGATGGAAACGACACAACGTTATTTACCGAGCTGGACGGCATCCCTGAAAACAATATTTCTTCGACATATATTGACTCAAAAGGCAAACTCTGGGTAGGAACCATGACCAAGGGGCTTGCCTATAAAGATGGAGAATACTTCAAACAGTTCCCCGGAACAGAGAACTTTAATATTTCGTCGATAATGGAAGATCATTACGGATCTATCTGGATCGCGACAAAGAGGGGCGCATTTAAGATAAAAGGCAGCTCGCTGGTAAAGGAGTTCACAAATCTTGAAGATATTTCAACCCTTTCAGTTTATAGAGGTTCAGGAAGGAGGATGATATTCACGTCCGATAACGGCCTTGTTGTTTATAGCAAAGATAATGGTGCCATACCAATAACAAGAAAGAACGGTATAGATGTCAGGACTATCTTTGATGTTATGGAGGACAGCCACGGTAACATCTGGCTCACATCCAACAAAGGTATCCGCTTTATTAAAAAGGAACAGTTCGAAGCATTTCTTGAAGGGAAGATCGATAAAGTCGATCCTGTAAACTACGGATACAAGGACGGACTGCTTACTCCGGAGTGTAACGGCGGCACACAGCCTAACATCTGGAAAAGTCGTGACGGAAGGATCTGGATCCCGACAGCTGAAGGCGCGGCGGTCGTTAATCCGTCCAATATTAAGCTGAACACTGTTGTTCCGCCTGTTCATATAGTTTCTGTCTCGGCTGATGACAAAAAGTTTAAGTTCAAAGATGGTGAGGACCTTTCTTTTGAACCCGGAACGTCAACAGTTTATTTTGAATATACTGGTCTCAGTTATCTTTTCCCTGAACAGGTGAAGTTCAAATACAAGCTCGAAGGTTTCGATGAAAAGTGGAAGGTCGCAGGTTCTCAGCGCTATACTTTCTACACAAATCTGGAACCAGGAGAATACAAGTTTAAGGTCATTGCGGCCAACAATGATAATCTCTGGAATAGGGAAGGCGACGAACTAGTCTTTTTCGTGGAGCCTTATTTCTGGCAGACATGGTGGTTCAAGACCCTTGTGATCCTTATTGTTCTTGTCCTGCTTGTCTTCTGGATAAGACGGAAAGTGACAGAGATCAGATCAAAAGAAGATGTTCTTAATAAGACCATCGAATCGAGAACAAAGGATCTCCGTGATATTATCGGCCATGTCAAAACGCTGTCTGCGACACTTGGAGATATTTCAAAATCAATTTCAGGAAGTACGGGAATAACGGCAGAAAAATTTAATGCCACCTACGCAATGATAGATACGGCATCATCAACGCTTTCTGATGTTACGACAAGACTTTCAGGCAGCAGAGATGATGTGCTTACCATGAACAGCACTTTAAACAACATATCTTCAAAGGCGGATAACTCCACAGCTGTTCTTGACGATGCTGTCGAGGCAATGGTGCGGATAGAGGACAGTACGATAGAGGTTGCCAATATCGTTGAAGTGGTGGATGAAATAGCCTTCAAGACGAATCTGCTGTCGTTAAATGCAGCTATTGAGGCGGCAAGGGCAGGTGAGGCCGGGAAAGGTTTTGCTGTAGTTGCCGACTCGGTCAGGGAGCTGTCTATGCAGACTGCCGATGCTGTTGATATGATCCAGAAGCTTACAGGCGAGACGGTCAAGAGGGTTTCTTCAGGCAGAAACTCGGTAAACAATATTGTAGATTTCATCAGTGAGCTTATCGGAGAGTTCAGATCAATAAGTGTCAGAATGAACGAAATAAGGTCTGCGATAGAGAAACATGTTGGCGAAGTTGGCCATGTCGATGATTCTCTCAGTGATATCAGAAGGATAACCCAGGAAAACACCACCATGGTGGATAATCTTTACCAGATCTCGATAAAGCTCAACAGTGAAACCAGTAAACTTAAGAAAGAAGTTGCCAAGATCCAGGAAGAAAGTTAATAGGTCGAGATCAGATTGACCATCTTTGATCTCAGATGATCATCGTTTGAAACAAGAACATAATCCTTATCAGGCTTTTCCCAGAAAACCATATCTTTACCATTCTCATGACGGATGTGTGCGTTACACTTGGAGACTTCATTTCTGGATATGCATTTACTGTCCTTAAAAAGTTCCTTCAGTTTGCTGTTGGTCCTGTCTGCCATGAAAAGAGATGACTGGCTGTTCTTTCCAAGCCTTATCTGTGCGGCGCGGTTATTCCCGAGGGAAGTGAATCGGCCTCTTACAGACGGAGAAAAATTATGAAGAACCTTGACCAGTTTTCTGTTGATTTTGAAATTCTTTCCGACGACGAGGTCTGACTCGTCTTTTTCATTGAACTCGTCAGGAAGATCATTAGAGTGAGCGGTGATGATCTCGTGTATAAGAAAATTGTTGTGTTGATCTGTTCTTGAAAGCATAAAGGCGAAAATAAAGACAAACGATGCCATCACAAAGGTTGACGCGGCAACTACGAATTTCTTGCCGGAAAAGATGCTTGCCACCCATTCTGTAAATCCGGGTTTTTTATCGAGCTTGTTCAGAAGGTTTCTGAAGCCTTCTTTTTCGATCGCTGAAAGACTTTGGGATTTCCCGAAATCTACTATGACATCTTTTACCAGCTTGAGTTCGTTGTAGATCTTTCTGCATCTTTCACATTCCTTAATGTGAGCCGCGATCTGTGAACTTTCGCTGTAATCGAGTTCGTTGTCCAGGAACTGTTCAATGAAAAGTTCATTCAGTGTACATTTTTCATTAAGCATTTTTTACCTTTTTTGTAACGATCCTTAATTCTCCAGCCTCTTTCCTAAGCAGTTTTCTCAAATGAGATCTCCCGCGGAAAAGACGGCTCATAACTGTTCCGACAGGTATTTCCAGAACTTCGCTAGCTTCTTCATAAGACAGCTGATCTATCTCTACAAGCACTATAACCTCTCTGTATTCAGGCGCGAGTGATGAGATCACATCGGAGATCCTTTTTTTCAGTAAAGGATCAGACAGGTAATCTCCGTTTCTGTCTTTAGGAAGAAAGATCGGTTCGTCATTACTTTCAGGAGCAGCATCGGAAAAGTTGATCTCTTTCCTCAGGTTCTCTTTTCTAACCTTGTTAATATAGTTGTTCTTGAGAATGCGGAATATCCATGATCTGAAATGAGACTCTTCGTTGTACAGATGTTTTTTAGTTAGAACAGTAACAATAGTATCCTGCATAAGATCAAGCGCTTTCTCCCTGTCACCGGTAATAAAAAGAGAGTAGCTGAAAATTTTGTCGAGATTGTTCTCGATCAGTTCCTTCATTTTTCCGTTCTCACCTGACAAAACAGTCAAAACATACAATCAACAAACAGAATGTAGCAATTATTCCTGCAATGTGAAAAAAAATAAAGAAAATCAGATTCTGTTAATGACCCTTTCCAGTCTTCTGATAAGTTCTGAAGTCTGCTCATGATCGCCTATAGTGATCCTGAAAAAGCCTGGAAGATTCTTAAAAGTACTTCTATCCCTTACATAAATGTTCTCTTTTTCCATTTCCTCAAGAAGGAGATGAAGTTTCGGATGCTGAACCATTATGTAGTTAGCGGTACTGTCGTAAACGTTGAGATTATGTTCTCTAAGAAAATCAAGAAGTATGATCTTACTTGCCTTAACTTCCTTAACATAATTTTCCATGTACTGTCTGTCTGCAAGTGCTGCAGAAGCGGCTACCTGAGCAAGAACGCTGACGCTTTTAGGATTTATGACCTTTTTAAGCTGTTCAATGAGCCCGATGTTCGTTGAAAGGTATCCGACCCTCAGTCCGGCAAGTGCCCAGGCTTTCGAGAAAGTCCTTGTGACAATAAGGTTAGGGTGATCATCGATAAGATCTATTATAGATTCTCCTGCGAACTCAAAGTATGCTTCATCGACAACAACGATACAGTGACTTGCAATAGTGCAGACGGTGGATATCTGTTTTCTGGTGAGCAGAACGCCTGTCGGGTTATTAGGATTCACAAGATAGATGAGCTTGGTCATCGGAGTAACATTGCTGAGTACAGATGTAATGTCCGGTTTGAAAGGATCCGGAGTCTCCACTTTTTTAAGAACAGCTCCTCTTGACTGGACATAAGTGATAAAGTGAGTGTATGTCGGATAGGGGACCACAACATGATCGCCCGGATCAAGAAAAACCTTACAGATAAGCTCCAGAGCATCGTCACTGCCGTTAGTTACAAGGATCTCTTCAGGATCTCTGCCGCAGTATTGCCCAAGATCCCCTCTGAGCTTTTTACTGTAAAGCTCCGGATACCAGTTGAGAAGGTTCATATCCTTCTCAAGTGCCTCGCTTAAGGCTTTCTTTACTTTTTTAGATGGTGGAAGTGTGGATTCATTCCAGTCAAGCTTTAGAGGAGGAAGATCTTTTCTTGTATCAGCATGTATCTTGTCTCTGCTTGAAATTGTAGCATAGGGTTCAATATCTGTAAGAAAATCGCTCGTTAAAGAGCCTGTTGGATTTAAGTATGCAAGGTCTTTCATTTCTGCTTCCCGAAGCTAACAAATAACTTTACTGTTAAAGCAAAAATCGTGCCGTGCTAAGTTGCTGAAAACACTGGGCATGTTCTGGATGGTTGTTATAAAAAATTTTTACAAATCAGCTGAAGGCGATAAAAGTTGTAAATTTTCTTTACACGTAGCACTAAGGGCTTTTCTGACGGGGGTATTCAGTGTTTAAGTATTAAGAGGGTACTTCTAATTGATTTTTTTATTTAATTTGTTAATCTCATCTGTATGCTTTTGAGAAACTGCCGATCGGAGAAAAAAATGAACGAGAAAGTAAAAGAGATCCTTGATGTTTTTGAAGAGATAAACAAAGTCCCCAGACAGAGCAAAAATGAAGAGAAAATAAGCAGGTGGCTGGTCGACTGGGGAAAGAAGAACGGCTTCAATGTTAAGACCGATGAAGCAATGAACGTTCTTATTGAGGTTCCTGCAACAGAGGGACATGAAGATAAGCCCACACTTGTGCTTCAGGGACATATGGATATGGTCTGCGAAAAAGTTCCATCATCAGAACATGATTTTTCAAAAGATCCTATAAAGCATGTGATGGTTGGTGACTGGATGAAGGCAGACGGAACAACTCTCGGAGCTGATAACGGTATCGCCATTGCAATTTCACTTGTTGCGGCAAAGGATAAGAGCATAGTCCATCCGCCTCTTGAACTGCTTTTTACTGTTGATGAGGAAACAGGTCTTACAGGTGCCAATGCACTTCAGAAAGGATGGGTGAAGGGGAAAATACTCCTTAACCTCGATAGCGAAGACGAAGGAATCTTCACTGTGGGATGTGCTGGCGGAAGAGATACGACGATAACTTACGATCCATTATGGAAACCTTTTTCAGACGACAGGGAAGTTATGACTCTTAAGGTCGCAGGTCTTTCAGGTGGTCACAGTGGTGTTGATATTGCTCTTCCCAAGGCAAACGCCAATATAATTCTTGCCAGAGTTCTTGAAACTATCTCGAAAATAACACCTGTGAAGATCGGTTATATTAAAGGCGGAAGTGCTCACAACGCTATACCGCGTGATGCCGAAGCGGTTATAAGCATAAAGAGCGCACACAGGGATGAAGTTGTTAGAAAAGTTGAAGATATCACCGCAAAGATCAAATCTGAGAATGCAAAAAATGAGGCGGGTCTGGAGATCACTTTTAGAGGTAACACGCCTTTTAATGATATGATGCTGTCTGTTCCAGACAGTATGAAGCTCATAGACATGATGATAGCGATACCTCACGGAGTGGCTTCAATGAGTACAGACATCGACGGGCTTGTAGAGACGTCTAATAATTTCGCAACGGTCAGATTTGAGAATGAATCAGTAAAGATACTTTCAAGTCAGAGAAGTTCGGTGGCAAGTAAGCTTGACTGGATCACCAGTAAAGTTGAGAAATCCGCCCGCGTAGCAGATGCAGAGGCTGTAAGCGGTAACGGATATCCGGGATGGGAACCCAACATGGATAGTGAAGTGCTGAAAAAGTGTGTTTCCATCTATGAAAAGATGTACGGAAAAAAACCTGTCGTGGAAGTTATTCACGCAGGTCTTGAGTGTGGAATAATAGGTTCAAAGAACGAAGGTATGGACATGATATCATACGGTCCGACCATCAAGAATCCGCATAGTCCGGACGAGAAGATGTATGTTCCTAGTATTGAAAAGATCTGGGATTTTACCGTTGAACTTATGAAGAGTTACTGTCAATAATCTTCAGGAGAAAAAGATGAAGAAACTCCTTTTACTGATCGTTAGTGTTGTTTTTGTAATGGCTGCATGTAAAAGCCATGAAGGTGTTGTGAGCGAAAGTGATATGCCTGCGTTCACTCAGAAGGTGAAAATGTCTCTGGATAACGGTGACACCGAGCTTTTAGGCTGGTATACCGATCCGATGAAACCGCGTCATGGAGAGAGTTTTAAGCTTGTTACTTTCTGGAAGTTCAACAAGAAACTGAAGGACGGGTGGAAGCTTTTCTTTCATTTCGAGGATGAGACGGGAACGGAAAGGTTTATCTACGATCACGAGATACTGGACGGAAAGGTCAAGGACATCGCTACAGGAAAGATCATAAAGGATGTTTCTGTTATAAAAGAGATCCCTATGGGCTTTGACACGGATGAAATGCATATTCTCACAGGGTTTTTCAAAGGAAAGAAGAGAACAGAGCCTGAAAAGAAATATAACGACGGAAATAACAGACTTAAAGTAGGTGTGGTGAAGATCACAAAACCACAGATAAGAAGAAAGAAAATGGAGGTCTACGCTATTTCCGGAAGGTCCAGAGATAATATAAAGGTTGATGGCGAGTTTAAAGAGAGTTACTGGAAGAACGCTTCTGCGGACGACAAGTTCTGGCAGGTGAAGGGCAAACAGATGAGCTCTGTCAAAACGAAGGTCATGGCTGTAATGGACGGGAAGTATCTTTATATCGGTTTCGATGTGAAGGATGATGATATTTTTGCGGAAATGAAAAATAACGACGATCCCATCTATGACCATGATGACGTTGTGGAGATCTTTATCGATCCGAGGGGTGAAGGTAAGAAATACTACGAGATACAGGTTTCCGCAGGCGGAGTGAAGTTCGATGCAAGTTTTAACGGCAGAAGGAAAAACCGCAACGACGGCTGGGATTCCGGGATAAAGTATGCTGTAAAGGTTGATGGAAAACTTAACGATAACAAGGAAAAGGATAAGGGCTGGTCTGCCGAGATACTTATTCCGTGGGCTTCGATCGAGGACGCACCGAACATTCCGCCTAAAGACGGGGAAAGCTGGAAGGTTTTTCTTTACAGGATCAACAGACACACCGGTAAAAAATCAACTTCAGATGATTTCTCAGCATGGACACCGCCTTATGCAGGAGATTTTCATAACATAAAGTTTATGGGGGACCTCGTTTTTGTATATGAGGAGATTCTCTAATCTATCCGGCATCTTAACAGCTCTGATCCTTGCTGTTCTGATCGCTCAGCCCGTTAACGGACAGGAAAAGAAAAGTCTTAAGGAAAAGATAATTTCGCAGAGAATTGAAAAAGAAACGGAAGAACTGGAATACGCTGTAAAAGTTGCCAGCCAGGAGCATGAGATAGTTGAAAAACTTGCCCTCAATGCTCTGCTCAAAAAGAAAAAGCTCAAGTTTCTCATAAGATCTTCGCTGCACATGAAAGAGAACTGTATCTTTTTTGATTCCAACTGCAGGCAGCTTTACAGCATGTCTCTGGTCTATCTGAAAAGCGAGCTGAAAAAGAGCACGGAAGAGGTTTCCAGAATGGAAAAGCAGCTTAAGGAAAGCTATGGTAGGCTGAATCAGCTTAAAGATAAGATGGAGCGACTTAAGAAAGGTTTTGTTTTCAAAAAGGAGCAGAGTTTTGTCAAGGCTGTGATCCCTGAACTGAAAAAAGCATATCCATGTATAAAAAAGGGAGGCTGGAACTATGTTAGAGGTATCTTTGTAAAACCCGGATCTATCGACGACATGCCTTTCCCCGTTTTCATAAAGGATATTATCGAGATGGATAAGGGGGGATACATGGTCATTGTGGAGGCCGGAAGCTATGATATGAACTTCGCCTATGTAAAAAAACCGCTTAAGGAAAAGGGAGAGGTCCTTAAGATGGGTGAAAGGATCTTTGAAGGATCTACCGGAAATCCGATAGAACCAGGCACCGTACTTGTTTTTATCTCAAAAGACGGAAAATTCCTAAATCCTTCTTTCATGTGCCGCTAATTTCAGGTATAATACGCTCATGAAACGTGTGAGTGCCTACATCTTATACATTTTTATCCTTTTAACTTCATGTGAAAGTGCGGACAGTGCATTTGTTGATTCGGAGAGTCTGGGCGACAATGATGCTGTTTCCACTTCAGTTTGCGGAAACAGAATACTGGAAGAAGGGGAAACGTGTGATTCTACGGAAATCGAATGCGGTATTCTTGATCCTGATATCTATCAGTCCGGGAGAGCGAAATGCAGTGATGACTGTTCCGGATATGATATTTCCAGCTGCATCAAGGTCTATGTCTGCGGAAACGACCTTGTCGAACCGGGTGAGATCTGTGACGGAAATGCTAAGGATTGCGCAGAGATAGATCCTGAAAAGTATACCCATGGGAAAGCGCCGTGCTATGAAACATGCAGCGGATGGGACACAGTGGTCTGCAGAAATTTCTCTCAGTGCGGTAACGGGCTTGTTGAGGGTGAGGAGGTTTGTGAATCAGGGACAAGAAAAAGGTGCGTAGAAATAAGTCCCCAGGTATTTAAGGGAGGTTATGCAACCTGTCTTGATGAATGTGACGGCTGGGATTATTCAGAATGTGAGACCAGAAAATGTGAAGGAGTGGAATGCGGCAGCATCGTGGTCGTAGAAAATGATTTTACGTACGAATTAAGTTGCGGTGAGTGTGCGCCCAATGAATTCTGTAATGAAGCCAAACAGTGCATTATGCCCTGTGAAGGAAGATGCGGAGAGTTGAGTATCTATGATCCGGAAGGCAATCCGCAGAGTTTTACGTGCAGGGACTGTTTCAGCGGACAGTTCTGTGACAGTGATAACTACTGTCAGGAAGCCTGTGTGAATATGGAATGCGGAACTGATAACGGAGTGGATTGCGGACAGTGTTCTGAAGGTTACTACTGCAGCATATATCCGAACAGGTGCAGAAAAATGCCGTTTATTGAAGATGAATCTATCCCTGAAGGTGATTTCTGGATGGGGTGCAATTTTCACAGCGACCCTTACTGCAACGAATCTGAAAAACCTTATCATCTTGTTAACCTTAAACAGTACAGGATAATGAAATACGAGGTTACCGTAGAGCAGTATGAGAAGTGTATTGATTCAGGTTTCTGCAATAATACGAGTGAATATGGTTTCCACTACAACCTGTTCGAAACTAACTTCAGATGTAACATTGGTTCAGACCGAGATCCTTCTCAGCCGGCAAACTGTGTAAACTACTACGGTGCAATGGCTTTCTGTAAATTTATCGGAGGAAGACTTCCGACAGAAGCAGAGTGGGAAAAGGCCGGAAGGGGAGGTTGTGAGTTTTATGATGACTGTGAGGTCGAGACACCTATTTTTCCCTGGGGTAACGATATGGCGACATGCGATCTTGCCGTTATCATGGAGACACTTACCGGAATTCCGGGCTGCGGCACAGAAGGAACATTTGTCGTGGGATCAAAACCTGACGGTGCAAGTCCATACGGTCTTTTTGATATGGCGGGTAATGTCTGGGAATGGGTTTATGACTGGTATGATGCTGATTTTTATGATGATTCTCCCTTTTACGATCCAAGTGGCCCGGTCAATGGAACGGAGAAAGTTCTAAAGGGCGGGTCGTCTAATTTCACATGGCAGGCAGTGCGTCCAAGTTACCGATATAATGTCTGTCCGATAACAAACTATACATATAGTGGATTTCGATGTGTTTTTGATATAGAATAACCTGTTTTTTTTATGGAGGTTAAAAGATGACGGAAGAAAGAAACTACGATGAAATTCAGAGTAAGACCGTTCTCCTTGAGGATAACGACGGTGTCAATGACATGCTGAGCGCTCTTAATACCGGTCGTGATGCAATGGATAAAAAAAGAAAGGCGATTAAAAGGGCGGCTTTGCAGAAAAAGATCGCTATCTTCTTTGCTGTTATTTCCGCTGCATTTTTAATTTTTGTTGCAGTTTATAAGTTACTTTGATCTCATACAGGCCTTGACATATCCTTTAAGACAGGCCTTCTTATAGAATTTTTTTGCTTCCGCCTTGTCAGCAGGGCCTCCGCGACCGTTCTCAAGCATTTCTCCGTACTTGAAACATCCGACCTTTGATCCTTTTTCACAGGAAAACCCGAAATACTTTCTGGCTTTTTTAAGGTCCTTCTTGATGTTTTCACCTTTTTCCCATATCTCGGCAAGAAGATAACATCCTGATACACTTCCTGATGAGCACTGTTTTGCAAGAGTAGTCGTGGCCTCGAAAGGGCTTTTCGGTCCGCCTTCACCTTTTAGAAGCATGTTGGCATAGTTCGTACAGGATTTTCCACGGCTGCATTCCTTTGAAAATAGTTTTCTTGCCTTGGTAAGCGTTTTTTCGTCCTTATTGAGGTTGCCGAGTCTGTAACAGCCCATTGCGTGACTCTTTTTGCATGCTGAATCGTAGTATGTTCTTGCCTGAGGCATATTTCTAGCCAGTTCATACTTGTATCCTTTTTTAAAGTATTCATCGGCACTTAGGCCTTTTTCAGCCTGCTCGGCATAGATGTAGTTCTTTCCGCCCATTGATACGCCGGATGTTTCTTTTCTTTCAGGCTGTTCTTCCTTTTTAGGCTCCTCTTTGCGTGCAGTTTCTGTGCGGTCTTTCTTCTTTGCCGTCTTTTTCTTTTTTGAGGGGGTTCTTTTTTTCTTTGCTAAAGTCTTTTTCTCCTTTTCAGGAGCTTCTTTTTTATCCTCAGTTTTAACGTCTTTTTTTGCCAACTCTATTTTTGCTGTTCCGTCCGGAACTTCCTCTTTCTTTTCGACTACTCTTTCTTTTATGATCTCTTTGGAAGGAGAGGAGAATATTAGAGTGACTGCAACGGAAATGAGAACTATCCCTGCTGTCACAAGACTGGGGATAAGCCATTTTTTATGGTTCGATGAAATTGCAGCATCCTCATCGAACTTCAGCGGAGCCACTTCTTTCCCTTTAGTTAATGCGTTCAGAAATTCCGTCATAGACTGGAATCGGTCTCCGCTTCTTAGGCTCAGAGCCTTTTCAACTGCCTTTACAGCATAGCCCGGAATGTCATCACAGACGGTTGAAAGATCCAGAAGTTTATCATCTGTGAATCTTTCCATTGCAGGAGGAACGATCTTGCCGCTTACGGCTCTGTAAAGTGTGGCCGCCATTGAATAGATATCGGTCCAGGGACCCTGTTCTCCCTGTCTGCTGTACTGCTCAAGCGGAGCATAACCTTCCTTGATGACAGGTGTCATGCTGAGAGTATCGCTTGCAACGGTAGGTCTTGCCGATCCGAAGTCAATAAGTTTGGGGATGCCTTCATCAGTTATGAAAATGTTCTCGGGACTGATGTCTCTGTGAAGCAGATTGGCATCATGAACAGCAGAAAGCGCCTCCATGACCGGAGCAAGGATGGAAAGAGCTGTCTTGAAGTTAACGGTCTCGCCGTTCTGGAGAAGATAAGCGTCAAAGGGAATACCGCTGATGTAGGGCATCACCATGTAGGCTGTGTTATACTCCTCGAACATGTCCTTAACACCGACAACGTTCTGATTTGTCTCGAACATTGCGGCGCTTCTTGCTTCGTTAAGGAAATATTTGAGACCGTTTCTGAACTCTTTTTCCTCTTCCTCTCCGTATGGTCTTATTTCGTAAGTCGTTTCATTCCTGGAAGCTATTGAGCGCGGAAAGAATTCTTTTATTGCAAGTCTGACCCTGAGTTTGGGATCGAAGGCAATGTAGGTTATTCCGAAACCGCCGGCTCCGATGACCTTGCCGACAATGTATCTGCCGTTGAGTTCAGTTCCGGCTGGGAGGTGGGAGTGTTCCTGCTCATTTTGCGGTTTGTGTACGTAGCCGCATATTTCACACTGGAAATCATTTTTCTTCGGACTGAAACATCCGTAACAGTATTTCTGATCTTCGGACATAGCTCATCTCCTAAAAATTATCACAAGAAAGATACACATTTAATTAAAATGTTTCAATTTTTTTATAAATTGATAATTGAAAAGAACCCGTTATACTCCATTGCAGAATGGAGGCGCAATGAATCTTGTTTCTATATCCGGCATAAGTTCCATAAAGGGTGACAGACTTCTTTTTTGCAATGTTTCCTTCGGTATTCAGGAGGGAGAGAAAATAGCTCTCGTGGGTGTTAACGGCTGCGGGAAGACAACACTTCTGAACATTATTGCAGACCTCGATGAGCCGGAATCGGGCAGTATCGCAAGAAATAACGATATGACCATCTCTGTTCTCAGGCAGGATCCCGACTATGATCCGGGAGATTCTGTATCGATGCATATTTTTAAAAGCAGTGTAGTCCAGAATGAGATGGAAGTCAGCATCAGGTCTATACTTGACAGGCTCGGCATTGATGATCTGAACATGAAGATGGAAGAGCTTTCGGGCGGAATGCGTAAAAAAGTCGCTCTGGCACAGGCTCTGGTGAAAGAACCTGATCTTCTTATACTTGACGAGCCTACGAACCATCTTGATATCGACACAATTGTCTGGCTTGAGAACTATCTGAAAACATTGAACAAAGCAGTCCTGATGGTGACTCATGACAGATATTTTCTGGATGCTGTCTGCACTTCGATCTACGAGATAAACGGCTCGAACATTTTTCATTTCAAAGGTAACTACGATTTCTATCTGAGAAAAAAGGCTGAACATGAAAATGCCGCTTTAGTTGAGGAGGATAGGATCCGTACGATCCTCAGAAGAGAGCTTGCCTGGCTTTCAAGGGGGGCGAGGGCGAGGACCACGAAATCAAAGGACCGTGTCGAGAATGTTCACAAGATGATGGACAGGGAGCGTCCTCAGGCTGATCAGACTGTTGAGCTTAAAGTCACGGGACGCAGGATAGGAAAGAAGATCCTTGAAGTTAAGGACATCACTTACTCGTGGGACGATTCTCCTCTTATTGAGAAGTTCACGATGGGGTTTAAAAAGGACAGCCGTATTGGCATCATGGGTGATAACGGAAGTGGAAAGACGACTCTCCTTGATATTATCACGGGAAGGCTTAAAGCTGAATCAGGGTATTACGATATCGGGATCAACACTGTTTTCGGTTACTTCGACCAGAATTCGGAAGAACTTCCGCCTGATATGAGACTTATTGATTATGTCAAGTCAAAGGGTGAGATGCTTCATACTGCCGATGGTTACGATCTTACAGCCTCTCAGATGCTTGAAAAGTTCCTTTTTGACAGCTCCACGCACTATCTGCCGATCGAAAAGCTTTCCGGCGGGGAGAAGAGAAGGCTCTACCTTGTTGCCGTTCTTATGCGCAATCCGAATTTTCTTGTCTTTGATGAGCCTACGAACGATCTTGATATAAAAACACTTTCAGTTCTTGAGGATTTTCTCATCTCATTTAAAGGTCCGGTCATCGTTGTAAGTCACGACAGGTACTTTCTGGACAGGACTGTCGACACGCTTCTTATCGCAAGAGGGGACGGCAGTTTTGAAAGTTTTGTCGGGAATGCTACTGACTGGATAAAGAATAGAAAAGTGAAAAAGCAGACACAGCAGAAGGAATCTGAACCGGCTCCAGCAGTTGTAAAGCCGAGACATAACGAGGAAAATCAGGCAAAACTGACCTATGCCCAGAGACTGAGACTTGAAGAGCTTGAAAAGCTGATTCCTCAAAAAGAACAGGCAGTTGCAAAACTTGAAAAGTCTTTTTCAGACACTACAATCAGTCCTGAAAAGATGAACGATCTTTCAGTAGAGTATGAAAAGGCAAAGGCTGAACTTGATGAGCTTATGGAAGAATATATGGAACTGGAGATGTGA
>CAZTKP010000032.1:0-21648 GCA_964614215.1 uncultured Spirochaetales bacterium | reverse complement strand
GGGCGGACACATTGGTCCGCCCCTACATTTGGGATTTAGGGATTGGGTTAGAACGAAGCGAGTGGTGGCTAAGACCTCTTCCTCAATCCTTCCCCTAAAGGGAAAGGAAGCATTTTCAATTTAACCGTAGGGGTTGACCAATGTGTCAACCCGAATTAGGGCGGACACATGGGTACCGCCCCTACATTCGGAATTTAGGGATTGGGTTAGAGCAAAGCGAGCGCTGGCTTTTCTCTGGCCACCTTTTTCCCTAGTCTTTTCCTTACTCTTTTCCTTACCCTTTTCCACAGTCTTTTCCACAGTCTTTTCCACAGTCTTTTCCACAATCTTTTGGGTTGCATAATCCAATGTGCCATCACTTTACGTTGCTTTAACGAATAGTAATTAAATTTGACTTTAAGGTCATGTTCGGTATTCTGAGTTATATTGGTTTGGTTGATAGTTTGAAGAAGGGAGGGACGATGAAACACGATACTTTTTATGATACTGGTAAGTTGTCTCGCTCTGAACAGGAAGATTTATTGAGAAAAGCACATTCCATTTGCGAGAACTGGTGGTTTGATAAACTGGATTGTTCAATCAGTTTCGCAAGAGAGCAGGTAAAAAATATATCATTTGAAGAAGCGATGGAACATTTTGTTGAAGGTGCTTTAATGAATGTAATTGAACGAAATCAGATATTGTTAGATAAACCTTGTTTAGAAGTTGGTTTCCGATCAATGGAAAGACCTGTTGACTATTTTCTCTGGATAATTATTCCGTTAGAAAATGCGGATGATATTGTGAAAGGAATGGTTAAATTGTAACTTCAGATTTTTATGTTAATTGACTTCCCACCTGTTTTGTTGTAACATGTTATAACAAAACGGTTGTGCCGGAGGTCAATTTGAAAGAGGTTGAAAGATTGAATTTAATTAAGATCGGTAATTCTAAAGGTTTTTGTATTCCTGCACGGATACTGCGTGAAATTGGATCAATTGAAAGATTTACTCTCTCTTTTGAGAAAGAAAGCGGTACCATTATCATTAAGCCGGAAGTTTCTCTTATGGATAAGTGGCTTAAAGATTTTATGGAAAAAGGTGATGACGGGATCAATGAGAGTGTTCCCTCTGTTATCATTAGTGATTCGTTGATGGAAGATCTTGAGTTTCCACCTGATTTTGATGGAGAAAAAAAACAATGTCAAAAAAATGGGACTTCCCGAAGCAAGGGGAAGTGTTCAAAATAAAAATAGATTCCGTTGGCAAGCAGGGGCATGTCATTTCCGGACAGCATTTCTGTATAGTTGTTTCACCTAATCCTTTGAATAAGATCGTTCAAACGGTAATGGTTGTTTTTGTTACAAGTAGAGAAAGGCCTGGCTGGAGCTGGCGAGTTCCATTTAAACTTGATCAGGGCAATCCCGATATAATTTCCTATGCTATCACAGAACAAGTCATGACATTAGACAGAAAAGCTCTCAAAAAATCTTATGGTTCTGTCAGGTCATCTGACATAAAACAGATCCTTACGAATCTTGTTGAAATGTTCAGGTAGGAAGATGTCCACCGACTTCGTACACAGACTGAAAACGTGATGCGTGAATAGTGAATCGTGAATGGTTAATGGTGAATGTTTTACGGTGATCGAGCGAAGCGAGCGGTGGCTAAGACCTCTTCCTCAGTCCTTCCCCTAAAGGGAAAGGAAGCAATTTCAATTTAACCGTAGGGGTTGACCAATGTGTCAACCCGGGCGGACACATTGGTCCGCCCCTACATTTGGGATTTAGGGATTGGGTTAGAACGGAGTGAGCGGTGGCTTAGATCCGGGTGAGTTTCTTAAAAATCCCTGCAAGCAGATTTCTTGTTTTCAAATACTTCCATTTTCTGCCATAAAGAGCTTTTCTGAGAGCTGTTTTATCTTTCACGATGAAGGCTTTTCCGCTTTCGTATTTGATCAGATCAAATTCAGGGTGTTTTTCAAAGCTGTTTTCAAAAAAGGGCTGTCTAAGCATTTTGTCGATCAGGTAAAGGTGACAGTCAAGCATTCTTTGAAGGTCGTGTTTTCGTGCGATGGTCTTAAGTTTGTTAAGATCGCAGTTGTAGATGACAATATAGAACTCAAGTAGTCTTCTGAGTGTCAGGTCAATGAGATCTGCTCTTGAATAGTCGTGCATGAGCATCAAAAGGGCGGCATGTTCAATTTGAGGGACGAGGAATGTGTTGTTATCGGGAGTTGTGATCTCTTTTGTGTTTTCAAATATTTCTTTTATCAGGTTGCTGTATTTGACGAGCATTATGTTTGAATGAAACTCAATAAGGGTGTTACTTAAAACAACTGAGAGGTCTTCACCGAAAAATCTTCGAAGAATAGGATGATAGTTGGATTTCCAGTGCAAATCAGGATGTTTTTTTATAAAAGAAGGAAGTTTTTTAAATTCATCAGGATGAACGAGAAGATCAATATCAGCCATCGGGCGGATTCCGAAATATTCAGAAAAAAGTGTGTTTAACAGGTACATGCCTTTAATGGGAATGAATTTTTTAAAGTCATCTTCTTCAAGAAGTTTTGAAACTTTGCACAGCTGTTTGTATTTAAGAATATTTGATGCTTCGTAACTGATGTATTTTGTTTTATATCCGGGATTTCCACCCTTTAAAAACTGAACCGCATTGTAAAGATCATCATTCCTGATCTGAGAAAAATCTTCATTTATTACAATTTCAGGAAAGATCTCAGTACCTTTTCTTTTCATAGATGATTCATAACGAAATAATCAGTAATACAGGAAATGTTAGCCTAGATAGGAAGGGAAGGCAAGAAATGATGTAACTCACCCCAACTCACCCCTAGCCCCTCTCTCCAAGCAGAGAGGGGAATAATTCCATTGAAATATATTCCCCCTTCTTTGTCTGAGAGAAGGGGGATTGAGGGGGATGAGTTACAGAGAGGGGAAAGTTAACATTGAATTATATTCCCCCTTCTTTGTTTGAGAGAAGGGGGTTAGGGGGATGAGTTGGGATTGGGTTTTGATTTCCTTTTTCCTTGCTGATTTCAGCCTTCTCTGCTAATATCGCTAGGTTTTTTTGATTGATTGTTGAGGAATAAAGGCATGAAAATAGGTGTTGTCGGTTCGGGTTACGTCGGTCTTGTCGCGGGTGCCTGTCTTGCGGATTTTGGTCATGATGTTACCTGTATGGATGTTGATGAAAAGAAGATCAAGGGTTTGAGGAACGGTGTGATGCCCATTTACGAGCCGGGTCTTGATGATGTGGTTTTAAGAAATTATGAGTATAAAAGGCTTGATTTTACTACAGATATTGAAAAGACGGTGAAAGAGAGCGATGTTCTTTTCATTGCTGTTGGAACTCCTCCCAAAGATGATGGCAGTGCTGATCTTCAGTATGTGCTTTCTGTTGCCGACGATATTGGAAAACACATTAATGGCTACAAGGTTGTTGTTGACAAGTCAACGGTTCCGGTTGGAACGGGGAGGCTTGTCAGAGAGACGATTGAGAAAAGGTTGAAGGAACGCGGTGTAGATCATGAATTTGATGTTGTTTCCAACCCTGAATTTTTGAGGGAAGGTAAGTCAATTCACGATTTCACTCATCCGGATAGAATTGTTATCGGTTGTGAGTCGCAAAAGGCCGGTGAGGTGATGAAAAAGGTCTACCGTGTGCTTTATCTGAACAACACTCCTTTTGTTATGACGAATATTGAGACAGCTGAGCTTATCAAATATGCAAGCAATGCCTTTCTTGCTGTGAAAATATCTTTTATTAACGAGATGTCCCAGCTTGCTGAAAAGGTCGGTGCAAACGTGCAGGAGATCGCAAAGGCGATGGGAATGGACGGAAGGATAAGTAAAAAGTTCCTCCACGCAGGCTGCGGTTACGGCGGAAGCTGTTTTCCCAAAGATACAAAAGCTATTGTTGATATTGCTGCAAAGAACGATGTTGATCTGAAAATCATAACTTCTGCAATAGATGCAAATGAGACTCAGAAACAGAAAATGGTCGAAAAGATAGTAAATTCAATGGGTACAGTTGCAGGAAAGACCATTTCCGTTCTCGGGCTTACATTTAAACCTGAAACTGATGACATGAGAGATGCTCCGAGCCTTGTGATCCTTAATGAACTTGTGAAAAAAGGTGCAAAGATAAGAACTTTCTGTCCTCAGGGATTTAAAGAAGCTAAGTGGCGTCTTGCCGATATTCAGGATAGCATTGAGTACTGTGGAGACAGTTATCTGGCTGTTGAGGGAAGTGACGCAGTTGTTATTCTCACTGAATGGAACCAGTTCAGAGGACTTAACCTTGAAAAAATAAAAGACCTTATGAAAGATAACTACTTTTTTGATCTTAGAAACATCTATTCAACTGATAGTTCTGTAAGAGAACTTTTCAAATACTCCGGGGTCGGGGTTTAAAATAACTCCCTCAATTAGACCTCTTCCTCACTCCTTCTCCTAGAGGAGACGGAAGCAGTTTCAATTTAATCGTAGGGGTTGATCCATGTATCAACCCGGGCGGATACGCAGATCCGCCCCTACATTTGGGATTTAGGGATTGGGTTAAAAAGAGGGCGGTTGATTTCTTATTTTTTGAAATAATCCAGATACCAGTCAATAAAATTATCTATTCCGGTCTGAATATCAGTAGAAGGTTTATATCCGAGGTCATCAATGAGATCCTGAACATCTGCATAGGTTTCAGGAACATCGCCGGCCTGAAGCGGAAGCATTTCCTTTTCTGCAGTTTTTCCAAGCTTATTTTCGATCGCTTCGATGAAAGACATTAGTCTAACAGGAGCATTGTTTCCGATGTTATAGACTTTAAAGGGAGCTTTTGAGGTTGAAGGATCAGGATCTTTTCCGTTCCAGTTTGAGTTGCCTTTCGGAGGATTGTCGATCACTCTTGTAATTCCTTCAACAATGTCATCAACGTATGTGAAATCTCTAAGCATCTTTCCGTAGTTGAAAACAGGGATCGGCTTATCTTCAAGAATTGCTTTTGTGAAGATAAAAAGTGCCATATCAGGTCTTCCCCAGGGGCCGTAGACCGTGAAAAATCTAAGTCCTGTTGTCGGTACTTTAAAAAGATGGCTGTAGACATGAGCCATGAGTTCATTTGACTTTTTTGAAGCTGCGTAGAGGCTGATCGGATGGTCGATGTTATCACTTGTTGAAAAGGGAAGTGACTCGTTCGCTCCGTAAACACTTGAGCTCGATGCGTATGCAAGATGTCCGACGGAGTTGTGTCTGCATGCCTCAAGGATATTAAGGAACCCCGATATGTTGCTCTCAATGTAAGCTTCCGGATTTGTTAGGGAATATCTGACTCCGGCCTGTGCCGCAAGGTGGCAGACACGGTCAAATTTCTGTTCTTTAAACAGTCTGTCCATTCCTTCTTTGTCGTTGAGATCAAGCTGAATGAACTGATAGTTTTTGTGCTTTGAACTTTGAACAAGTTTTCCATATTCAAGAGATCTTTTTATGCCGGTGTCTTCAAGTCTGTTGAATTTTAAGTTGATATCGTAGTAGTCATTAATGACATCAAGACCGATAACACTGTCTCCGCGGGCGATAAGTCTTTTTGCCTGATGGAAACCTATAAACCCGGCAGTTCCGGTAACAAGAATTTTCATTTATTCTTCTCCGTCCTCATTATCTTCATCTTCCGGATCTTCAACCTGGTCGGCAATATCTTTTGAGAATGTTGTGACCATATTTCTGCCGTTCTCTTTTGAGTAGTAAAGTGCCTGATCACTGTTCTTAACAAGATCTCCGGTACTCATTGAAAGACTGGGATACGATGATACTCCGAAAGAAGAGGTGATGTTAAGAGTGGATCCGTCAGCGTTTATAGTTGCATCTTTTACAAGGATCCTGATCTTTTCGGCAAGTCTTGCTGCACCTTCGACGTTCGTGTTATGAAGAAGCACAACGAACTCCTCTCCACCGTATCTTGCGGCAATATCAACTTTTCTGATGTTATTCTTCAACGTTCTTGAAAGAAAGCGGATGACATCGTCTCCGGCTTTATGACCGTAGGTGTCGTTTACTCTCTTGAAGTGGTCGATATCGAGCATTATCATTGAAAGCGGATGACCTGTCCTGCTTGCTTCCATAAGCATTCTTTCAAGTGTAAGCTGGAAGTATCTTCTGTTGTAGAGACCTGTGAGACCATCGACATTTGAAAGGTCTTCCACCTTCTCATACATTTCAATATTATTCAGTGCGGAAGAGACAACTTTATTGATCATGCGTCTTGATGTCGTGTAGTTCTTCTGCAGTTCAAAATCTTCGTGACTGCGTGTAAGCACGGTTATTGTGCCTTTAATGTCGTTGTTAAAGGTTATGAGACGTGCAGACAGATTGTCGAATTTATTGAGTTCTTTAAAGGGTTCTTCTGTAAAAACAGGGTTGTCCTTCCTTTTATTTATTCCATGAAGCTCATAGTTGTCATCAAGCTTTCCGTTGATCATAAGGGAGTGTATGGATTTGTCATCCGTTATCTCATGCTTGGCAAACTCCTCAATATGCTCCATTTTCATTGTATCCATAGGGCTGACGCCTTCTCTGATGCGGAAAGCATGTCCGTAGTGAATTTCGTTCTTGTGTTCAGTAATAAATACCGCTCCTGTTCCCGGCATAACGTTGAAAATGGCGAGTGCCGTAGCCTGAAAGAGAGAATCTCTGCTGAAAGAATCAACAATACTGGATGTTCCTATGTAAAGATTTTCCTTTTTCAGTTTTTCAATTGAGATCTGTCTGAAAGCTTCTCCCTGCCGTATAAGCTCAACAATATCGTCCTTGATCTCTCTGAAATCATTAAGAAGCTGCTGTTTGAGTGTTGTCGAGTCACCGGTCTTACTTTCCTTGATCTTTATGTCGATTCCGAGAACATATTCCGGTTCAAGTGCCATATCCCCGCATTCAAACATGTTGATAGGATAGTACAGACGGTAGTTGTATTCAGGCATTCTCGGGATATCTTCCTGTTCGGCAAGCAGTGTTTTTGCTGCGAGCTCTATTCTGTCATGAACCACTCTATGGATAAGCCCTCTAAGTTCGAACTTTATATCGCTGCTGTATCTTCTTCCTTTATTTCCGGGAAGAAGCTCAACTAAATTTATCTCTATTTTTATTCCGCCGAAATTTTTGGTCCTTATAAGGTAATTTTTAAGAGGTTTAAAAGGGTCGTCAATGATCGCTTCACTATTTTCATCGATCTTTCTCTGGATCGGTTTTTCAGCAGTTTTGTCTTTTAAAAGATGTTCCCAGAGGTCTTTTCTCTGATATATCCAGACAGCTAAGGCTGTGACAGTGAAAATGATGTAGAGAATAAAATCCTGAGGAACGGACATATCTCCGGTAAGAATAAGTACTGTCAGAGATACTGCCGTAAAACACAGATAGTGGATCTGGTCGAGTTTCAGCATTATGTAGGGAAGTGCAAGAAAAAGGAGCGGAAGCGCAAGGCTTGCTTTTCCTCCCGTTACGACAACGGCAATGATAATAAATGGTGCCGGAAGAGGTCTGAGATGTTCGATCATAATGAGATAAAGCAGAAAAACCGCAAAGATCCCCCAGACGGCGATGGTAAAACTTACACTTTCGCTAACCCTTATGGAAGCGAGTGAGAAAATTAGTGTGAGAACGTAAAAGAACGGTCTCGAATTAATAATTTTAGTCATTGATGTAGTACTGATCCTTTCTTATCATTTCAAATTTTTTTCTCAGTATTGCCTCAGCGGCCTTAGGGTCCTTCCTGTATCTGTCTATCCTTAGCCTGGTTTCGGCAATATCTGACCTTATATTATCAAGGTTTTTCTCTATGTCGCTGATAACTTTACTGTTTTTTGATATCTGTGAATGTGTCGCCGCAATGTCATAAATGAGGATCCCCACTATCATCAGGAAAATTACAGCCGGAATGATAACCGAAAGTCTGTTTTTCATTCAGACGACCTCGTTGCTATGGCAATATTCTCAAATTTCATTGATTTAAGCATGTCCAGCACTTTTGTAACATTACCGTGCTGGGTGTTAGTATCAGCTTTAATCACCATAAGATACTTTATGCGCATTCCACTGTCAAATTTTGAAAGTCTTGATCTCAATTCTTCGATGTCCTCCACAGGGATGTCGTTCATGTTCATTTTCCCATCCATGCTCAGAGTGATCTCTATTTTTTCCACTTCCAGCATTGTATTTGAGGAAGAAGCTTCCGGAAGATCGACCTTCAGGCCTGACTCTCTGACAAAAGTACTTGTGAGAGAAAAGAAGATCAAAAGAGTGAACAGCACATCGACCAGCGAACTTATATCAATGCTGAACTCTTTTTTCGTCTTCTTTTTAAGGTTCATTTAAATTCCGTGTTATTAGTAACAAAAACAGCCATATAGAGAATTGTAACTATAGCAGTGAAAAAATTAAAAACGGGGAGAATTATAAGTCCTGTGTAGATAAAAAAGAAAAGTGATGGTGAAAACCAGGTTCCGAAATTCCTTGATGAAAGAGGAGGAAACTGAGTCTGTAGAAATTTTATCTGTCCGGTAAATTTTGCAAAGATCACAAAAAGTAGAAGAGCGGAATAGATCATTGCAAGCACTGTGGAGTTGTTAAGTATTACCGGGAGAAAAGCTATGGTTGCTGTGAATTCATATGAAAAAAGGAAGAAGGGAGCGTTGCTTTTACCTGGTTTTACTGACAGGCGGATACCTTCCAGATAATGCAGGATAGTTGCGCCTAAAAGAGAAAGAATAGTAAGGCCTTCGTTATCTCCTTTCATTGATATCATTGAAAGCAGGAGGATCAGAATGAAAAAGAACGAGTGAAACATTCTGAAATCAAAATTCTCTTTCTTGAGAAGTGAAAGCAGCATCTCTTTGGAAAGTTTAAGAAAGAACCTGTTAGAAAAGAAATCTTTTTCAGGAAAATTGTCAATATAGTTATCGATAAGTCTTTGTTCAGCTTCGTTCTTCATTGCAGGGGTGTCGACATCCTGCCATAGATACCCTGTCATATCGCATGCATGGAATTTCTTTTTATCTCCGAGAACTTTCATTCCTTCCGAAATGGAAACATCACCTTTTTCCTTATATATCTTATTAAGTTCTTTAAGTATCGAAGGTTTGCAGACAAAAAGACCCGTATCAACAGCGTTATATGCAGGGAGTTGTTTATCGATCTTCGTAATGAGGTTATCCTCGGTAAAAACTTTTGTTGCATCATCAAGGTCAAAGACGTTCTCAATGTCCCTGTCGACTGAGAGGACGGTATCCGCATGCTCAAGCTGAGGTTCGGCTTTTTTCAGAAAATCTATCATGAAGTCATTTGAAAATATATGGTCAGACATGGAAAGCATGAACGGTTCACCTTTTTTAAGAGCTTGTCCGCCTTTAAGCAGCGATATGCCGTTTTTCTTGTTATACTCCTCATTCTCGACTGTTACAATACCGGTCATCCCTCTGTCACTGATAAATTTCTTTATCTGGTCTCCCCGGTAACCCAGTACGATAACAATATGCTCTATTCCTGCCAGTTTCATCAGTGTTATAACTCTTTCGATAAGGGCCATTCCGCCGATGGGCATCAAAGGTTTAGGTTCGTTACGCCCCTTACTGTTAAGTCTGCTTCCGAGTCCGCTGGCAAGGATGATTCCCTGTTTAATCATTTCACTACCTCTGATCAATTGGTTTCATGTCTTTAGCTATCTCGGCTTTTTTATTTTTTACAAATTCTTTATAGTTGTCCAGATCTCCTTCATCAAAATGAGCGGGAGTTCCGAATGTATATGCGAGCATTTCAAGAAGAAGGATATCAAGCAGCCAGGGCTTTCCTGTTATGCCGGTCATAACTCCTCCGAAAAAGAGAAAAACCACTGCGGCAGTCATCCATGCTTTAAGGCCTTTGTTGAATTTTCTTCCGTGGTGGGCAAGGAAAGGCCTATAGGAAAGGTTGTTGTATCCTACCCAGAAAATTACCGGGATAATAATGAATTTGTAGTATGGAATTACTCCTGATAGCTGTGTGCCGAGAAGAGCAACAAGATAGAAAGCTGATACCGGTCTGGGAGTTCCAAGCCAGAATTTAGGGTAACTTATATCGTATACAGCGTTCCTTGCATGTCTGATACATCCGAAAGTTACAGGTACAAGTCCCATTATAACAGCAAGAACGATGCTTGTTTCTCTGTAGTAAGCGTAGACAATGAACGAAGGACAGACTGAATAGGTAACGTGATCTGCAATTACATCCAGTTCTTTTCCGAAATCGTTGCTCATTTTTGTCAGTCTTGCGATAGCTCCGTCAAGATGATCAAAACAGAAGGCGGCGATTATAAGGTAGCATGCTGCGGTAATGTTCCCTTCAATGGCAAGAAGTGCCGAACCGAACCCTATGGCGATGTTTCCTATTGTCACCAGATCTTTAAGATGAATTAAGCCCATTTCTCTCCTCTCAAGTAAAATCCTGATTCGATGCTTATGATAAGCGAAAAGAAAAGAAAATCATCTTTTTGATGATTTATTGTATCGTTTCTCTACCCTTTCTTGAAGAAACAGGGTTTTCAGACTGTTCTATACCGTCAAAGAAAGCTTTACTCAGTCCATCGATCATTTTGTCTTCTTCGACCTTGTCCTTAAAAAAGGATTTGTCTCTGAAAAGCTCCATTTTAACCATGATCGGTTTGTTTATCTCAATACACAGGAGCAGCCCTGCAGTAGGGGACATCTCAAGGATAGCTCTCTTTCTCTTCTTTTCGTAGACTCTGGCGATCAGTTTTCTGAATTTACTTTTCTCCAATACAACCTTATCGATAGTATCTCCGGTAAGTTCAATAAGTTTTGAAACAAGTTCCGAATGAACGGATGATTTGTTTATAAATGCATCGATCAGAGAAGAGCCGCTATGAAAATTTGACGGGACGGGAAATGTTTTGCCGGAACTGTTCTTCAGTATTATAACGGGTCTGAAAAGAACTTTATCGTCAGCTATTCCGGCGATCTTCATTTTTATGTCTCTCATAATTTTTCCCCCCTCAGTGTATTTTCGAGAATATCAGTGATCTTTACCTTAAGTATTTTTCCCATGTCATTTTCTGTTGATCCTTTCACATGAGTTATAAGGTTGTGTTCGGTTCTGCCCATATATGTGTCTCCTCGCGGGCTTTTCGCCTCGACAAGAACAGTCTGATATTTTTCAAGATATCTGGACCTTATTTCAGGTATCAGCTCTTTCTGCCTGTCAAGCAGTTCATTAAGCCTTGCAAATTTTTCCTCTGAAGGAATATCATCAATAAATTCAGATGCTTTTGTCATAGGTCTCGGAGAGTAGTTAAATGCAAAGATCGTATCGTACCCAACGGTTGTAAGCAGCTCAAGTGTCTGCTCGAAATCTTCACGCGTTTCTCCCGGAAACCCGACAATAAAGTCACTGCTTAATGCTATTTCCGGGCAATTCTGTCGGGCAATATCTATCTTTTCAAGGTACTGCTCGATAGTGTATTTCCTTTTCATTCTTTCAAGAACAGCGTTACTTCCTGACTGAGCGGGAAGATGAAGGTAGGGCATAAGTTCAGGTATCTCACGGAAAGTTCCTGCAAGTTTGCTGTTAAAATCCTTAGGGTGACTTGTAACAAAACGCAGTCTCGATAAACCTGTTCTGTCAGAGATCGCATGGAGAAGATCTGAAAAGTCCATACCTGTTTCAGGATCTTTATAGCTATTTACATTCTGACCGAGTAAAGTGACCTCGATAACGCCGTTATTCTTTAATTTCTTGATCTCATCAACTATCGAAGAGGCTTTTCTGCTCACTTCAGGACCTCTGACGTATGGCACAATGCAGTAGGAGCAGTAGTTGTTACATCCGTGAATGATAGTTACATAGGCGGTGTAAGGTTCAAAGAACTGACCTTTTGAAGTTTCGGGAAAGATCTCTTCTCTTTCAAGATCTTTTTTCTCTACAGAAATGAACGGGAACTTCCCTGAATTTGCCGCCTTGGGGATCTGGTCTTCTGACCCTGGACCGAATACTCCGTCAATGTAGGAAGCTTTTTCAATTATTTCCTTTCCTAACTGCTGTGCGACACATCCCATAATAAAGATGAGTGTCCCTTTTTTTCTTTTTAAAGGAAGATAGCGGCCGGCACAGCTGAACAGTTTCAAAAGAGGTTTTTCACGAACGCTGCAGCTGTTAATAATTATCAGGTCAGCATCTTCAGGGTTATCAGTTTTATGCCATCCGGAATTTATGAGCATAACTCCGACTCTTTCACTGTCATAAACATTCATCTGACAGCCGAAAGTACGGATAAAGAATTGTTTCAATATACGTCTCCAGTAAAAAAACCGGTATCAGAATATTTAAGTAATTAGGTATGTCAACACAAAAAACTGTTAGTAAAAAAAAAGCGGAGACTTCAGTCCCCGCTAATAAAAATATTTATGGACTTATCAGTATGGAATTGATTTTCCACTTATCTGATAAACATATTCAGTACCGAAAACAAAAGCCTGTCCAAGGTCGTTAACAGCAGTTGGTCCATTAAGAATAACACCGTTTTCAGGGTCACGGTTCTCATTCATAAGCGTATCTTTAACTGATGCACTCAGAACGTTCATATTGAGCTCACTATCAAGTGCACGTTTAACCTGAACTACGAAAATGACCTGGTTGTCAGTAGCTTTTGAATCGTTGTCGAGATCACCCGTTCCACAGTTTACAGCAGCATACTGGGCAGGGCTTTTTTCAGTTGTTCCTATAGTTCCCATTGATGGTCTTGCACAGGGGTAAGGTGCAGTATTGACATCGTAAATCATTCCGCTGCCATCATTTTTCTCACTGAAAACATAGAGGTTCATGCTTGCTGCGAGAGTTTTATTGTCGACATCACCTTCTTTAAGGTATCCACCCACAACAGCTACGACTTTCTCGATCTCATCGAGGTCATCCATCTTAAGTGATGAAGCGGCAGGAGAAATAAGCCCGTTTGTTGTAATTTCAACGCTATCTTCGCCGTTTCTATCCTCTAAAGGCATCGGTTTACTGTCATTTGCAGTTACAAGTTCAACAATGTTGTCACCCAGAATAGGTTCTTGACCTTCAAGGTCAGATGAACCTCCAATAACGAGTATTCTAGGAGTTATAACGCCTTCTGCATCAACTGTTGAGACATCTGCAAGAGCATGATTACAGCGTGCTGACTTTAAAGATGCAAACTCAGTGACTGTATAAGGAGCCACATTGTCTACAACATAGATCTTCGGTGAAGCTGAACTGTCGTTACATCCACCGGCAATATAAACTTTACCGGCAATAGAAATTGCACTGGCTTTAGTTACACTTTCTCTTGTTCCTATAGTTGCATACTTACCTTTCTCAGGATCAAAGATCATTATGCTGTTTGAAAAGCTTCCTTCATCAATTGTTCCGAAAGCAATAACGGCCTTTCCATATTGAGTGCCGTCATCAAGAGCAGCGGCAGCATGATATTCAAGAGGTGATCTAAGGTCATCCGCTTTATCAGAAGTAATATGGTTCAGGTTAAAAACTCTTGTGTCAGGCATAACGGTTTCATAGTCATAGCTGTATCCGCCTGAGAGATAGAGAAGTCCGCTTTTAAGTGCAACAGCGGCAGCTCCTCTTGAACCACTTGAATCAAAGTAGGACCTGAGGGATGTATCTTCATATTTTTTTCTGTCTTTGACAACTCTTACGAAGTCTGCTGCAGCACCGAGGAAAAGATCGACCTCGTAGTTTTTATTGTCGTCATAGTAGACACCGTCAATTCCACCGGTAAGCTTAAGTTTTTCGTTACTGTTCGTGACAGATACAAAGAACCGGTAGTAGTTACCTTTTTTAAGAGATCTTATAAAGTTCTCTTTTCCACCTCTACTGCTGTCAACCGAAATAAGTTTTGACTGTGCAAACACATACTCTTCAGTCGGATCGGGAGTAGAGTATATTTCCATAAGTATCTGATCACCTCTGAGGATACAGTAGGTATCATCATCAGAGTCAGGGTCATAATAATCGCAGACCTCGTCGTCAATGGGAAGTCTTAAACGGATCTTGAAATCACCAGTGCTGCCTGAGTCGCACGAAACGAGCATTCCGGTAACCATCAGAAGCAGAAGAGCTGAAAAAATGCTTCTCATTATTTCCTCCAACAGTATTTTTAACATTAATAATCTACTTATTCCCACTCAACGGTCTTACCATCAGGATCCTCAGTTCTTGTCCCGAAGTAGATACCGACTGCTGCACCGGCTATTACAACAACGGAAACTGCTGTAATAAACCATGTGGATTTGTAAAAAGGAGTTCTCTGGATTTCTGCCATCGATTCTTCCTGATCACCACCTTCTTTTGAGGAAACATCGCCTTCAAAATAAAAACTTTCTCCAACTTTCAGGTTAACTCCACCCTGAGGTGCCGCATCCTGAGCGAATGCTGGAAAAACGAAGCTGATAACAAGAATTGCGATAAGTAAGTTCTTAATTACTTTCATCTTTCTACCTATCAAATAAATTGTCCATTGTGTCACCAAAAACTATCTTCGCCTACTGCTTATCAGATTTTTGAATAACAGTCAAACTTTTTAGTATTAAAAAACGCCTTTCAAACTTACACTATATTAGAACTTTCATCGTCATCGCGAAGAAGAAGTGATCTGTAGATCTCAAAAGGTTTATAGACTCCTTCAGATGAAAGTGCTTTACGGTTTGCATACATACCTGTAAAATCAATAGCATCCTGATCCTGCTTTTTCTTCTGTGGTTCAAGCTGATCAGAAATGAGATCCCGGATTATCTTATTATGCTGTTTTCTGACCGCTCTCACGGCTGTTTCCCGGTTTACGGAATCTTCCTGAGAGAGAACGGAACTCATTGATGTGAGAATAGTTCCTGAGAGATAAACAACAGTATTTACTTTATTCTTGTCGTCAACAGTATTTACTTCGGTCTGGATGTGGTAGGTTTTGTTCCTATGCTCGATATTCGAATTGAATCCGGGAAAAACAAACATGGTCTAGTCGTCTTGATTTCTAATATATCTGGAGATCTTACGTCTTCTTCTAGCATGTTTCTTAACCTTGGCCTCACTTTCCTTGAGCTGTATTTTGCCCGCACTTACTTCACGGAGTGCAACGATGGGTTCCTTGTTTCCTCTGGTGTTCGAAATGAGGGGTTCTGCACCATCAAGAAGCTGTCTGGTCCTCTTTGCAGCAAGTATGATCAGTTCCAGTCTGCTTGAAACTTTTTCCAAACAATCTTCAACAGTTACTCTAGCCATTCAAATTCCTCCAAAAAACAGAAAATCTTCGCGGAAGTATACTCACCCCGGACAGTAAATCAAATTTTTCACACGGATATTTTTTTGTTCCAGGCGGTGAATTGTCATAATTTGACTAGTATATACCTAAAGAGTAAAATGCGCCCGAGTGTTGAATACGGAGGAAGTAATGAGTTTGAAAGCAGGTGTTGTTTCTGCAGGAAGCTGGGGTACTGCTCTGGCAGCTCTGCTTGCCGGCAAGAATTATGATGTCAGGATATGGGCACGGGAAAATGAGATAGTCGATTCAATAAATTCCCGTCATGAGAACGAACTTTTCCTTCCAGGAATAAAGTTGCCTGAAAATCTTACAGCGACAGAAGATATATCTCAGGCTGTTCATTCAAAAGACCTTGTTGTGATGGCAACCCCGGCGCAGTTCTTAAGGGAGTCGTTGAGACAGATCTCGTTTCTCGTTTCTCCGGGAACTTTTATAGTGCTTGCTTCGAAAGGGATAGAGAAAGGAACGCTGAAAACCATGCATCAGGTTGCAATAGAGATGCTGCCGCCGGCACTTCATAGGAATATTTTTGTGATATCCGGACCTACTTTTGCCAGAGAACTTGCTCAGAAAGTTCCGACATGCGCTGTAGTTGCAGGATACGACCAGGATAGTATGGGAACTGTTCAGTCACTGTTCAACACAGATTATATGAGGATATACAGGTCGGCTGATGTAACGGGAGTGGAGCTCGGAGGAGCTCTCAAAAACATCTATGCTATCGCTGTGGGAATACTTGAAGGAATGCAGCTTGGAAAAAATGCACAGGCGGCGCTTATAACGAGAGCAATTGCGGAAATATCAAGACTTGTGATCGCTATGGGCGGAAATCCGATGACTATCTCGGGTTTAAGCGGGATCGGTGATCTTGTTCTCACCTGTACCGGCAGTCTAAGCAGAAACAGGCAGGTGGGTATCCGTCTTGGTCAGGGCGAGAAGATAAACGATATCCTGGACAGTATGATAATGGTCGCTGAAGGAGTTCCCACAACGGCTTCGGCCTATGATCTCTCTAAAAAGGCGGGGGTCGAGATGCCCATAGTCGAAAGTCTCTACGCTCTGATCTATGAGAATGCAGATATTAAAGACAGCATAAGGAATCTGATGTCGAGAAGTCTGAAAGATGAACTCGAAACCTACGGGGGGAACTGATGATAAATATACTGCTTAACGGTAGCGAAGGTAGAATGGGAAAGGCTGTTGCGGCAATTATTTCAGATAGAGAGGATATTGCAGTGGCAGCTTTCTGTGATGCTCACAACAGTGTTGGATCAGTTGAGGGATCTGTTGCTGAAAAGATCGATGCAGTTCTTGATATATCAACTCCTGAAGGCTGTAGAAAGGCTCTTGAATGGGCGGTGAATAACGGGAAGCCTTTCGTATCCGGAACGACGGGACTCAATGAAGATGACAGAGAGGTTTTAAAGGATGCTTCGAAAAAGATCGCGGTTCTCCATACTTCAAATCTGAGCCGAGGTGTTAATATTCTTTTTAAGGTTCTTGAAAAAATCGCACCTCTTGCGACACAGGCCGATATTGAGATAGTGGAGATGCATCATAATAAAAAGAAAGATGCGCCTTCAGGAACGGCTTTGACTCTCGGAAAGATCATTAAAGATAATCAGCCGTCAAGAAAACTGAACGATGTGATGTCCAGAGATGGTCTTGTCGGTGAAAGGTCGGTTTCAGAGATAGGTTATTCAAGTGTCAGATGCGGTGATGTGCCCGGGGAACATACTGTTATCTTTGCTTTTGAAGGTGAAAGGATAGAGATAACGCACAGGGCTCTGACAAGGAATATCTTTGCTCACGGAGCGGTTTCAGCAGTCCTTTTTCTAACCGGGAAATCAGCTGGAGAATACTCTATGAAAGATGTTGTAAATCCGGAATAAATTTTTTTTCTAATTGTTCTTAAAATTTTACTTCTTATCAGTTGACTTGACTTTTTTTTATGATAAATTAGCCTGCTTAAACTTATTTTGCTGGAGGAAAATATGGGCGTAAAAAATTATGACGTTGTAATTATCGGTGGCGGGCCCGCTGGTATTATTACAGGTGTAACAGGTAAAAAACAGTATCCTGAAAAATCTTTTCTTATGTTAAAGGAAGAGGAAAAAGGCCTCGTTCCTTGTGGAATTCCCTATGTGTTTCATGATGTAGGAAGTGTTGACAAGAATGTTATGGGACCTAAACCTTTTGTTGATGCCGGCGGAGAAGTGCTTGTAGCTACTGTTGCTGAAATAAGTACAAAAGACCACACCGTCAAGCTTGAAAATGGAGATTTGATAGGTTACGGAAAACTTGTTTTTGCTACAGGTTCTCTTCCTACGATCCCAAGGTTTATCCCGGGATATGATCTTGAAGGTGTTGAATACATTAAGAAAAGTTACAATGCTATTAAGGCTCTTAAGGAAAAGACAGATGTTGCTAAGAACATCGTTGTTGTCGGTGGCGGATTCATCGGTGTTGAGGTTGCTGAACAGCTTGCAAGAGATCCTATGAAAAAAGTTTCTCTTATCGAAATGGAAAAATACTGTCTCTTCAGAGCTTTTTCGGAAGATGCCTGTGAATTGGCTCAGGAAAAGATCCTTGAGGCAGGAATAGACCTTCATACTTCAACAAAAGTTCTGGAAGTTAAAGGTGACGGTAAGGTTGAAAAAGTTGTTCTGTCAACGGGTAAAGAACTTGATGCAGACATAGTTATTATGGCGATTGGGTATAAACCTAGAATTGAGCTTGCATGGGAAGCCGGTATTAAACTTAACGAATGGAAAGCTATCTGTGTTGATAACTATCTCAGAACAAGCGAACCGGATGTCTATGCAGTTGGCGACTGTGCAGGAACAAAAGGTTTTATCACAGGAGACGATGACAATGTAATGCTGGCATCGACTGCAACTGCTGAAGCAAGAGTTCTGGGATATAATCTTTTCTCCATCAGACTCAAGAGAAATATAATGGGAACGCTTAGTGTTTTCTCTACTGATATTCGAGGAAAGGCCTTTGCTTCTGCAGGCGCAATAGAACAGGTTGCAAAGAATGCGGGAATCGAATATGTGGTAGGAAAGTTTCAGGATGTTGACAGACACCCGGGTGCTTTTGCAGACACAAGTGAGCTGAGAGTTAAGCTCATCGTTTCTCCGATAGATGGAATTATTATCGGCGGTGAGATCTGCGGTGGAAAATCAGTAGGAGAGCTTATCAATGTTATTGGTCTTGCAATTCAGAAATCGGTAAGCGTTTTTGAACTTATCTCATTCCAGATAGGAACACATCCGCTTCTTACCGGAGCTCCCACGAAGTATGTTCTTATTAAAGCTGCTGAGTCCGCAGTCATGAATATGAAAAAATAATTCTCAGTCCAGATTCACTATAATCACGTTCACAATAGGTTTTTTTCTTGTAATTGAATACAGATGTCTTCTTACCTTTATTCTGATCTCTTCCTCGACATCTTTCCAGTAGGGATCTTCAGGGATCTCTTCCTTGAAGTGGTCACTGATAATGCTCTGGATCTCTCTTTCTATTTTTTTCATTCTTGCGGTAGAAGCTATTCCTGTTGAGACAAGTCTCGGTCTGGAAAGCAAAGTGTTAGATAGAAAGTCAACAGTCAGGAGGACGTTCATAAATCCTGCCCTGGCGATCCTTTTTCTGTCTCTTACAGTTTCTACGTCCACAAGATCGGGATCGTTATTGGAGACGACCTTGACAGTGAGATCGAACTTCTGAGAAATAACAGGCATTCTCTTTTTCCTGTATAAAAGCATTTCTCCGTCGGTGATCACCTGTGCGTTAAAACCGTTCCTTCTTGCAAGCTTCGCATTTAAATTGAGGAATCTTCTGTGTCCGTGAACAGGAAGGACAAGGTCGGGGTTCACAGTGATAACGGTGTTGACGATGTCCTGCTGATTGGCATGTCCTGAAACGTGGATCTTGTCTGTGTTCTCGTAGTATACTTCGGCTCCTTTTTCGACAAGATTGTCGATCATTCTTCCGATGGAGAGCTCGTTGCCGGGAATATTCTTCGACGTAAATATTATCGTATCACCGTATTTAATAGAAACGGACTTCATCATGTCGAGACTCATTCTCTTCATTACGCTTCTCGGTTCGGCCTGCGATCCTGTAACTATCAGCAGCAGTTTGTTCTCAGGTATCTGATTTATCTTTGACTGCTGAGTTATCACTGAAGGCGGAAGTTTCATGTATCCAAGCTCCGAAGCAATGGAAGCATAGGAGTTGACGCTTCTTCCAAGAAGTCCGACGACACGTTTCTGTGAAAGAGCTATATCTATAATGTTTCTGATCCTTTCAGTGTTTGAAGAAAACCCGGTGACAATAATTCTGCCGGGAGCGTTCTCTATGATATTTGAAATGTTCTTAATTATCACACTTTCATCCTCAGATCGTCCGGGCTGCTCAATATTCGTGCTGTCGATCATCAGGATATCGGTATTTTCAGAGATCTTCCCCTCAAATGGTGATTTTCCTGCTTTTTTTAATTTGAAATCTCCGGTATGGACGATCTTGTATTCTCCGACTTTTATTACTAGTCCTTTCGCTTCGGGTATTGAGTGAGGGACGTTGATCATTTCAACTGTAAAAGGTCCGCACTCGATAAGAGGTATCCTTTTTGAGTTAAATGAAACTATGTTCTTATATTTTGCGAATTTGCTCAGCCTTTCTGCAAGGATGTTGTGAGGAAATTTCGTCATATAGACAGGAATGTCGAACCGCTTAAGGAGATAGGGAACTCCGCCGATATGGTCTTCATGCCCGTGAGTTATCACACATCCGTGAAGATCCAGATCAAGTTCTTCAATAATGTCAAGGTCGGGAATAAAGAAGTCATCGTCCATGAAGTCATCGTTGCCCGGGAATCCCATTCCGCAGTCTATCATTAAGGCATCCTGCCCGTATTTTATTATGGTACAGTTCTTTCCAACTTCTTTCAGTCCGCCTAAAGGCAGGATCTCAACTGGTAGTGTCATATTTACCTCGGATAATTTTATTCTGATTTTGCATCTGCGATCTTTTCTTCGATGTAGATAGTTCTTTCTCTGTTCATTGATTCTTCAAGATAGCTTGCTCTTGCTATTGAAACGTCCCTGAACTGTCCGTCAATATCAAAAGGCGGAGTCCATACTCTTTCATATGTGTACTTGAGGGGATTCACAGCCTTTCCATCGACAAGAACCGTGAAGTGAAGATGAGTGGCAGTTGACCTTCCTGTGCTGCCAGCTCCTGCAATAACTTCCCCTTTAAGGACATGTTGACCTGAGCCGATCAGATATTTATTGAGATGTCCATAGATCGTTTTCATTCCGTTTCCGTGATTTATTACAACGGTCTTTCCAAGCCTTCCTTTTCTCCCTACATATGTGACAACGCCGTCTGCAGCGGCCCTGACAGGTGCGTTTCTCTTTGCCTTGATGTCAATTCCGTTGTGAAAACGTCTTCTTCTGTTAAAAGGATCCTTTCTGTAGCCGAAAAAACTGGTTATGCGGCCGTTGTCGATAGGTGTTCTGAGTTCTCCGGGAGGTGAAAGAACGATCCTGTTTGTTGTAGTGAAATAATCTCCGTAAAGATAGTCTCTAAAGGCCGTCAGAGAAAAATCTCCAAGGCTTTTGCTTTTTACGGCAAACCCCAGTATCCCGAAATTATGTATGATAATATCATTATCAAAGATTCCTTTTATAAGCAGAGCGATGGAATCACCTTTTTCAAGTTTATCCAGTATTCCCCAGTCCCACAGAAGTCTCTCTTTTGCCATCTCATAAAAAACGGGATAGTCCTGCGAAAAAGATTTCCTGATGACAAAATGCTTTACGACCGTTTTGATCTCAAGTGCAATATCATCCACTTCTTTTTTATAGCGTTTCCCTACCTTTTCAAAAGATATTTTCTGTCCGGAAGAACGGTTCTTATAGTTGTGAAGGTCGTAGGAAAGAACCCTGTCTCCGGCTGTAGTTATTGAGAAGACATCGCCTTCCATGAATTTAATGATACCCGCTCTTTTTCTGAAAAGTTCTTCAGCGGTCTTCCATTCTTTTTCTCCGATAACTTCTGAAAATATCTCATCATATTTTCCTGCAGGAACCTGAATATACGATGTCTGGATGTTTTTCTTTACGCTCTTATTATCCCAGGAAACACCGATCTCGGCATCATGTTCCTGGAAAAACTGACAGCCGGAAAATGTGAGAAGAGCTGTGTATGTGAGAACCGCTAACCGTAAATATCTATTCATAATCGCTTTCCAGCGGACAATTAACGGGAAAATTATAATGATTATTAGAAAAATGTCAAAGTTCGGAGGGTT